>JBLHWO010000330.1:0-3051 GCA_047629215.1 Cellvibrionaceae bacterium | reverse complement strand
CGGCTTCTGTCGATGGGGTTAATGCCTTGTGTCTGCACTTCAGTTTGATCCGAACTGTAAAGACGCATAACTTGGACCCATACAGGTACTATGTGGCGGTTCTTAAGAAAATCCCTTACTGTGAAACGGTAGCTTACTACGAACAACTGCTCCCTTGGAATGTTCAGCTTTCCAAGGTTGACGAGCAAGTGCCAGCCGCATAGTTTGTTTTCAACATGTCGAGCCAAGCCGTAGATTGATCGTGAGCGACCCCGCTTACATTACTTTCGGTGACCTGTTCAATTTGCTCTAAATCACTTGAAGTAAAGAAAAAAATTTCGCCGGCCTCATTAATGCTCACCGTCTCCATTGGACGGCTGCGCAGACAGCTGCCTTTTGCATGAGTGAATAACATGGCAACATCGCCAAAAGAAATTAATTGTGTGAGTTCGAAAATATTTTTTTCGGATGCTCATTGTTCGGTTGCATAGAATAACTTGGTTTTTTTAGTTGAGTCAATGTGTCTTAGCGCACAAACGCTGTTCAAAAAATTTGAAATACTGACCATCATAGCTTAATAATAGGCGTGACTAGGTGTTCTTCGCATTGACAATTCTCAATGAACAAAAAGCGTCAACACCATATTCTTTATTCATATTGACAACTAAAGAGTGAATAATATGATAGGTAAATCTGAGTTCAGTAAATTGAAGGGGAGTTTTCGCGCAGGAGAAATTCCAGATATCCCCAATGATCCCCCTGATGAAATGCCCCCTACAAGGCACCCCGAAATTCCAGTGGAGCGACCCAATGAGTCACCAGCAAGTCCACCCTCTGAAGTGCCGCCTGACAGAGTTCCTTCAGAGCTGCCTTAAAAGGTTTTTTTAATGGCATGACCATTCATGTGTGGCTTCTGGTTTAGAAGAAGTGATGCCGTAAGCATGTGTTTGACCATGGTCATCAGTTTCACAGAAATCGTGTTTTGTATCGGTCCAGTCACTGCCAATAAGCCATGCGAAATCATGATTTTTGGGAGCTTTAATTCGAGTGATCCTAGGTGTAAAGTATGGTTTAAATATGAGATGCTCGTTTCTCGCAGGTCTTATAGGTAGTCGGTGGACGATATTCCCTGAGTATGCGCTTTGAAACAGAGTGACTTCCGTTAGTTCGAATGTCTTGTTAGGAATATCTAGTGTTTGGCGCAAGTATATTCGTAACTAACAGAGGCGTGTTCCATCTTTTTGCCCTGAGAGTAAAAGGCCTTAATTAATGGAAGGGAAGAGCTATAAGCAAAGGCAGCGGATAAGCCGCTGCTTTGGGCGTTAGATCTCATAAGGAGTAAATATGCACCTGATTATTTATACCAGCGAATATATAGCTAGGATAGGCGATATCGATAAAGTTCTATCGGATATAGTCAGAGCATCAAAGAAAAGTAACCCGGAACTTGGGATAACTGGCTTGCTTTTTTACCATGGCAATCGTTTCGTTCAAGTAATCGAAGGCGAAAAAGGAGCATTAGAAGGGTTGATGTTAATCTTGGAAAATGATACCCGTCATAGAAATATTGATCGGATAGTGGATGTGGAAATCGACAAAAAGAGATTTAGTGATTGGAGTATGGATTCCTTTAATCTATCAGAAGAGGATAAAATTGATCCCGTTGAGTTGAAAAAAATACGAGACGCATACCAAAAAATTGTGAAAGTCGATGCGGAGACTATAGTGGATATATTTAAACTTATGATTGGATCAAAAAATGTCTAACAAAACAGTCAATATTCGCCTACGGCTGGGCCACTAAAAGTGGAAGATAAAAGGGCAGGCACTCTTAAGCAAGAATAAAAAAATAATGTTCAAAATGAATGTTTATAAAACTACAGTAAGAATTCCCCATGACTATTAACTAATAGGCTCGCAACCCTATTAAAAAATGCAGGTTTATCTCTTCATAATAAATGTAAACTATAGAAAATCATTGCCAATGAATCTCAGCATTAAAAATAGATATTTTTTCTGCGATTATTTTAACCGGTATCGCGCTTCAAACCCCGTTGAATTTTGCAAGCTGATATCCGTCTCGATGTGGAGCCGTTCCAGGATTGATGCTAGGTGGTTCGGTATATACCCCCGCTTTTCATCGCGAATGGCACGCCCAGTCCAATCCAATCGACCAGGGCCAGGTAATCTTCAAAACCAAAAGGAATGCCCGATTACTTCGCTTGTGTGATCACCCCGTCAAAAGGCAATAGTGGTTTCAGTGGCACAGTAACATCACGGCGTGTTTGTTCATTGACTGCTTGAGTCATCGCTTCACTAAGATTGAACTGCGGTTTTATTCGTTGTTTAATATTGGTGTGATCGGGAGTCTCGGTGCTTCTGCCATTGCTGACCGAATAGGATTTAGATCGACGTAGGCCATAGCCGAGATTAACGCCTCGTCGATGATTAGGGTTTGGGATTTGTAGCGGGATTGCCAACAGTGGCCAGTGCAGCTGTCTTCTTGATTGGCCCGTCGGGCAATGGGCTCGTTTAGGCATTTCATAAACCAATCGAGATCGCACAGGCGCTTTCGATACTCGGCAATAATATCACTGACCGTTGAGCGTTAGAAAGTGTGTCGCCTGCTGCATAGCGTTGGATCAGTAGGGGGCCTTCATATAAATACTGCTAACGCTGCACCACTTGGCCCTCAGGCCACTAATCTATTTGGGCTGGGTCTAACTTTATGAAGAGGAGTCTCTTCCAATATGCAGTGAGTCTGAACGGGGTGTAGTATGAAACGGTTCTCAACGCACAACAATTTACACTCGAGAGGATGTTGAGTTACTGGCGGCTGTTGATACCCTAGACGATACACACAAGGGCCCCATGATTAAAAAGCGCTGTGAACGCGCTTACCGTTTGTTTGGCGATAAGTACTATCAACGTTTATCCGGCACCTCCGTCTCCCATCTCTATAATCTGCGTGCCAGCACGACTTGCCAACAACAACAGCAGCAGCAACAACAGGGTCAAGATGCCGCTTGATGACCCGTACACTAAATTTGACTATAGCTCTATTCCGTTGCA
>JBLHWO010000329.1:0-3068 GCA_047629215.1 Cellvibrionaceae bacterium | reverse complement strand
AGAAATTGCAAATTAAGCGGGGGGGCAATTTTAAATTACCGTTAACACTTTGTCGCTGTTTATGCCGTTCGCTCCAATCTTGCCATGCCTTTTGACTAGCCTCTATTTTAGAGCATAATGTGGATAAGTCGTTATTGTTATCGTCAATCTTAAAGTCGCATAAACGACGAAGTAAGTCACTGTAGTCCATTTTTGATTTAGCCATTAAGCCCAATAAAACACCGCGTAATAATTGATTGCCTCGTTACTTCTTTTGTTAATCCTAGTTTTTTGCGAATGAGATTGGCGTGAGTATCGGCTAGCGTTGTCTCGTGCGATTATAGAATAGCCGCACTGGCCTTGTTATCAATGAGCGAGTATAATATACATGGTGTAAGAGCATTAAGGTTCCATAAGCCAATAGAGGGTTGTTGGTCAAAGGCTTAACGTCCATTATGCTCAGAGTGATTATAAGTAAAGCTGGGTTCATGGACATCTATAAAACATAGGGGCCATAGCCTAAGGTTTCTCCAATAATTGATCTGTTGTCGGTATTCTTCCCCCGTGTGTAAAACCAATACTTTGCCATTGGGCGATCAGAACGGCAGCCTTACTGACGCTAAAGTGTAATAGTTGTTTGTGTTTATTGCCCGCATGAATAGATTAAGGTAAAAAATGATGAACAACATAATCGGTTAATGGTTTGAGTTGTTCCAATCTCTTGGTGTAGTGAAAGTGTCCCAAGCGAATATGGCAACGATGTCTCCTGCTTCTATTTTCTCTCTTGCTGCCGGTTATTTATCGCCTATTAATGATAATGCTCTTGTCGTCGTTACACCCAAATTTTGTTGAGTAAATTCTCTTGCGTGTTAGCAGTGTTTTTAATTTCCAGAGATTGGCCTAGATAATCATTGAAATGAATCCAGTTGGGTTATCTTAGAGGCGTTGCTGATATCTTTGTGTGGAAATGGCTCCCCAATTGAAGAGAAGATTGTGAAAAGGGGTGGTTGAATAAAGGTGTGTCAGATGCTGATATCATAAATAGCTATACATGATTTGACTTGTTAAAACCTTATCTTGGTGAGTGTATTTATGGTCATCAATACGCACAAAAGATGAAAGTAATAAGTGGTTCACCGTTATTACTGATACCTTAAATCTAGTCCACAAAAAACAGAGTTGGCGTCGTAAAGGTCTAGGCAGAATATTATCGATCAACAATACTTAAGTGACTTTATTAACTCAAAACTATAACGTAAAACAACTGCAGATAAACGGGAAGCCCCTCTATGAATACGCGTGACATTGCGACACTACCTTCCGAGACTATAGAGAAAATATTAAAAGCTATTCCCTTTTATAAGTCCGTTAGAAAGCAAAATGAAGGTCAATATCAGGAGTTGTTACAGTATTCACGTATCTTTCAATTTAGTTCTGGTGAGAAAATACTGACAAGGGGGCAGATGGATAGCTGGTCTTATTTTTTAGTTAAAGGTCAGCTAGTCGTTTCATTGCCCGATCAATATGGGCGTAAACTTCACATAAACTACATCACTCCTGGAGAAGTATTTGGTGATCTGGCTGTTTTACTGAAAACGCCACGTACAGCGGATGTCTTAGTCGATGAAAATTGTAGAGAAGTGATTGTATTTGGTACTGATTTTAGTATGTTTGGCCAGCTACTTAATTTTAATATTGCCTCCATGGATACGAAGCTGATTTATTACAGGCATACAGTACAAACCTTGCGTTGGAAGTTAGAAATGTATCGATCAAAATATCGAGACAATAATCTGGCTAATAGACACAGAAGTATCAAAATCTACAGTGGCCCCAAAGACGGCTTGGATGAGCTCCATGCCATTTATCAGCAGTCTATTGATTTTGCCAAGCTATTAGTAGAATGGAATAATGAGTTTGGTAATTTATCGGTTGCAGAAGGCAAGGTGCCAGAGCCAAATATTGCTATTTGAGGCCTTTGCACGAAGGCCATTTTACTTATACGACATTCACGGACGAAGGAAATGCAAATAGATAGTTGGGCATAATCTTTGCCCGTGGAGTTCGAGCATTTTTTGAGCGCCTGAAAACATGCCCCTAGGGCACCTAGAAATCATCTTTCGTGCAAAGGTATCTAATCAGCATTTTCTGAGACCCAGAGGGTGTAACCTCCAATCAAGCTATAGGTTTCTTCGAAGCCTTGCTCCAATAAAAACTGTGCAGCCGGTTGGCTTGAATGACCGTGAAAGCAATAGACAATTAAAGGCTGATCTAAGTTACTATTCTGAATGAAATCTTGCAGATTATCGTTAGTGACATGAATGGCTCCCTCAATATGACTGGTATTGTAACTATCGAGGTCGCGAATATCGGCTAGAGCGACGCTTTTTTTTTGTATTAAATTCTTTGCTGCTTCAATATTGATATCTTTAAATTTGGTCATAATATAATTATTTACTTTGGTTGAAAACGGTATAGTTATTAGTCTATTGCTGGTTAACTCGCATGCTAAAAACTAGCTTCTATACTAATAGTATCTCATTATTTTACGGGTGCTTATGAATTATCGTCACTTGGTGCTTTTTAGCATCTTATTCAGTGCAGTTTTAGAGGCAAGTGAGCATTTTGAAGGCGTAGACCTGTGGCTTCCTACAGCCTATAAAAAGCAGTACTCTACGCTATTAGATGCTGCTGAAAAAGCGAAAAATGACCGCTATTGTTTTCAGCTTTTAAGTGGTGGAATACTTGAGGCTAAATCGACTATTAACCATATGCGGTTTAATTTTCGCTGTAGAGCAGAGGATAGAAAAACATTTTCGATTCAGGTCGATGGGAATACCTTAGCGGTCACTAATGCTTATGCTGAAAAACAACAAAAAATAGAGGCTGCAGCATTAGTTGAAGAAGAAAGAAAGCAGCAGCAGGAAGAAGAAAGAAAGCGGCAGGAAGAAGAAAGAAAGCGGCAGGAAGAAGAAAAAAAGCAACAGGAAGAAGAGTCCAAGTATAGATTGATTAAGAAACAGGAGGACGAAGAGAGCGCTAGAGTATTGGCCAGTAAAGTAGCGGCTAGACAGAGAGAGCAGAGTCAA
>JBLHWO010000328.1:0-3087 GCA_047629215.1 Cellvibrionaceae bacterium | reverse complement strand
TAGATATTCACGAATATCAGCGATTTGTATTAACGCCATTAATCGCAATGTCGATAGAACAAAGAGAATCGCTACACCAAGAGTTTATGAGCTCAGTGATTGCTAAGCTTCGCTTACCCAAAGCCGACGCATTAATAAGAGCGCACCAAGAGCAAGGAGATAAGCTCTTAATTATTACCGCAACTAATCGTTTTATCGCTGGCCCCATTGGGCCATGGCTCGGCATCGATAACATACTCGCGACTGAGCCCGAAATAGTGAATGAACACTTCACCGGTAACATTTTCGGCACCCCTTGCTTTCAAGAGGGAAAGATTACTCGCCTACAACAATGGCTAGAAAAAGAAAAAAGCAGCCCCGACTTTATTACCTTTTATAGTGATTCCATTAATGATCTACCTTTATTAGACTATGCCGATAAACCTGTTGCTGTCGACCCAGATGAAAAGCTCAGCGCACATGCTGTATCGGCTAGCTGGAGCATCATATCCTTGAGATAAAAGTCGCACAGCAATGGCTTATAAAAAGGTCGATTTTTTAAACCTAAAAACGGCAGTTGGATCGTAGCGAAGGTGTTTAATGTGCAGAATATAAAGTGAAAAATGCTTTAGATTCTGTATCTTAGGCAGCCGCAGTAGGTTCAAGTGCAGTTTTTAGGTTAAAGTATTACTCAATGCAAAGAGCATTTCGAACAATGCTTGAAGTATTGAGTATAATGATGGCCATAAAATGACGTTAACTTACAATGACAGCATATAAAAATAAGATTGACCGCTTATGAATAACGCTAACTGGTCAATACCGACTTATAAGATTTGCCTAATCACTTTGTTGTCAGTGGTAATACTCAGCGCTTGCAAGCCTTCTCCTAGCTCTGAAAAAAAGCAGGAAACAACTAACGCGACGGCAGCAAGTGTAGAAATCAGCATCAGTACCGATCCAGAATTGGCCACGTTATTCGCCAATCAACTTTGGCAACAAGGCTTAAATGCGTTAGAAGTTGTACAGGCGGAATCCAAGCTTTTACAAAATAGCGTGAAAGAATTATTAGCTGAGCCTAACGACACAACTCTAAGCGCAGCTCACGCCCAATGGGCAAGAACATTTTTACTCTACCAAGAGCTTCTGCCTTTTCTATTTATAGAGCATGCATCACTGACACCATTTTTAGCAGAGTGGCGCTTCACGCTAGCCGCTTGGCCTCTTCAGCCAGGCTATCTTGACAGCTACGATATTTATATTCAAAGCGGCATTACAAATGATATAACGCTACCGATTACACTAGGGTCTCTACGCAAGCAAAATGGCTTAACTGACGCAGAAGAAGTAACCCTGGGTTTATATGCAATTGAGTATTTACTCTGGGGCGATAAACAGGCTGTATCCCCAACGCGGTTTCTTGCTCAAAATAAGGTCCCTCTCTTATTTGAGCAAGCTGGTTTAAAAGTGAATGAATTACCTAATAATCGTCGTAGACAATTGTTAGCAATACAAATTCAATTATTTACCGATGACCTATCGTTGCTAAAAAAACAATGGCAGGCAAGGGGAGCCCTCAATAATTTATTCACAAAATTAACAAGCAATGATAAATTATTCGCTTTACATAATGGGTTGCTAACTCAATTAAATGAGATGGAAAAACTATTGGCCTATAAGGTAGAAATCAGTGAAAGTGGCGTTAACAAGAAAAGCGAAAGCGCTCAAAAAAACATTTACCCTGATCGTTTTAATAAAATACGTCAGCAGGCTATCAAAAAAAAATTAGCCAGCATTCAAACACTCTATTTTGCCAATATCAATGTAATCGCTCATAATACAAAAAACACTATTTCCCTTGCCACCCTATTATTATCGCCTGTCGAGAAACAAGAGCTAGCATTGAAGATAGAAGACATAAAAAAACAACTTACTGAATAAGTTGTTTTGGGGAATTCATTTTAAAATAGGTTCTTTCTAGAAAACTATTCGTTTAGCTCTGCTTCATAAGCCTCGCTATCGAACGCATTATCTAAATCTTCAATTGCATCCGGCTTAACTTTGAAGAACCAGCCATCATCATAGGGCGATTCATTAACTGTTTCTGGCGTGTCTTCTAAAGCTACGTTAATTGCAATCACTTCACCCGAAATGGGAGAGTATATATCCGATGCGGCTTTAACTGATTCTACAACACCCGCTTGTACACCAGCAGCAACAATAGAACCTACCTCAGGGCATTCAACATAAACTACGTCGCCCAAGCTTTCTTGCGCATAATCACTAATGCCTACCGTCACCGTACCATCGTCTTCAACGCGGGCCCACTCATGTGATGATAAGTATTTAAGTTCGCTGCGAATCTCGCTCATAGTTATTTCCCCCAAAAATTCATATTAATGATTGACCGTTACGGACAAAAACCGGCTTAACAATATCGACTGTTAAACGCTTATTACGTATCTCTACCTGGCACTGAGTCCCTATTTTAGCGGCAACTGGCACTCTCGCCAAGGCAATGCTGAGGTTTAGTGTAGGAGAAAACGTCCCGCTGGTCACTATACCTTCAAGAATACCCTCACCTAGCCCATCAATAATGACTTTTTGATGGGCACGTAATACGCCCTTATCTCGTAGAATCAAGCCAACCAACTTTCGTGTTACCCCTGCCTGCTTTTCATCTTCGATCGCTTTGCGTCCAATAAACTCACGCTCACTTGGCTCCCAAGCAATAGTCCAGCCCATATTGGCAACCAGTGGAGACACCTCATCGCTCATTTCATTTCCATATAAATTCATGCCTGCTTCTAAACGTAAGGTATCGCGAGCGCCCAAACCGCAGGCATTTACACCTGCAGCGGCGAGCTGCTCCCATAATATAAGGGCCTCTGCTGCCGGCAGAATAATCTCCAAGCCATCTTCACCGGTATAGCCGGTGCGAGCATACAAGTTCTCACCGACTTCAATACCATGAAACACCTTCAGCTTGCTAATAGCGTCAGCAAGTTCAGGCTCAATTGCTGCATGCTTAGCAATGGCGTTAGGGCCCTGTAACGCTATCATGGCAAGATCATCACGTTCATTAATAGCGACATCCAAATTTTTTGT
>JBLHWO010000327.1:0-3087 GCA_047629215.1 Cellvibrionaceae bacterium | reverse complement strand
TACTGGCATTAAACGCTCGTTACTTATACAACAAAGATCGCCACTATTTGATTCACCATGATGCCGTACACATCATCGATGAACAGACAGGACGCATTATGGTAGACCAAACGTGGGAGTATGGTTTACAGCAAATGATCGAGGCCAAGGAAGGCTGTGAACTGACACCCAAGCGAGAAACATTGACACAAGTCAGCTACCAACATTTTTTTCAGCGCTATTGGCGCTTGGGTGGTATGACTGGGACTGGACAGGAATGTAAAAGTGAACTTAACTTAGTTTATGGACTTAAGGTTGTCACTATTCCTAGCCACAAACCATCACAGCGGAAATACTACCCGATACAAGTCGCTAACACTCAACATGAAAAATGGGAGGCCGTAGTAACCAGTATTATGCGGGAGCATCGTGTTGGCCGGCCAGTGCTCATTGGTACCACAACCGTTGAAGAGTCAGAATATTTAAGTGCCATACTCAAGGACGAAGGCTTGGTTCACCAAGTGCTAAATGCTAAATATCACCAAGTTGAAGCGGAGATTGTAGCCCAGGCAGGGACACAAGGTCAGATTATGGTAGCCACCAATATGGCCGGTAGAGGCACGGATATTAAACTGAGTGACGATGTTGCTGAGTTAGGTGGTTTGCACGTGATTATCTGCCAATATAGTCGCTCCCGACGTATTGATCGACAACTGGCAGGGCGCTGTGCGCGCCAGGGTGACCCAGGTAGTGAAGAGACTATTATTGCCCTTGATGATGAAAAAATTTTAGCGTATTGCTCACCTGTACTGTCATGGTTGGTGCTAATCCTTGAAAAATGGTCCCACACATTGTCGCATAAGCTGTCTGTCGTATTGGCAAAAAAAGCGCAGCGCGCCATGGAGCGTGCCGATTATCGCCAACGGATGATGGTCATGAAAATAGATGCCTTACAACATAAACGTCTCGCTTTTACAGGAAAAAACCAGTGAAGCCCTCGATAAATGCAACGACTTTATTTGCCAATACCCCTTTCTCTCTATGGGGCCTTATTCATAGTGCTTCGTTGGCCTTGTTGTTACAGGCACCATCTCATGCAGAACAGCCACTGCCAGCGATCGATTGCCTAGTCGAACCCTATCAAACCATCGATCTCAGTACCGCAGTGACGGGCATTATTCAAGAAGTTACGGTTGATCGTGGTGATCGGGTAGCAAAAAATCAGATAGTTGCTCTCTTACATTCTGATGTAGAAAAAACCCTAGTGGAGCTGGCTGAAATCCGCTCGCAATCGACCGTGGAGATTGAATTGCGAAAGGAAAAAGTATCCTTTACAAAACGTAATAAAAGTCGTTTACTTGACCTGTCTAAGAAGAATATGGTGTCGCTTCAGGAAAAAGACGCAGCAGAAACCGAGTGGCGTTTGTCAAAACGTGAGCTGAGTAAAGCCAGAGAGCAGCGACAAATTAATAAATTGGAACATGTTCACGCGGTCGCCAGCTTGGCCCAGAGAACTATTACTAGCCCTGTAGATGGTGTGGTGGTCAAACGCTTTTTATCCACCGGTGAATACGTTGAAAACCGTCCTATTGTTAGAATTGCACAAATTAACCCTCTGCGGGTGACGGTTGTCGCTCCTGTTGCTCTCTTTGGCAGAATCAGTCTTGGAGATCAAGCCAGTATTAAGCTGGAAACCAACTACAGTAGAAGCCTAACCGCTAAGGTGATTATGGTTGATAAAGTCATCGATGCGGCTAGTGGAACCTACGTCATTCGCTTGGAATTAGTCAACGAGGATAATGCAATTCCTAGTGGGCTCAGTTGTCAGGCAAGATTTTGATAAATGTCGCTCTCATTGATTATTGAGTTTCATTAAGGTGTAAGTGTTCGTTATAAGATAAGCGATCAAAATAGCCCGTCTTTCAATCCCAATGTAAATCTTTAAACTCACACCCATCCAATAATTTTTAATGGAGCAAGCGATGACTCGAAACACTTACACCCGACGGACACCTGATCAATAGCAACAGCATATTAGCGATCAAGTATCCGGCTGACTCAATATCAACGATTATTGACAGCAATACCGTTTAGCTACATCCAATTTCTATGCCTGGCGATCTAAATTATCAGGACCATCAACGCAGATATCAGCATCACTAGTGTCGGCTAATGGCGATCGGCTATCGCTGAATAATCTCACCCCATCCCCCTAAACCAAGGTACACATATTACCTTAAGTCTGGCGGTGGTGTATCACGCTACAATTAATATCGGCCTGATGCTATTACAAGAACCCAATGTTCAGGTTTGGCTTTATCGTTAACCGACATATGTGCAAACAATTTGATGGTTTTGCCGCCTCGGCGAAAAAATAAATGTCAGGTTCTGTTATTGAGTGGCACGTGATTGTATTTATCAATCGCAAGCGCACCTTGATCAAAGCGCTGTATTACAGCAACGAGGGGGGCAAGCGATTAGAGCAAGGTTGCTTTCATCCTGTTATTTTTGAGGATAAGTATCTGCACAAAATGGGGTTAAACTAGGTGTGATTGTAATGTTTAATAGACGGCCTTAATGTGTAAAAAAGGGTAAAAAATAAACGCTGCTCCTAATTAGTGCCTGACCGAAAACTCTCCAAGCCTTGAACCACAGGGGCGCGCGAGAAATAAACATAACGGAGTTCGTGCAGTAGTTTCGCTATTTCTGCGACAATACGCTGTATTCAACGCCCTAAACCATTAAGCTTCGTGAAAAAAGATTATGCGTGAAACCCTGCCAGAGCAACTTCAGCTTGGCGAAGTAGACATTGCTTCAATTCGGTTCAATCCAATCCAATATCACGCGATGATATACCTCAACTACTCAAAAGCTTACAGTTTCTGCATGCTGACAAAGCTCTAAGAGATCAAATTTTCAGCGTTTTAGAAGAGCTCACGCCAAGCGATGTAAGCACTAAGACGGGGCGGCCAGCTATGCACGGGTGGAAGATTTTAGTGATGGGCACATTGAGATTAAACCTGAACTGGGATTACGACCGCCTACATGAAATGGTTAACAACCATAAGATCATTCGAGAAATGCTTGGTCATGGTATTGGAGATGAGG
>JBLHWO010000326.1:0-3133 GCA_047629215.1 Cellvibrionaceae bacterium | reverse complement strand
ACAACCAACCTGACTTATTCTTTTCTGGCTCACGAGCTTTATTTTGCTCTATTGCTTTTTCGCTTAAGTAAGCGTCTGCAATCTGTCCAAGTGTCCCTGAAATCAAAGCATTAAACGGCAATTGTATGCCTCGCTCCTTCGCAACATCTGCTAACAACTTCGCTGCTAGCAATGAATGCCCCCCAATATCGAAGAAATTATCATCGACATTAACATAGTCAATATCAACCAGACCCTGCCACAGTTTGGCCAAATACTTCTCACTTTCACTAGATGGCTCACCGCCCGTTTGTGTATTTTCTCTAGAAGCGAAATCCAAGGACATAATTAGAAGCGCTTTACGATCAACTTTACCACTGTTTGTTAACGGAATTGTTTCAAGAAATGCAAAATGGTGCGGAACCATATAGCCAGGCAAAACTTTCCGTATTTCCGCTTTAATCTGTGTCACGTTACTTTCACCGGCCTGAGTCGAATTACAACAAGCCACAAGCTTTCGATCAGTTTCGGAGTCGTCGGTCAGAACTACGGCTACGGTATCGACAAGTCCCGTATTGACAATTGCTTTTTCGATTTCACCTAACTCAATGCGATAACCGCGAATTTTTACCTGATCATCCAACCGGCCCAAGTGAACAATGTCTTTATTTTCATTCCATTTTGCCAAATCTCCCGTACGATAGAGTCGACCTAATGTTTGATGCTCAATAAAAGCGGCCTCAGTCAAATCGGGACGACCGTGATAGCCAACTGCCAAATTATCGCCCGCAATGCATAGTTCACCCGGCACAGACATCGGCACCTGGTTTAAGTTAGTATCAAGGATATAAGTACGGGTATTTTCGATAGCTCGGCCGATCGTTATTTGCTCGCCCGGGCGATTGAGCAGCTTACGCGTTGCATAAACGGTTGCTTCGGTTGGGCCATACATATTCCAAAGTGCATTAACACGCGGAATCAAAGCGTCTGCCAAAGCTGGTGGTAAAGGCTCACCACAACAGAGCGCGATCAGTGTTTGGTTTGCAGACGCAGCCCAAGAACTCAACATCAGAAGCTGAAAGGTTGCAGGCGTAGACTGTAAATAGTCGACTTTATGTTTATCTATCAGCGAGCTGATAGCTTCGCCATTTTTTAAGTCATCTTGCTCTGCAATAACAACTCGTCCACCCACCATAAGCGGTAAAAACAACTCGACAATCGAAATATCAAACGCCAATGTCGTTACTGCCAAAAGTGTATTTGATGCCTTAAAACTTGGCTCAACCAACATGCTTTCCAGTAAATTCAGCATTGAACCACAACTGATTTGTACTCCCTTTGGCTTACCAGTAGACCCAGACGTGTACATAATATACGCCAAGCGCTCTGGCCTAGCTTTTATAGACTCGTAAGCACCTCTATCGTCATAGACCTTTAAAATATCCAAGATTTTTGCGGGACTTTCCTCAAACATTGACGCTGCGGAATGATCACCAAGAATATAGCCCGCACCAGCATTTTCAGCCATATAGCCCAGGCGGTCTTTAGGGAAACTCGGATCTAGCGGTAAGTAAGCGGCTCCTAACTTATGCAAGGCAAGAACAGCAATTATCAACAATTCGGAACGTTCGCAGCAAATACCTACAAGGCTATTCTCTACGACCCCATTGTCTACCAAATAGTGAGCCATAGAATCGACTCTTCTACCCAGCTCGTCATAGGACAGCTGTCTATCTGCACAATAAACAGCAGGACTATTCGGACATTTCTTCCGTGTTATTTCGAACGCATCTACAACTGACAAAAAAGACAGCTGATATTGCGTTTCATTTATTTTCGTAACAAAGTCAGGAACATCCTTACATAAAGAAAACTCTGAAAGAACAAGCGTTGGATCTTTTACCGCAGACCGCAGTATTTCTTCTAAAGCCGACATCCAGGATCTAATCGTAGATTCTGAAAACAGGCTCGTAGAGTAAGTTATTTCAACAATTAAGTTTGATTCTTCAGGCACTACATTCAAAAATAGTTCAAAATTTTCTGAAGCTCTTGGTAAAGAGCGAACGGTTCCCCGAGCATCACCAAAGTTCAGAACTGGCATGGGTTGGTCAATATTGAATATCGTACTTATCAATGGCACACGACTTCGGTCCACTTTCATTTTTTCGATTAATTGACCAAATGTAAAGTTAGGCTTTTCGCTTGCATCTAATACTCGCGACTTGACTTGGCTTAATAAATCCTCAAACGTCGTTTCCGCCCCCAAACCAATACGAATTGGTAGTAGCTGCACCATGTGTCCAACTTGCTTAAGCTTATTTAGCGCAGCCTGACCTGCAACAGGCAACCCAACAACAATATCCTCATTATCAGTTAAACGATGCAATAAGATAAAATACCCTGCCAGAACAACACTAACTAAACTGCATTTCAGTTTAGCAGCCGCCGTTTTTAAATCAGCTGATAAATCGGCACCAAACGAATAATCTATTCTGGCTGCGTTAAATGTTCTAGCTAAAGGCCTCTCGAAGTCCAGAGGTAAATCTAAATTGGGAGGAACTTCTCTAAATTTTTCTCGCCAATAGTCAGTATCCGTATTTTTAATCTGTATTGCATCTAACTGATCCGCACAATCCATAAAAGATGGGGCTGGAGCCAACTGTGAATTATCGCCGTTATTATTATAAACAGTGGACAATTCATCCAAAATTAAGCCGAAAGACCACCCATCACACACTACGTGATGAACAGCTAATACTAAATCAAAACGAGTTTGAGAACGCTCCAATAACCAAGCAAAAATTAAAGGCCCCTCTTCAAGACTCATGGATGAGTGACTAATATTATTATGTAGCTCAGTCACTCGTTCTCGCTGCATCGAATCGTCTAAAGCAGATATATCGATATAGTCGAACTGCACCTTCAAATCATCTTGAAGACACATTTCTAAACCATTTCTTGAAAAGGTAACCTGAAAAGCCTCATGACGACGAACAAGCTTTTTAAAACTGTCTTCTAGTATATTTCTATCTACATAGCCATCGATTGACACTGATACAGCTTCATTAAAAGCCATATTCGCTTCATCACTCAGTTGTGAGGACGCTATTATTTCCTGCTGCGGAAAGGTACAACGACTAACTCTCTGAATCTC
>JBLHWO010000325.1:0-3228 GCA_047629215.1 Cellvibrionaceae bacterium | reverse complement strand
AGTCATCAGCATGCCGCTATGTTTACAGAAGCAGATAAAATAAGTGCTCTCAGTGTGCAGCTTTGTTACTACCGAGGCTTTGGAGAATTTAAAGCGCTTCCCTGGATGCGCGGTGCTAATGAAATCAAACAAGCCTTACTTTCAGTAAATTGCTTGGGTGGGAAAACTCAGATTGCCAAAGTGTTATCACATGCATTAAGTGAAACGCGTTCAGACAAGGTAAACGCACTGGTATTTATTGGTGATTGTGTCGAAGAAAACCCGGATTCACTGGCAGCTTTAGCAGGCCAATTAGGAATTCTTAAACTGCCTTTATTTATTTTTCAAGAAGGAAACAATCCAGGCGTTGGAACTATTTTCTCACAGTTGGCAACATTGAGTGGAGGCGCACATTGCCAGTTTGATCAAGGCAGTGCCAAACAGTTGGGTCAATTATTAACCGCGGTTGCGGTTTATGCAGCGGGCGGTAAATCTGCTTTGAAAAGTAATTTATTGAGCCAAGATGCGAGCGTGCGACGGTTATTACAGCAATTAAAGTAGACGTCGTTAAATAGGTGTCAATATTTCAATGACTCCTGTGGAAATACCGACACAGTAAAATAAAGAGTGGTAGGCTTTACGACTTAATTCATACTTCAAACGAGTAAATACACTATGTTCAGACTTGCCGTTTTAGTAGCGGTTATCATCATTGGCTATATGGCAGCACGATATATTAGAACCCTGAAACCGGAACAGAGAAAAAAAGTCACTGCGATAGCGGCTGCGGTCGTGTTGATTACTCTACTGCTCTTGCTATTGGTGACAGGAAAGCTTCATTTTTTAGCAGCGCTAGGCACAGGTTTAGTAATATTTGCCAAACGCTTGTTTCCATTGCTACGTTATGTGCCGTTTTTAAAAGGGCTTTACCAAAAGGCCAAAGCGACGCAGAGCTCAGATTCATCGCAGCGCTCTACCGTTGAAACTAGCTTGCTAAAAATGACCCTTGATCACGAGAGTGGCAATTTGGACGGTGAATTACTGGCGACGGATAGCAAAGGCAAATACCTGTCTGAATTCAATCTCTCAGAATTAATCTCTCTTTATGGCCTAGCAGAAAAGCAATATCCGGATTCGATCGAAGTCTTGGCAGCCTATCTTGATCGCCAGCATGGTTCTGATTGGCGCGAAGCTGCTAATGCCGGACGCTATTCTGGAGAGTATTCTGAAGAGAATGGACAAGACTCTCGCCCAAGCGATAGCAGTGAGATGACTGCCAGTGAAGCTTATGCCGTTCTAGGCCTTGATCACAACGCCACAGAGGAGGAAGTCATCGCTGCGCATCGCAAACTCATGCAAAAGCTTCATCCAGATCGAGGTGGCAGCAACTACCTAGCCGCAAAAATAAATCAGGCGAAGGATTTACTGGTAAGCCGCAAGGGCAAGTAGTGAGTTGCAACTCAGTCTTAAACCAGTCATTTGAATTTAAAAACTCTTTGCGACTGGCAATCGTATAATTGAGCGCTTGAGACAATTAGATTTTGGGTGGCATAACCAATTCATTAGGATCGACATGAACATCGAGCACACAGGCATTTGTACTCGAAAATGCTTCTCC
Source organism: Cellvibrionaceae bacterium (assembly GCA_047629215.1). Classification (GTDB taxonomy): domain Bacteria; phylum Pseudomonadota; class Gammaproteobacteria; order Pseudomonadales; family Cellvibrionaceae; genus CANLBN01. Next base: position 1,631 of record JBLHWO010000325.1, on the reverse strand, counting down.
TAGTCCATTCTTATTGTGCACTTCTATATACCCATTGTGCACTTTTGTATAATAGTCTGAGCTAGTTTTGGCGGTAACAGGGGATAACATTAGTTGGGTAAAACTGGGATGAGACAGCCACTGAAAGAACAGCGACTTGTTTGTAAAAGGCTCTTTAGAAAAAAGAGCGCTGGCCAACAAAGTTTACAATATGAGATTTATTGATCGATTGGGTGATCTTCAACGCAGGGCTCACCGTATGAAACTGGGCCTTTCTTATTTTTTTTGAAATGGTCGCATGCCAAGTTAGAGTAATAATGGATAGAGAAGAACATCGACTAAACTTTGGGAAAGGTAAAACCTTGCATATTAATTTTGCCTGCGATGAAATAATTAACCAACCCATACAGCAACTCCAAAGTACGTTAGAACTTCCTCTCCCCTTGACATACTCTCTGATGTGAATAAATCTTCAACATTAACTGGCTTGTATTGGTAAAGTAACGTACTGGCTTTAATACCCCGAAAAATACGATAACGGTGAGTATTGATTATGTTTAAAAAAAATCTTTGTGTGTACGCGTTACTTTTTATCTGCATCGGGTCGTCAGCCGATAGTCTAAGCGATTCGCCCTATTACCAGCAGGAAGCAGCAGGTCGTGACGGTATTGGTAAATATTATATGGGAAGAGAAATATCTTATGTTATGGGCCATTTGGGCTCAAGTTGGTTAGAGCGAACTACTCGGGAGCAGGAAGAACGGACAGATCTGTTATTGGAGAATATGGAATTGCGGCCTACTGATATCGTGATCGATTTAGGCGCCGGAACCGGCTATTTTAGTTTCCCTATAGCCCGTAAAGTTCCTGACGGGGGAGTAATAGCCGTTGACATTCAACCTGAAATGCTTGGTATCATCAAGCAAAGGATAGCCAGAGAAAATATTGCGAATATTGAGACCCTACTGGCAACAGTCTCTAACCCGAATATTCCTGAATCAATCGCTGATGTGGTATTACTCGTTGACGCATATCATGAGTTTTCGCACCCAAGAGAAGTTATGGAAGGTGTTGTGAAAGGTTTGAAGCCTAACGGTCGTGTGGTGCTGGTTGAGTATCGTGGTGAAGACTCTAGAGTACTTATCAAACGTCTCCACAAAATGACACAGCAGCAGGCTAAAAAAGAAATGCAAGCCGTGGGTTTAAAATGGTTGCAAACAGACACTTACTTACCGCAACAACATGTCATGATCTTTATTAAGCCCCCTCATACAGCGGACTAATGAGATGGCAAGTTAACTGCTAACCAAAATGGATACAACCTGAATGATAGAAGTAGCCCTTTTCCCAATCCCTAATTCGGTCACTTTTCCTGGGGTGCCCTGCCCACTGCACGTTTTTGAACCTCGCTATCGGCAAATGGTTAAATATTGCCTAGACAATCAATTACTCATGGGGATTTGTCATACTGAAAAAGTTATACACGCCCCCGATAATGAGCAAAGCATCGAAAAGGTATTGAATTCTAACCGAGCTACCCACAAACCCTGTAATATTTTCTCCGCTGGCCCAGTCACTTTATTGGAAGAGTTTGAGGACGGCAGAATGGCGATTGAGGTGGACACTAATATTCGGCTAAAGCTTCACAATGAA
>JBLHWO010000324.1:0-3399 GCA_047629215.1 Cellvibrionaceae bacterium | reverse complement strand
GTCCTTTTTATCGTTTGTTTTTATCGTGTCCTTTTTATCGACGGGGCCACCGGTAACGCCATCGGCTTTCTGATGGGGTAAGAACGCAGCTCTTTTCCAGAAGCCATTGAAAACCTTGCAAGATCAGTCGGACTAGAAGTCCCGCAAGAGCAAGCCATCGACCCCAAGCAGCGAGAGTGCGAACTGGCCCGTGAGCGCGCTCGCCAATCACTTTATGACTTAATGGCGGCGGCTGATAGCTACTACTAACAACAACTGCTCGCGAGTGAGCAAAAAAATACAGCTGTTAATTACCTTAAGCGCAGAGGCTTGAGATGCCAAATCGCCAAAGATTTTGGCATCGGATTCGCCCCGACAGGCCGGGATAATTTAGTCAAGGCTATGGCCAACAGCAAGCACTGAGTTCAAGTGACACCGGCTAAGCGTGGCAAGAAGCCAGATAAGACGACATCACCCGATACAGATTGGCTCGACAAAAGTCCGAACAGCGGCACCGAGCAATGACCTGGATGCAACGACTCAAGCGCGTATATTGAAACTTGTGAGCACTGCGGCGGTCACGTTAAAGTGATTGCCAGCATGAGGACCCTGCTGCCACTCAACAATCCAACAGCTATAACCAGTGCACCGCCAGAACCCGGCCTATTCGATCCTTCTCAAGCTCGCCTATTCGACCAACTAACGGTTTTAAATCAAAACTACTATACACACTGCCAACTTTCACAGCGGTCTGGTGAGGTATCTGACATCCTTCTGAGCGCTCACTATGCGTTTCCTGTCAAATCTGGATAAAAAAGGTTCGCTTTTGGGTGGGCTTACTCAAAAAATTGGAGCTTAAGCGGTAAAAATGTTCGGGAATTTCGGGTAAGATACAAAGCATCGAAGGGATAAAGGTGCTTTATACTTCCTATGCTCGTCATATTTTCCTTTGCAGTCATATGAGACTCACACCTATTGGATTGATGAATCAAGACGTAAATATTAAATAATAAGAATCACTCTTAGCGCGCAAATAGCTCTTCATTTACAGCGAAATTGACAGTATAAATAAGCTTTATCAACTACGACATTATGAACAAAAATTTTAACTAAAATTTACTGCTAAGTATTGCGTAGAGATGGGTCGCAAGCCCACCAGAAAGCATCCCTTGTCTCAATATTTTATGGTTTATTACAACGCTTAGTCCGTTCTTTATATCCCCCTGATTAACAGACATCCACAAAACACATCAGATGACCAATATAGTGAGTCATTGCAACCAGACCTTAAACATCAACCAAGGCTAATCATAAACTCAGTTTATTCTATGTCATTACGATATTTATTAATTTTAGCGTGGTTGGATGAAAAGAGTCAGTTATGCGTTTTAAAATGATGACCGCAATTAAGACGGTTTATTAACAACATCTGTATTTTGGTCATGGGCACTTACTGAAATTAATTGTTTGCCCGAGCGCCACCGTTAACATGTAAGCTGATTCAGTATTCTGGGCGCGGATTTTGGTCTCTATTAACAAAAAACCGGCCACAAGATATATTCTAAACTGGCAAAATTGATAGTCGAAGACGCGATCAACTTAAAAACTGTGAGCATTTTTGATTATATGAAGCTCAATTACTTTCTTCTGCTTCGGTCCAGCGCAATGAATACCCATTTAGCGGGTTCTATAACTTATCTCCGCACCTACCTAAGGCCAGTTTCATCAAACCCGCGACCTAATTTCAAAAAAACAAATCTAAGCTAGTCTATGAAAAAAATGCGTGATGCCATAGTCAAACAACCTACGTTACGTGTTGCTCAGCAAGGACAACAATCTATATTACATTTGTTGCTGTCAAATAATTATCGATGTATGGACATTCAGCTAAATTATTAAGAATCACTAAACGATGATAGTCGATACTCGAAGTATAAATTACGAAAATATGTTAGAGTCAAATCGTTGTCAAAAAAAAGTTGATTAAAATAAATATAATTAACTACTAATAGGTAGCAATTATCTATAAATTCGCTTGACCTAAGCGACCACATTTTTAGCGCCGTTGATAACCTAGAAGTAGATAGTTGAATGCTTCGGTGATGTCCGCGCGCTTATGCGATCAGTCAATGACTAATTCAGTCAATTGGCCATACCCTTGGTAGCGCATTGGCTTTTAGTAAAGTCAGGGAGTGTAGTGATGTGTAAATGACGCTGTAATTACAGTCACTGATCCAGGCAATGAAATGATTAGTGACCGAAAAGAAAACACACCTACCTTAAAGCACGACATTGTCGTGTCAAAGTTTATGACTGAAACCAATCGTTTGGCGCCTTTTATCTAGTACACACTTGTGAAAGGCGCGCTCATCTCTATTGTAATCTCCTTCAGGAGCAAGCTCAGATGAATACGCTTTTCCAACCAACTACAAATTTGATGAAAGCTTTTTTCAAGAGTTCAAGTTATTGGCCTAGCATCAATGAATCCTTGTTTCTGTTCGCCCTCACCGCTATAGGCCTTGTTGGCAACGTTCTAAATATTGAACTTTTTTTTGGCGTGAATTTTTTATTTGGTAGTGCTGCAACGATGCTTGCCGTAAGGGCGAGTGGGACACTTTGGGGCACTTTTGTCGGAATTATCATCGGTTCTTACAGTTTCGTTTTATGGGGACATCACTACGCGACAATAGTCTTTGGCTTAGAGGCCTTTGTAGTGGGCCTTGTCAGCTTTTATCTAAAGAGAGACAATCTAGTTTTAATTGATGTTGGCTTCTGGCTTTTTTTGGGAATGCCCATAGCCTGGGGATTATATGTCTATCAACTTGAAGTGCCCGAAATCACTACCAACCTGATCGCTTTGAAACAGATGGTTAATGGTATTACCAACGTTATATTCGCCAGTTTACTCATCCAATTCACATCTGTAATGCAGTGGAAAAATTTGAAGGGGCCTACCAAGGCGCCGCAAAAAATTCCGATAAACTCGATAATCCATACGATTCTATCCGCCTTTATTGTTTTACCTATGTTGACAATAACCATAATCTCAGGGCAGGCCGAGCTTAAAGAAACCCAACGGCACATCAAAGATAGCGTCGAAATTAAGACTCTGCAAGCGTCGCGCGAGCTTGGAGCAGCGTTAGATTTTTATACTAAAACCTTAGAAGTGACAAGCATGTTCGAGCTAAGCCAATCAAAACCAAAACAAGAACATTTGAAAAAAACTCTCGACAACATAAAAAGTAGCGTAGTCCCAGGGTTGCTTAATACAGAAATCATTAGTCCTAATGGACACATATTTTTCTCTTATCCACAGCAACGGGCTGGCATCTCTTCATTCGCTAAGTACATTTCTTCTGTGACCGATAAATCACACTATCTCTCAGATTTCGACATTGAAAATAATTCCGGAAAAATGAG
>JBLHWO010000323.1:0-3450 GCA_047629215.1 Cellvibrionaceae bacterium | reverse complement strand
GTTTATCGATGGTAATTTAAATCACCATTGCCGGGATTGCTGGGGCCTTGCTTCCTATTTGTTTAAAAAAACTGGGGCAGGATCCGGCGCAATCATCTTCAATTGTGCTTGCAACGGCCACAGATATCGCAGGTTTTATGTCTTTTTTAGGTATCGTAACTCTATCATCAAGCCATATTTGACGATTCCTTCATAACAACCTGAGGATCTCTATCTCTGAATAAAAAGCAATGATAATTATAGTTATGCCGTTTTATCACTCATTTAGCGTAAGTGTGACTCTTGCTATTTTTATTTTGTCTAGTTTTTAAGCGCAACATCTAAAATAGCAGAGAGTTTATTATGGGCAGCACTTCCGATGATGAGGAGGTATTGCGTCAAGAATATTTAAAGGAAATAGACTTACCTGTTATTCCAAAATCCTTTCCTGTCAGTGAGTCAATAGAAAATACGGTAAGCCAAGCTAATGTTAAAACAGGGGAAAAAGGTTTTATTGCCTTAGCAATTTCCTCTTTTTTGTTTTATTAATGTTGATTTTTTGTCCCATAGCGACTTCGGCGTTAAGCAAAAAAAAAATCAAGGAAAACCCCAAAAGCCTAATTAAAAAATCATCTGTATATCTGATCCTAAAAAATTAATATAAGGGGGACTCTAAAAATAGTAATTTTTTCGTGAGAGTAAAGGCGCTCCGCGCGGAAAACCGCAGTTTACATGGAGTAAATTAGGATTTGAGCACGGAGCTGAGGTATTGACCTAGCTATCGCAGAAAAAGTGCATTTTTAGAGATGCCCTAAAATAATACCTGGTCATCAAATACAGTATCAGGCGTTTGTTCTGCTGTTGACTGAAACGCTTCAACCAATGCCGCTGCTTGTTTAATATCTTCAAAGCGCGCGATATGAAATAAGGCATCACCTTCATTGACTAAGGGGATATTACTTTTGCCGATCACTATTCCATTATACTGAGATCTGATTTCATAATCTTTTTGATTAAAGAGGTCAGAGGGGTCAGATATAATGCCCAATAAATCGCCTTCTTTTATTTGCATGCCCAATGCAGCAACAGAGCGTAATAAGCCACTCTCTGGTGCTCTTTCCCAACTACTGGAACGAGCCACAAAGGGTAGACGCTGTTTACGTGATGGTTTCGATGAAGGCAGCATTTTTAATTGACGCATAACCGATAAAATACCGCGGACACCTGCGCGTATCGATAATTCGTCGAATCGTAATGCCTCACCTGCTTCATATAATAAAACTTTTACACCATGCTCGCTAGCGACCTGGCGCAATGAACCATCACGCAGGTTTGCATTTAATAATACAGGTACTGCAAAAGCTTCAGCCAATAAAAGTGTTTCTGGATCATCTAAATTAGCACGCACCTGCGGTAAATTCGAACGATGTATTGCGCCAGTATGGAGATCAATGCCGTAGTTACATTGACTAACAATTTCTTGTACAAAAATATGGGCCAACCTAGCGGCTAAAGATCCACGCTTAGAACCAGGGAAGGAACGGTTAAGATCGCGACGATCTGGCAAATAGCGCGAATGCTGAACAATGCCAAAAATATTGACAATAGGAATAATAATCACCGTACCACGCAGTTTCTTCAAGACTCTCATCGTGAGTAGGCGACGAAGAATTTCAACCCCATTCAATTCATCGCCGTGGATAGCAGCACTAATAAATAATCGTGGCCCCTCTGTCTTGCTGCATATCACATGTACAGGGATACTCTGATGCGAATGGGTGTACAGTTTCGCAATGGGTAATTCAATGACTTTTTGTTCGCCGGGCGCGACAGTAATACCATTTAATGTTAGCGGTTTGTTTCTTTTTGACATTAATAATAGACCTACCCTTTACCACGTGTTTTTGTTTTATTCGGCTTGGCATTTTTTTCAATAAAATCGATAATCATGCTAGCAACATCTTTCTGTGTTGCTTCTTCAATGCCCCGTAGTCCCGGCGAAGAATTGACTTCCATCACTAAAGGCCCACGGCTAGAGCGAAGTAAATCGACCCCGCATACATTGAGCCCCATAATCGTTGCTGCTTTTACGGCAGCCGTGCGTTCAGCAGATGATAACTTTACTAATTGTGCAGAGCCACCCCGATGTAAGTTAGAGCGAAACTCGCCTTCGGGCCCCGTTCTTTGCATGGCTGCTATTACTTTACCGCCGACAACCAGGCAGCGAATATCACTGCCGCCAGCTTCTTTGATAAACTCCTGAATAAGAATATTGCTGTTAACCCCCATAAATGCTTGAATAACACTCTCAGCTGCTTTTTTTGTTTCCGCTAACACCACACCAATACCTTGAGTGCCTTCTAACAGTTTTATCACTAAGGGGGCACCGCCAACTTCACGTATCAGGCCATCCACATCATCTGGCGAATTAGCAAAAGCAGTGACTGGAATACCAACACCTTTGCGCGATAATAATTGAGTTGAGCGTAATTTATCTCGTGAGCGACTAATCGCAACCGATTCATTCACGCAATAGGTTCCCATCATTTCAAACTGACGAACAACCGATGTTCCATAAAATGACACGGACGCTCCTATACGAGGAATAACTGCGTCAAAATCGCCTGGCTTAAATTCTTCTTTTTTATAGTGTACGGATGGATTATCGGTGCCTATATCCATAAAGCAGCGAATATGATCAATAACACGAGGTTCGTGGCCACGCGCTTTAGCTGCCTCAACCAGTCGGTTGGTTGAATACAGTGTTGAGTTTCTCGATAAGATAGCTATTTTCATAATATGTTCCCTTATTTTTTAATTATTCCAAGGAAATCTAGAATAGATCTCAGGGCAGGTATAAGCTTGTTACTACATAGCATAATAGATTAGACCTTTTTCTTTATAGGCAAAGTCACAAACTAGGTTTGCCTGAACAATGAGATAATGCTGGATTGACATAGAAATCATTTTCCATTGCTGTCCTACCCACTAGCATACGAAATTTCATGGTGTCGCGATTGGTTAAGGTTATTTCTATTAATCGACTTACATTTCCTATCACTAATAGTGTCTGTATAACAAAACGAGTTTCTGCGTGGCCACCTGAATCGGTGACTGTTCTTTCATCTGAAACTAAGCTGTCGCAAATCATATTTTTGTTAGTATTGCCTTGTAGCGGGTGTATACCAAATCTAACATAGTGTTTATTCGCCTTATGGTAAGGCTCAATAAAATAAGCGTGCAGCGCGGATGTACGTGCTCCCGTATCTATTTTTGCTTTGATCCTGACGATCCCCAATTCAGGAAGAGAAACCCACTCTCTCCATCCTATCATTGTCATATTGTCTATGTTTTCTAGTGTATTATTTTTATTCATTGCTAAATGTCTTTTCTCAGATGATGCCCAGTCGAGAATAACCCTTTTTTATGCTTTTGCAAATAATTTTTTGCTCCTGTGGCTTACTGATATTT
>JBLHWO010000322.1:0-3459 GCA_047629215.1 Cellvibrionaceae bacterium | reverse complement strand
GTGATATTTCTTCACGGATTATGTCGCTGTTATCCAACTTTTGTGTCGACATGGAGGTGTATTCAATTGACGAGGCATTTCTCGATTTATCTGGGTTTAAAAATTTAGTACGCCGTGGTCATGATATAAAAAAAGCGATATGGATACAGCAGAGAATGCCGGTTTTCGTCGGGATTGCACAGACCAAAACGCTCGCAAAATTAGCGAATCACCTTGCAAAAAAATCGAATAAACTACAAGGCGTATGCGTTCTCGATGACTTAGCATCATGGGAAGCTGTGTTTAAAAAGATCTCAGTCTCTAAAGTCTGGGGCGTCGGGGCCCGGCTATCAAAGCGTTTGGCATTATTAGGTGTATTTACCGTTCAAGACTTGCGCGTTCAGCCACCTAAGCGGATGCGTAAAGAGTTTGGCGTCACCCTAGAACGCACCGTTAGGGAACTCAATGGAGAGTGTTGCTTTGACCTGGAGACTCAGCCGGCACCTAAAAAAGAAATTTTCAGCAGTCGATCTTTTGGAAAAAAAGTAAGGTGTCTTGAGGAGCTAAAACAAAGTGTGGCCGCTCACGCAGTAAGAGCAACCGAAAAGCTCAGAAAACAAAAAAACTTGGCGAATCGTGTTTATGTCATGATTCAAACTTCCCGCTTTCATGAGTATCGCTATAGCAATAGTACAAGCCTAGTATTGCCCTACCCCACTAATGACTCACGAATCATTATTCGATTGGCTCATCAGGCCTGTGAACACTTATTTAGGACGGGTTATGTCTATGCTAAAGCGGGCGTAGGTTTGTTAGACCTATCCAACGTTCACTATAAGCAACACGACTTTTTTGAGCCGGGTCAATCTGACCGGGCGTTTAAATTAATGAACCTTATCGATGCAGCTAACCTACGCTACGGTAAAGGAAAAATGTTTTTAGCCGCGCAAGGCACCCAACAAAAATGGGCCATGGCACGAAGCTTTAAGTCACCATCCTATACAACACGATTTTCTGACCTACCTATTATAAAAATATAATGTGAAAATACTGAGAATTTCTTCAAAAAATGGTGAGCGCTATCTATTGTTGCGAAAATCGCACTTAGAGTCGTACTTCAACCGTTACCACTACCGGAGCATGGTCTGAACATTCGGAATCAGTTTCGTAAACAGGGTTTTCTAGATGCGCATTGCTCAACTGGTAACTAGTCACCTCAGCTAAGCTTTGATCGTTACTAGCATCGAAGTCTTTTGACATTAATATATAATCCAAAATGCTCCCCTTATTAGCAAAATAATGTGTAGGCTGGCGATGACTCTGGCTACTATTTGTATTCAGTTTAAACGAATCATACAAAGAGAACTTGGTAATAAATCGACGTTCTTGACTATTCATACTAGAAACTGACTTTGTGCCTATTCTATCTAGCTCACTGCCAGCAACCAATAATTTCAATGTAGATGATTCTATCGTATCATTTAGATCACCGATCATCACGACGGGCCTTTCATCCGCCCTCGTCTGTCGGCATATATCTTGGTACATTAATGCTGCTTCGGTGCCTCGCTGTATGCTTGATGCCCACCCCCCTTGAATATCGTCAAACAGGTATTGTTCAACCGCAGTCTCGTCACCAATATCGACATTAAAGTCTCTATCAAATTTGGATCGTTTTGATTTCAAATGAACAACATAAACCACCACTGTTGCGAAGCCATTTATCCTAACTTCAGCTTTAATCGGCGCTCGGCTAAACTTGAACTCAGGTTGTATGTGCAGCCGATTAATTAATGATTGGTCGATCTTGACTTCTTCTGCAGAAATAATAGGAAACTTCGATGCTAGCGCGACCACAGGTTTGTTGTATATATGCCCCGACGCCTTGCCGGGTTCTTCTACCGTTTCAAAGTAAGAAAAACCATGCCTGCTGACTAATTCTTTTAATGCGTCGGGGCTAAATACTTCTTGAAACCCTATGATATCTGCATTCATATTCGATAATTGATTATTCAACCATCTTTCTTTTTTTTCCCATTGTCCTTCGGTATAAATATTGTCTAGTTCATAAAACGCATTGGGTGGTTTTATATAATTAAATAAATTAAAAGAGCATATTTTAAACTCTGAGACGAATTCGCCCATGAACTATTTCCTTATTAGAGACGGCACTACGATTATCGCTGTCAACGTTATTAACGTAAACGAATTTGGTAGTTAGCATAACTTTTAGCGACCACTTCACCACTCATATCTTTAATTTCACCTTCTAGCACAAACGCACATCGACCATCATTAATGGTATCGATTTCAAGCTGCTTGAGTTGTTTCTCTGACAATTCAAACTCTACGGTTACATCTGTTTTAGCCATTTTCAAAAATTCGATTTTCAGATCTTTTAAGATCGGAAAAAAACGTTCATCAAAACTAAGAATCGAAATAATGCCGCCAGGCAGTTCCGCCACCGTAAATAGAGCACCGGCATACATCGCATTGAAATGATTTTTATTCGGTTTAAGTGGAATAAATGCCTTAACGTAGCCCGGTTTATAGTCGATAACCTTAAAATTATTACGCGCGGCAAAAGGAATAGATTTACCCACAAACTGCGTTAATAGCTTTAGCGCTGCCGACATTTTTAATTTATCTACCATCGAGCCAGAGCCTTGAGCTACTGAGACTTGATTTACCCAATTTTTCACTTTCTTCTGAAGCTGGTTATTAAATGTTTGAACAGTACTAATCATAATTAATTACCTTTTAAATTGGGGCAACTTTAGGCTAAATGCTCTGCCGAATTAAGTAAATTGACCTGTAAGCCGGCCATTAGTATAAAATTTAATACCAGAAAAACCTTGGCTTCTATTTGCTTTTCGATAGAACAATGTACCTTATTTCACTAAAGTTTTCTGCTAAAAAAATAACAACAAATCTCATTTATTGTGTCGATTTCAATGATTTTCAGATATTCTCTGAGAGCTTAAATATCTTCACATTTAAGCCTGATTCAAATCACGAACAAGGATAGTTTTAAACCCTACACACAGACGTAGATTGCCCTATGAAAGTTCTAAAACACTGTTACGAAACACTCAGCGAGCAATACCCTGCGCTAATCGCAGAGATTGAAAAAAATCAATATATGTATGTTTATAGCACTGAAGATTTTTTTAGTCTCAAGCCTTTTGAATATGAGTTAGTAAATAAGCGTAAGGCAGACATAAAATTCTTTGAATCTGATGAAGAAGTTCAAGGGGATGCTTTATTTCTGTGTGCAGTAGAAGATGGAAAAATACACTTCTGTCGAGAGTATTTTGCTCAAGGTATTTACAATGACAATTTCTTTACCTATAACGACAACATTTCTCAGCGCTTATGTTGTTATGTCAATAAAGGTAAGGTCGAGGCTAAAAGCGCTGAAATACTTATAAAATCACCTAACGGAGCCCCGTTACAGTTCAAACGATTTGGGTCTTTTGG
>JBLHWO010000321.1:0-3461 GCA_047629215.1 Cellvibrionaceae bacterium | reverse complement strand
CACTGCCAGCACCTTCGTTTGCTTGTGCTCCATTAATGGCGGATGTGAACGATATAATCGATGCTTTGGCGGGAACATTTATCATTATCGCGAACCAAACGAGCGATGACAGAGCGGCTGAAACTCTTAATTTTTGATTATTTATCTCCTTTAAATCTTTATTAGATATTAAGTGTTGATAACTATCCGGTAATTTTAGGGCAAGAATTGTTCCGTCTTAATAAATCGATGACATGGCCTATAATCCGCGTGGTGTACGCGCAAAGCTGTAAAATACCCTGACACTATTTAAAGGTATCGTAATCTATGGGACCTGTGGGGTCAGGTTCGTTGAAAAGAAAACCTATTGGCTAGTGATTTGGTGATTCTATGGCAACACTATGTTTAATAGCGCAATTTTTATCCTAAACGTAAATGTCTAAATGTTTAGGCCCTTTGGGTTTCTTCTGATCGGTGTCGTCACTGTTTTCGTTAATTTGTTCCGGGTTAGGCTCTTGCTCTTCGCTTTGCTCATTTTTGTTGCGTTGCTGTTGCTTCTTCCTGGACTCTCTCTCCTCACCTTTGAGTTCTTTTTCCTCATCACTTAAAGCGCGTAACACTTCTTGCCTATCAATTTTCACTACTTTTTGGCTATCATGGGCAATAGGCACTTTGCCCTCTCGAGGTAGTATTGAGAATAAAAGATCGGTAGTCATAATTTATCCTTCATTAATAGAAATGAGTTAGCCGTTATTCGACAACTATTTAGACCATATTGTTCATAAAACATTCAATCACATGGTTGTAAACTAACATAGTTGATTTAATTGTAAGAAAGCGCCTACTTTCCCCCTAAATATTCTTGCATTAATCAGGCCGATTGCATAATGTATGCGCCATTGAAGCGCAGTGATTTAGAAGATACAAAATTATGAACATTACCTTGAAAGCAGTCGTCCATCATCATATAGCTTAGCCTTTCAGGTATTTGCTGGAAGGTCTATTGAATCCTTCTAGCGGCGCAGACACACTCTAAACCCCCGGAAGGCATCTTTCGGGGGTTTTTCTTTTGGGTCGCTCTTTTGAACCATCAGATTCACTGATGAATTACATGTCAGGTATAAAATTTAAACAGGATTGGAAATAAATATGAGTAATAACAATAGATTACGTATTGCCGTACAAAAGTCAGGACGATTAAGTGACGACAGTATCTCTTTATTAAAAGCCATTGGCATCAAGTTGCAAATTCGCGATCGGTTGTTGATTGCTCATTCGACTAACCAACCTATTGATTTGTTATTGGTACGTGACGACGACATACCTGGTTTAGTAATGGACGGCGTGGTTGACTTAGGTTTTATTGGCCAAAACGAACTAGAAGAAAAAATGCTTGAACGACAGGCGTCAGGTAAAAAAGCTGAATATATTGAGCTTAGACGTCTAGATTACGGCGGTTGCCGGTTATCTATTGCCGTTCCTAATGAAATGGATTACCAAGGTTTAGAGTCATTACAAGGTAAAAAAGTCGCCACAACTTATCCTTTCTTGTTAGAGCGTTTTTTCAAAGAAAAGAACATTAAAGCCAGCACAGTGATGTTAACTGGCTCGGTTGAAGTGGCACCTCGTGCCGGTGTTGCAGATGCAATTTGTGACTTGGTATCGACCGGTGCCACGCTTGAAGCCAATGGTTTACAAGAAGCCGATGAAATATTCAAATCTAAAGCGGTATTTATCCAACGTGGCGGCGAAATGCCGGAAGCGAAACAAGCGCTCATCAACAAAATGTTACCGCGTATGGATGGCGTCACCCAGGCCAAGGAAAGTAAATACATCATGTTACATGCCCCAAAAGCCTATTTAGAACAAGTAAAAAGTTTACTTCCAGGCTCTGAAAATCCTACTGTGTTACCCCTTGCTGGTAATGACGATATTGTCGCGATCCATGTAGTCAGTCCTGAAACCCTGTTTTGGGAAACCATGGAAAAACTCAAAGCATTGGGATGTAGTTCAATTTTAGTGATGCCAATTGAAAAAATGATGTCTTAAGGCGTATTAAGGCATAGTAAATATTTAGTTAAGAATTAGGTAAGAGGCCAAAATAGTCATGCAAATATGGGCACAGCTTAACCCAGCTGAACAAGCTAAATTACTTAGCAGACCGGCTCTTTCGGATAGCCAAGCTTTGAGCGATACGGTGGCTGACATTATTCAGCAAGTAAAACTGCAGGGTGATAAAGCATTGTTGGCTTTTACTGAGCGCTTTGACGGTGCAAAATTAGAGTTTTTGCGTTTTAGTGATAATTCACACAGCAGCTTTGCCGGCCAAATAAAACCAGAAGTTAAATGGGCAATGGATCAAGCCTATGCCAATATAAAAGCGTTCCATCAGGCTCAATACCCCGAAGACGTTGTAGTTGAAACCACACCTGGGGTGGTTTGTGAGCTCAAACATGCACCATTAGCATCCGTTGGCTTATATATTCCAGGAGGCACTGCACCTTTACCCTCAACGGTACTTATGTTGGGCGCAACGGCTCAGGTTGCGGGTTGTGCCAGAAAAGTATTATGCACACCGCCTAATAAAGACGGTCAAATTGCAGTTGAAATCCTTTATGCAGCCAGCCTATGTGGTATTGACGAAATTTACCTAGTTGGCGGTGCGCAAGCTATTGCAGCCTTGGCACTAGGCACTGAGAGCATTCCGAAAGTCGATAAAATTTTCGGTCCGGGCAATAGTTATGTCACCGAAGCCAAACAACAAGTTAGTCGTATTCCAGCGGGTCCGGCAATTGATATGCCAGCGGGTCCGTCGGAGGTATTAGTGATTGCCGATGCAAAAGCCAACCCGGTGTTTGTTGCAGCCGATTTATTGTCGCAAGCAGAGCATGGTGCTGACTCTCAAGCCGTATTGGTGTCCAGCAGTAGAGATTTAATCGAAGCGGTTAAACAACAAGTTACCTTGCAGTTGGCCACATTAAGTCGTCGAACAATTGCCGAGCAGGCAATAAAACACAGTCGTTATATTTTGACTGACACCCTAGAGCAGGCTTATGAAGTCAGTAATGCTTATGCCCCAGAACATCTTATTATACAAATCGAAAATGCTCGTGACAGCCTAGATAAACTGACTAACGCGGGTTCGATATTTGTTGGCCAATGGTCGCCTGAATCGGCTGGGGATTATGCTAGCGGTACCAATCACGTATTGCCCACATATGGCTACGCTCGTAATTATTCTAGCTTAGGCTTAGCCGACTTTATGCGTCGTTATACTGTGCAAGAGCTGAGCTATCAAGGTTTAAAGAATATCGGCAATGCGATTATGGATTTGGCCGATGCAGAAGGTTTAGATGCCCATAGGCAAGCGGTCAAGCTAAGACTAAGTGCTGAACATTTACAAAGTGAAGGCCTCAGTGAAGGAATAAGTGAAACACCATGAGTGACTTAGTCGACACGCTAATTTGCGATAACCTTAAAGC
>JBLHWO010000320.1:0-3466 GCA_047629215.1 Cellvibrionaceae bacterium | reverse complement strand
AAACCACTTTTGGTTTCTATACCGGCCTCTGTTTTGGGCTTTAGTATGTCGGGCGGCCTGAATGCTAAAGAGCCTTGCTTTGAAGGCTCTGACTTAGGAGACTTTGATTTTGAAGACTTTGATTTTGAAGACTTTGATTTAGAAAGCTTTGATTTAGACGACTTGGTCTTAGCTGGCTCAAAACAAAGAATCTGAAAACGCTTCGCCAACAGTAACGGAACCGCGCCCAAGGCTTTACGACTATGAACGATAAGAATCGCGCTCAACTTATTATCAAGCACCGCTAATTGCGACAAATGTGGCGAGGTAGCAGAGAGGTGCCGACGAATGGTGACCTGTAATTTTAGAGTGCCGGCCTCCATCTGACTTTGATGTAAGGTATAGAAGCGCTGATAAGCGCTTAGCCCTTTATCGTCATGGCTAAAAGTGTCGTCACCCGCCAAGGGCAGCTTCAGGGAAACAGGACAGTTAACAGTGATAAAACTCTGAATAATGAAAGCCATCATTTCGCCACGGGACTGAAGATAGCGCTGCTTAATATCAGCAACGTCACCCTCGCCCTCAATATCACCCTCACCCTTAGTATTGGGCGGCTTACGACCTAAGTCACTTAACAGCTCAGATACCGCCATAGCCTCCGAAAAATCGATACACTTACCCAATATTGCTACGAAACGAGAATGCGGAACTGGACCATCGAGCAGCGATAGTTCGCGCAAGTGCTGTATCAATTGGGAGCTTGAATAAGCTGCGTAAGA
The DNA here is from genome assembly GCA_047629215.1 of Cellvibrionaceae bacterium. GTDB lineage: Bacteria > Pseudomonadota > Gammaproteobacteria > Pseudomonadales > Cellvibrionaceae > CANLBN01. The sequence continues at coordinate 2,708 of JBLHWO010000320.1, read as the reverse complement.
AGCAGTGTGTGGCATGAGGCTCTGTGTCTAAAAACTCTAGGACTAAAAAAGCCGCGCATTCTAACACCCCTACCCCTAAAACGCCGCCTTTAACTCTTCAATATCAACGCAAGTAAACCAACCATGAGCAGAAATCAAGTAAGACTGCTGCATCGCAATCATCCACATTTAGGGTTACATTAAATTTTTCGACTGACCAATCAAGCTGTGCCTGCATAATCTCCAGCTCATCAAACCCAGAAACACCATATCCTTTAGTTCGTCATCGATTCTTGAATTTAGATCAAATAGCTCTGATGCAAACCGGCTCTTATTATCGTCTCCGGTTATCTGGAAACTAGGAGAATCCCTATCTCCCATTCCTAAAATACGTCCAACGGTTGCCTTTGATGCTTTTAAATCCATACAATCCAGAGCCCTATGTAATTTCTCAAACTCCTCCCTAGATCCCCCATAAAGTGTTCCACCGCGCAGCTCATTAATAATATTTGGTTTTACTGTATTCATAAACCAAGAGAGGGTCATCCAGTAGTCTCCAACAACCTCAATCATATCCAAAAGGCTCATTATTTTTTAGGAGGGAACATTCTACACCGCCTTCAATAATTTGGGTACGCGATATATAACAACTGGATTTTATTAAAAAAAGGGGCAATAAAGTGGGCAATTACTCGTCTTGCGCGCGATGTGTACCTTCTTCTAAAATCAACAATGAACTGATATCATCTTCGATCACTATCTCCCTGTTGACAGATAGCGACTTATGGGTCACTTTTCATCATTACCACAACAATTATGAATTATGCCACTTGCATTAACACAGCTATAAAATATATCGTTCAGGTATATTGGTTCATCTGACTAATACGCTATTATGCGCACCCTTGTCTAACCATTCACACCTAGATACTATTCATGTTATGGCTTTACTCCACATTATCGCTCACCGTATTCAACGCCTCGAACCCACCACTGGATCCACTATTCATTTTCGCGATAGTTGCTGGACACAAGATGGGAAAATTGAAGAGTGCTTTCGGGAATTAAAAGTCTCCGTTATTAAGCGCTTTACCAAGGACTATGGTCGCTTTTCAGATGACGTCGGCAGCCACCCCTTATCCAGCTGGATTAAAGATTTTACAGAAGAAAAAATGGGCTTCGATAGCTTCAGCAAAAAGGCCATGAAACATTTACAGGCCGAAATAGATAAAAGCGAAACCTTACTCGATGGCTTTCTTTTCTTCGCCCATGAGAAGCTAGAAACTGACGAGCTCATACACTTGTTTTTTGTACAACATAACAGCGCCCAATTCATAGATGGGAGTTTAGATATTAACGAATCTTTTTATCTAGAAACATCCAATATCAACCTATCCGCTAAAATCAACATAAGCGACTGGCAAAGTGGCGACACTCACCGCATGGCCAATGCACTGACACTTTTACGCTGGCGGGGAGAAAAAGAAATAACAGAGGCGTTCACTAATTTCATTGGCTTTGCCGATAAAGTTGACCTGGCGGCCGAAACAGATGAGTTTTTAGATACCGTCTCAGACTACACAAAAAACTTGCCCGAAGTCGAAGCCTTTCAGACCAAGAAACACGTCGTTGATTATTGTTTAGAACAAGATAAAGCCGGCAAACCCGTTGTTATTGCAGAACTAGCGACACAACTTAAAGACCAACCTCTCTCCTCAGCGGCAACCGAAGCTAGCACTGCCATTGCTGACCTACCTGATTTTGCCACCTTTGTCGCCGAACAAAAACCGATGCACAAGCCAGAGATTATTCCCGACAAAGCTAGGCTCAATCAATTTGTCAGAATCAGCGGTCGAGACAACAAACTCAGCATGAGTTTTTCCTCTAGCTGCTTAGGGGATAGCATCGTTTATGACCCCCACTCAGACAGCCTAACCATCCACAATATTCCGCCGGGATTAAAAACTCGCTTGGCAAAACATCTTAAGGGGAGTTAATCAGTCTATTGTCGTTACTACTAGAGCTACATATATATAATTTACCTAAACGTAAACCCAAGTTTCAATAAAAATAAATAATCATATGCCTGAACAGAATAATCACGCCTTATGGACACCGGATAATCCGCAAAATACTCAAATGGGATTATTCAAAACCTATATTGAAGAGCACTTTGGTTGTCCACTCAATGATTATGCCGCTCTGCATCAATGGTCTATTAACCATTACGACCTCTTTTGGCAGAGCGTCTGGGAATCTAGCGACATTATTTTTAGTCAAGCGCCAAAAAACATCGCAACACAAGGTGACCTATTTCATCAAACAAAATGGTTTGAGGGGGCTCGCTTAAATTATGCTGAAAACCTGCTGCGACGACGTGATGCACATATCGCCATTGTCAGCATTTTGGAAAATGGTGATCGCCGAACATTCAGTTATCATGAACTTCATGAGCACGTAAGCCGTATTGCACAACACTTTAAGTCATTAGGTGTCGGTGTGGGGGACCGAGTGGCCGGAATTGTCCCCAATACTTTTGAGGCACTAGTCGCCATGCTAGCGACGTCTAGCGTAGGCGCCATTTGGTCTTCATGTTCGCCTGATTTTGGCGTCAATGCTGCATTGGATAGATTCAGTCAAATTGAGCCAACAGTATTGATTGGTGTGGATGGTTATTTATATGGCGGCAAAGTCATCGATTGTCGCGATAAGCTTATCCAACTAAATCA
>JBLHWO010000319.1:0-3502 GCA_047629215.1 Cellvibrionaceae bacterium | reverse complement strand
GCATGGCCTTATCGAATTATAATTTATTAGCATCTAATATCGTTGGTTTATGCTGAGGTCTGGGAACATTTTTTTAAAGGATCGCTGCTACTAAGCTCAAAGTGATAAACGCCCAATGAGTCAGGGTTTAACCTGATAGACTTGTATTAATAACTTCAGAACTAAAAAATATCTCCTAACTGCTTTCTTTGTTTTTTTTACACCTCCTCTAAGCGATATTTTATGATAACCAAGGCCCATGCTTTTAATTTATTTGGTATTCCAGTAGTGAATAAAAGAGCTAATGAGTAAGCTCGAGATAGCACTAATTTGAACCTGAGATACATCAAAAAAAAGCTCATATACAACTTTTTTAAACGATCAGATCATAAAGCATCCCATAAATTTTATTCTGCTATATTTTTGACGTTTCGTCTGTTTTTTTAAATCCAAAAATAAAATATGACGTAATAGTGTATGTACATTCATTATGCATAATCTTGAAGTATGAGTTTCTGACTTATTTTCACTCAATCAAATTAATCATGAGGTTTATTTAAATGAACAAAATCTTAAACACAATCGCCGTTGGAGTCTTCTCGTTAGCTTTATCAGCGTTTACTTTTGCAGGCGGCCACGAACCTAAAATGGATATTGTCGATACAGCGATAGACAACGGTAGTTTTACGACCTTAGTAACTGCAATTGAAGCAGCAGGTTTAGTAGAGACATTAAAAGGTGAAGGTCCATTTACTGTATTTGCACCTACCGATGCGGCTTTTGCTAAAGTACCAGCAGAGACTCTAAATGCATTACTTGCCGACAAAGCAGCGCTTGCGGGTGTACTTACTTATCACGTAGTTGCCGGCAGAGTTATGTCTGGTGATGTAGTTAAGCTGGATAGCGCTGAAACAGTTAACGGTCAGTCAGTAGCAATAAAAGTAGTAGATGGAAAAGTCTTCGTAGACGGTGCTGAAGTCACAACTGTAGACGTAAAAGCTAGCAACGGCGTTATACACGTAATTGATTCAGTAATTTTACCCAAATAAGCCTTAGTTAATGTGAGAATGCCACCTTAATCAGTGGCATTTTTATATATAAGTGTTGCAGCAGATAATATGTCTTAAAACTATTAGCATTAACGCTGTTGATGAAGCAAAAAACTTGCCTAGAACATAAATTTCTAATGTTGCATATACTGAAGTGCTTTTGCTGCAGCCGTCGTTCTGTTCTCTACATCCAATTTTTTGTAAATTTTTTCAGAATGCTTATTAATAGTTCGAGGGCTAGTACCAAGTATCTGCCCGATCTCTCTATTAGTTTTGCCTTTAGCAATCCAAAAAAGAACTTCTGCCTCACGATTAGTGAGGGACCAATATTTTTTTAGGTTCGATGATTCATTGGGTGACTCTTGATGTACAAGGCGAAGTAGATACTCATTGTTGCTCGCCTTACCAAGAAAATAGACTTTTAGAGTTTGAGTTGGTGCAAGTAAGGTAACGTTCATCCCCTGTGCTGGTTCGTGCTCTAACCAATTTTTTATTTCATCATTAAAATTATTTACAAGCCATGTTTGATTGTCATTGGCAGTATCTAATAATTGATTAACCTGCGGTGTCGACCAAAGAGTAATTCCTAGTTTATTTACAGCAAATATATATTGCCCAGCCAGGTCAAGAGCCGACTGAGCACTCAGAGCCAAGCGACTGTTGGCAAGATGTACACGTATGCGTGCGACTAACTCTGAATTAATAATTGGCTTTGTTATATAGTCGATACCGCCAGCTTCAAAGCCTTTAACAACGTTTTCTGTATCTGTTAAGCCCGTCATAAAAATAACTGGTATTGAACGTAGTTCAGGGTTTTCTTTTAGCTTTTTACATACATCAAAGCCACTAATTGTCGGCATAATCGCATCTAACAAAATAATATCAGGTATCATTTTTTGAGCAATAGCGAGTGCTTGATTACCCTCTAATGCGACAAGTGTCTCCATGCCTTCCTTTTCAAGCGCTTCATTAAGAATACTGAGTGTGTCAGATGAGTCGTCGACAATTAACACTAGGTCTTTTTCATCAGTATTGTTATTCATTATGGTAGTTCCTTAAGCATGTTATCAATTTATCGAGTCTAACTTCTTGTAGCCAAGTCTGTATTTGTGATGCGAGCTCTTCATTTATGTGATCCTGTTCATTTAAAATTCGGACTTTTCGTTTTAACTCAGACAAATGTCCGACTTCCGCTAATTCAATGAGCTCGTTAATTATTATAGAATTGAGAGGTTTATATATTTTTACTATAGAATTTTTTTCTTTAATCATTGCTTTTTTAGGCGTGTATATCCATTCAATATTTAATAAAAAACCGACTTTTTCAAGTAGGTGATCAATTTTAATAGGCTTAATAATATGATCGTCGACTATATTGGGGTAAAGATTATTTTGAGAGCTTTCATTAGCATTTGCAGAAACAATTATTATAGGCTTGATATATTGACGTCCACGTAATCCAGCTGCGACTTCCCATCCATGCATATCAGGCATCGAAATATCTAATAGGTATAAATCTGTTGAATAATCGCCATGTGTCGATAGGCAATCTAGCCCTGAGCTTACTTGGCGCACAATAAAACCAAGAGGTGACAATATATCCTTCATTAATTCACGGTGAGTTGGGTCATCATCTACAACGGTAATTATTTTTGAAGAACCTTTATAACTACAAGCGCGTTCGATGGGTAATATTTCTGCATCTGGATAAATAATATCAGACAACATTAACAATACTGTAAAGGTAGTGCCTCCGGTCGCATTATTTTTAACCTGAATTTCACCGCCCATAATGTCAGTCAGTAATTGCGTGATAGTGAGGCCTAAACCTGTTCCTGGACTAACAGGAATGCCTGTGTGAGTAACTCTCTCGAAAGGTTTAAAGATACGTTCAATATCGGCTTCAGGAATACCAATGCCCGTATCCGTTATTTGAATTTCGGCAACTTGATTTTTATACTTTATAGTGAGTTTCACACTACCTTCGAGTGTAAATTTTACGGCATTAGACAGTAAGTTAATCAATATCTGTCGCAAACGCTTCTCATCTGTCGCTACAAACTCAGGTAAAACATTAATACATTCGTATTCAAATACTAAACCTTTCTCTTGCGCTTGAAGAGCGAACATCTGCACAACCTGGTCAAGCAGAGCCGATATGCGAACTTGATTACGATTTATATGGAGCTTGCCGGCTTCAATTTGTGAAATGTCTAAAAGGCCTTCTATTAAGTCTGCAAGATGTTCTCCACTGCGCCGTATAAAAGAAATTTTCGAACGTTTTGATGCATGTATTTCGTCATCAGCCTCTAGTAACTGAGCATAACCTAAAATAGAATTGAGTGGTGATCTAAGCTCATGACTAATACCAGTTAGATAACGGCTTTTTGCATGATTTGCAGCCTCGGCACTATCTTTGGCTTTTTGTAGTTTTTTGTCGGTTTTATTGTGAGCATCAATTTCTTTCGTCAGCA
>JBLHWO010000318.1:0-3507 GCA_047629215.1 Cellvibrionaceae bacterium | reverse complement strand
GCCCTATAGAAAAATTATTGAAAAGGTTAAAGCTAATCAATCTTTACTTAATAAGGTTCATGATTTATTAAAAAGTAGTAAGCAGTAGTCACTACATGCCATCCGTGTTTTAATCAGATGGCATCAGGAAACGTCTTAAGACAATTAATTTAAGTGAATTTAGCGTGCGCGGAAGGTAATGCGACCTTTAGATAAGTCGTAAGGAGTCATTTCAACCTTAACTTTATCGCCTGTTAGGATGCGAATATAATTCTTACGCATTTTTCCAGAAATATGTGCATTAACAACATGCCCATTTTCTAGCTTAACTTTAAATGTAGTGTTCGGTAATGTATCGATGACTTCGCCATCAAATTCAATATTCTCTTCTTTTGCCATTCGGCATAAACCTCACAATGAGCCAGTAAAACGAGCGCTGTATTGTGCCTGAATTTTGTCCCTAGGCCAAGCCTGAAATAATAAATGATTGAAATAAAAAAATAATTCGCTAAATAACAGTAAGGCCACAGAGGGTATCGGTGCAGCTCAAATACAGGGCTAAAAAGAAAATATCACGAAACCATTAGCCAAGTGGAGCCATCTTGTATTTCTAGTGGGCGAAATTCTGCTTTGTAGTTCATCTTGGGGGACAATTTAATCCAATAGCCTAAATAAACTGCAGGCAAGCTCAATGTTTGGGCTTGCTCAATTAAAAAAAGAATAACAAATATGCCTAAACTTCGGCGGCTTTCACTCGGGTCGTAGTAGGTGTAAACCGCTGAAATTCCGTTATCCATTACGTCGGCCACGGATGTCGCTATTAACTTGCCTTGATCGCGAAATTCATAATAACGAGTTGAATACCACTGATCAGCTAAAAAGCTCTTAAATTGTTCCCTAGATGGCGGGAACATATCTCCATCTGCGTGACGTTGAATGATGTAAGACTCGTATAGGGCGTAATGCTCATCAGTATCGATCGATTTTACTATTGAGATTGATAAGTCTTGATTCCGTTTCCATGTGCGTTTTTGCTGCCGCTTAGGCTGGAATGAAGCGACGGGCACACGCATAGGAATGCAAGCCTGACAATCAGCGCACAATGGCTTATAGATATGCTTTCCGCTTCGCCTGAAGCCATATTCGGATAGCTGAGAGTATAGAGCGCCATCCAGCTTCTGTTTTGGGTTCAAAAATACGGTGGAAGCGGTTTTATCAGGTAGGTAGCTGCAATTATGAGGTCGGGTTTGAAAAAACTGCAGCGACTCAAGGTCGGTGACCGACTCCTCAACTGTGTTGATTTTTTCGTCCAAATTACTCATTAATAACGGCCTAATGGTTGATGCGTGCTAATACTTAGTGCTGAACCTGAAAAGCGCAGTTGAAAGAAGATAATTATCATCTAATTTGCTAACTTTGCCCAATACTCTCCTGTGAGCGTTACCTCCCTGGCTCTCCATCGCTCTGTTTTAGCCGAAATTTCAAGATCGTCATCGGCTGTATAGCGATGGATTATTTTTTCAAACATATGTCGATCTATTTCTATAGCGCCTAAACTGCTGAGGTGATCACTATATACTTGGCAGTCTATAAGCTTATATTGCCATTGTTTTAGGTGTTCGACTAGGTGGGCGATCGCTATTTTTGAACCGTTAGTCGTTCGGCTGAACATTGATTCACCAAAAAACACCTCGCCAAGACTTAAGCCATAGAGCCCCCCCACTAAGGCGTTATCGCTCCATACCTCTATCGAATGAGCTACACCTTGCTTATGTAAGTTCCTATAAGCATCAGTCATTAACGGTGTAATCCAAGTGACCGGCTCGTCGAGTTGGTCTCTTTCAATTTCTTCCCTGGGGGCCGCACAAGCATTAATAACCTCATCAAAATGCTCATTGATAGTGACGCTAAAGCCACCACGCTTAAGCGTTTTACGTAAACTTTTACTTAAATGAAATTGATGAGGGTAGATCACCATGCGCGGCGAAGGTGTCCACCAAAGAATAGGGTCGCCCTCATTAAACCATGGAAATATACCTTGCCGATAGGCATGCAATAGCCAATTCGGGGATAGCTGGCCTCCCACTGCAAGTAGGCCATTAGGCTCTAAAAGTGCTTGGTTTGTATCTGGAAATTGAATTATATTCGGGTCGAGCCAAGGGAGCTTCATATAGTCAAAAAACAGCTAACTAATAGTAAATTAATAATGCTACAGCATATTAACGTAATTTGTGGCTCAGCTCGTTCTTAATTGTTCGAATTCACGTTAAGTTCTATATTAATGTGTAATTAAAACAATTCTGTTATTGGAAGGTTTGCCATGTATCTAAGGATGATACTTTTCATAAGTGTATGTTTATTTGCGTCGTGTGGAGGTGACAGCAGTAATAACAGTGGATGTGATGCCAAATCACAATGCGTTAGGCTAGCGAATTCTCGTTGTCAGGCACCTGCGCTCGATACCGTTGGTGGAGATTATTTTTTTTCTCTCGCTTTTCTGGATTTGCCGGCATCGCCTCAGCCAATAGCTATGAAACAGTTACCTGTTAATAATGGAGGCTGGCTTCTTGCGCAGCGCGAGGCCAGGATGGCTTCATTTGAAAACGATGCCGCTGCTAATAGTAATCGATCCACAAACACCATTCTAGCCTGAACCAGCACAGCCTGCCATAGTCGCCCCTCTATTTATCGAGGGAATATCCATGAAGTAGCCGCAATGGCAAACTCACGTTAAGGCATTCAATAAATCCGGTCTATCCAAGAGGGAGTATGCAGATAGTCACAAGCTGCTTTATCATCAATTCGTGTGCTGGTCTCAAAAAATCAACAAAGCCAAATCTCCAGATGCCTTTATTCCGGTCAAGGTATAACAGCCAAGCCTCAATTTCAGTCGCAATCTAAAGCTGTACTTGCTGTTCCACTAGGTGTCCTGGAATGCCCCAATGGTGCCCGGCTGGTGATTCGCTCCCCTGAATTGCTGGCACTATTACCCAGTCTTTTAGTGAAATAATTTATCATGCTGTTACCGTTCAATACCACTATTTGGTTTTACTGGCAGCCGATTGACTTTCGCAAGCAAATCGATGGCATCGTTATTTTAGTGGCCGATACGCTGCAAAAAGATCCCGTCTCAGGGCAGCTATTTGTTTTTAAAAATAGAAAAGCTGACAAGTTAAAAATGTTGTACTGGGGGTCAGGTGGCTTTTAGCTGTTATACAAACGTTTTGAAAAAGGGATATTTAAATTTCCTGGTATTGTCGATGAAGTAATGGAACGGTCCATACAGCAATTACAGTGGTTATTATCAGGGATTGATTTTATACAACAAAAAATTCCAGAAAAATGTCAACAACCTGATGAAGCCGATGCAGTGTTAATGGATCAGCTAAAACAAATGCTACGTCACCGGTTTGGTCAAACGTCAGAAGGCTATATCGATCCCGATAATCCTAAGTTGTCATTGTATGGTGAAGTCATTCTTGATGCAGCGCTGGATGAAGATGAAGACAGCGAAGACTCCGGTAACAA
>JBLHWO010000317.1:0-3633 GCA_047629215.1 Cellvibrionaceae bacterium | reverse complement strand
TAAAGTCCATCGATTCAGCGCCCATGCAGCGATAACACCCAGTGCAAGCCAAAAAACTAAATTGCTTATCGCACTGTTGATCAAAAACTGTTCGTGCAAGCGGGTTAATGCTTCAACTACACTTGGGTCTGGGTGAGCAAACGCAGGCCCTTGGTGATGAGGAATAGTAACAATATAGGGGATAACAAGAGAAATAAGACCAAGAACCTTATATTTAAGCGGCGCAAAACTCAATATTAATAAACCAACGGCCACCGCAATAACGGCTAAGGTCCACCAGAGCTGGCGCTGTTCAATCGCAGCCGCTTCAATACCGGGTATCTCAGGGGGTAAGCCAATTGCCGGGGCAACAAAAACAGCAACAAACCCTGCGACCCCCCAAAGAATACCTTTGGGTACAGATAATTGCGTAATACCACTTAACTGCAATTGGCTCATTAACGCCAGTAAAATGGCCGCAAAACCAATACCTGCCGAAACATTGGCAAAAATAGTATAAGACGTTCTTTCAGCACCCTCTTCCGGCGCCCAGGTACTACTATGATTATGACCGCCATGTTCATGCTCTACTGCAATAGCCCTCTCGGACTCATAAGACTCAGCTGCAAAAATAATAGGGTTAACGGTTGTTATCTGAATGACGCTCATGATCAAGCCAGACAATAAGCCAACCAATAAAGCGGTATAAATAATTCGGCGAAAAATCATACATTTCTCTCAATAGCTGTTCTAAATAGCATGTAATCGATACTGACTTTTTATCCATAAAGCTTCGCTCCAAAGAGCAAAAAACTTATTTCTGGCACATAGCCAAAAGCTCTAAATTTACGTGTAAACTTAAAGGGTAAGGGCTGCGTTCAAAACAGCGAAAAGTCAATATTAATGACAAGGAAAAGCTAAAGCGTGACGCGTATCGTGAGCTGCATTATGCGCGGCCTCTACAGGCATAAAGCCCACTGCGAATATAATGATTAAGCCGAAAGCTAAGGCACCTAACGTCTGCATGGGAGTAGACGCTATGGGCTTTGTTTGTTGAACAGATAGTGTGTCTGACGTATGTAAATTTGATAGCATTTTAATATCCTCTATGTACCCACCGTACATGTATTATTAATAAAACGAACATAGGCCGGTCTTCGGGCTAAAAGAGGGTTCGGTCATACGCTTAGTACACCTAACCTTCGCCTGTACCTTCCCAGGATTGACTAGAGCGTTATATCACTCTACTCCCAGTGGCTTACAAACTACTCTTTGATACCGATGCGGGGGCAGCGATGGAATTTATTATCACTTAGATAATTACCATACTTCCCGATTATTCCTTTATATATCTAGTTATGAACAATTTACTGTCTAAACAGGATAAATAGTAGGACACCTACAAACGCGGCTATCTTAACAGCAATCTACACAAGAAAAAACCAATCACATCTTGAGACCTTATTAAACTGATAAGCATTTAGACAAATGAAAAAAGTGCGTACGAAACCAGCCCACACGCTTAAAATGAGTCATTTACGTTTTGCACGACTATAATCCTAAATACCGCATTTGAGCCACTCATGGGTATCCATTCCCTTCTGGTATTCCTGCGTCCTGCACATCATCCACTACCGCTGCCTAATGCACTGACTCTAAAACATAGGTCACTTTTTTAGACTATGCCCTTAGGGTGACTGCGAATTTGCAAAAAAAAGCAAACGAACACTTTATATTCACATCGATATTCACATCGTTATCTAGAGAGGCGGAGTATATGCAGCTTTCTACGTCCACTTGGGGAATGCAGGAGCAAAAATCTGTCGCTACGATTCAACTGCGGTATTTAGGATAATGGGGAATGAAAGTAAAAGGGGAGAACGAATAGATCAGCATGTTGTTAAGGTGACAGAGGTTTAAGTTCATACCAGTTAGTATCCACCTTCCCAGCAGTGTTGTTATCAGGGGAGCAGACAGCAATAACATGCCCTATTTTTTCTAATTGAGCATTTAAGTCACTGGCATAAAGTAAATGACGGAACTCTTTAAAGCTTACTGGCAAAAAACGTTTTTCGACAACACACTGACTATCCATAACCAACTGCCTATATAAGCCACTAATCATGAAGGTTAATCGCCCGTCTTTGTATCTCAATTCAGTATTCTCAGATGCTATAGACGTAATAACACCTTCATCATCATCCACTATGCCTGAGATGAAATTCATGATTGAGGAAAATAAAACACTATTATTCATGAAGCATACCATACAGGAAAACGTCTTCCCGAGTATTTTTCAGCTCTAAAATGAGCCCGAAACAACAGGCGCTGATTCAAACCTGAAACGCATCGTCGCTTATTCAGCTTTTTCGCCCAAAGATGGTGTTACAGGGGAGTCTCGCTATAAATCCCAAGCCCTACTAACAGAAGAAGCGCTGATTTCCGCCATGGCCTATGTCGACCTCAATCCCATTCGCACGGCCATGGCCGAAACGCCCGAAACCTCGGATTACACCAGCATTAAAGAACGAATAAAATCTCGCTTCAATCTCAGTGAGGCTGTTAGCCAAGCGATGAAGGAGCAAACACTTTGCGGTTTTACAGTACCACTTAAATCGCTGTTACCTTTTGACGGTGTAATGACGCAAGCGGGGCTATATTCCCAATCACTTGCCGACAATACTGGAACGACTGACTATCTAGCCTGAGGTCTGGCTACAAAACTCGACGGAGTTTGAAGCGCGATATCGTCAACGGTTTCAAGCGAGACGCGCAACAACATACAGCAATACCGGATAACATCTAAAAGACTAAAAAACCATGGTCTTTCTATACTGATACTCAACGGCATCTCTCTTCTATAAATAAAAAATAGCGAACATTAACAAAGGCTACTCGTGTAGCCTTATTTTTTGACGCTAACTTGAAGCCAAACAAAATAATCAACTCAAGCGATATGTGGGGTGATTGCGCTTAAGATTTTAAAGTCTTTTTAGAGTGCCTGTCCCTGAAAAAGAAGCATTTTTTTGGAAAACCTCTAATGCGGTGGCCAAAAAAAGTTGACCACTACAGACTGCCCATGGGCATACCCGGCACAGCAAGGCCTAGAGCATTAACTGGTTTTTATAAAAGAAAATGTTGAACCACATCGGCAGGGATATAACCTTAAAAGAAAAAACCACTTTTTATCCCAGTATGAGAGGCTTGGTATTGTGGTGATATGCCCAATTGCTTTTTCAGTTCATCAAGATTATGGGGAGGATGAATACGGGTTCTCAAGTCGGCTTCAATATGTGGTCAACCCAACCATTGCAGCAACCACAACTAGGGCTTTTGTAAATATTCATTGGCCGTAGTTGATCCCGGGATTACTCTAATATTGAGTCGGCCTTGCTGTTTTGGCTGAGAATTATTAACACCAACAAACCGGTAGAAATTACTGCACTGGGTAGTAGACAAAACTTTAAGGATATTGCCATGTTGCCTCCTCAAATCGACAGGATACAGCTGTAAAATAGCACTTCCACGAACAGCCAATAATACATTATATTTTTTTGCAAACTCTAACCCCTCTGTATTTATTATTACCCTTGCACAAACCCCCTAGGGATTTGTGCAAGCCCTAATTGATTTAACTGTAAATACTCCCATATG
>JBLHWO010000316.1:0-3639 GCA_047629215.1 Cellvibrionaceae bacterium | reverse complement strand
CTTTAGATGATTTTGGCAGTGGCTTCAGTTCTTTTGGTCAACTAAAAAACTTACATGTGGATTACATTAAAATAGATGGGCTTTTCATTCAGAGTATTGTCAATGACCCACTTGATCGTCAAGTGGTGTTAGCCATTACTCAAATTGCTCACTCTCTAGGTAAGAAAACTGTTGCTGAGTTTGTAGAAACGGAGGAGGTTCGTCAGATTGCCCGTGAATGCGGTGTCGACTATATTCAAGGTTTTTGCGCGGGGCAGCCGAGGCCTTGGGAGAGTATTCCTAAGTTAGCACTGCTGCCAGCAGCCGACCAAGATTTGCCGGCGTTTGATAAACCTGAACCTAAATCTAAAAATAATTAACAAACTGAATCAATGTTGGCCGATAGCTTTACAATTTATGGGCTGTAATAAATACCCCTCCCTTTGAGAGGAGTTTAGCTGTAATAGTCTAATAAATACGTACAAAATAGCAGGTGGAAAACTATTCCCGTCTAAAGGTACGAATGAAAATGAAAAAAATATCTGTGATTGTGAGTGTTCGATACAATTGTAGAGCTCTCATTGGATGTAGAGGGGAAGGTTTTGGTCCTTATTTACCAGCGAGCCTTTAAATCGCAGCTAGTATTGCTGAACCAACCGGAAGAGCAATGTGTATTCGGGCTGACAACAGTCTATTTACCCGCTGTCAAGAGTATAGGATTACTTCCCGCATGCTGTTTTATGCACAGCATGCGGGAATACATTCACCCTGTAAGCTACTTATAATGCCCAAATAACTAACCTAGCCAGAAATTCGCCGAGCCCCCTTTGAGTCTGCGCTCCAGGAATTAACTCATAGGGGGGAAATAAGGTGTAAGTGATTTTTAAAAATGAGATTAAGGAAACCTTAAGATCAGACATCCAAGTTTTCTACCGACAATGCATTACTTTCAATAAACTCTCGTCGTGGTTCTACTTGATCGCCCATTAATGTTGTAAAAATTTGATCGGCGCCAATGGCGTCATCTATGGTTACCTGAAGCATACGTCGACTTGATGGGTCCATGGTAGTCTCCCAAAGTTGCTCTGGGTTCATTTCTCCAAGACCTTTATAACGCTGGATATTATAGCCTTTACGAGATTCTGCCATTAGCCATTCTAGACCACCTTTAAAGCTATCTATCTCCTGTTCTTTTTCGCCGCGCTTGATCATAGCTCCGGCTTCGATAAGGCCATTGAGTTTAGCGCCTAAATCAACAATAGACTGATATTCTCCCGAGGCAAAGAAATCATGGCTGAATGGATATTCGTGGCTTAGACCATGAGCCAATACTTCAATTTGTGGTAAGAAGATATGACGCTCCTCTTCCGCTTTAACCGTCACTAGATAACGGCTAGAACCACTAAGCTCAGCCGCTTCCAATACCTGGCTTAAGTCATCACACCATGCAGCGACTTTAGTTTTTTCTCTCAAATCATCAACGCTTAGCGCTGCAGAATAAATCATTTGCTCGAGTACCGCAGCTGGATACAAACGGGATAGACGTTCGATGGTTGCCATCACTTGACGATAGTCTTTTACCAATGTCTCAAGTGCCGTACCCGAGATAGCTGGAGCATCGCGGTTGGTAAACACTTGCGTACCCTCAAGAGCAGCGTTAGTTAGGAACTCAGTTAGTGCTGGGTCATCTTTTAGATACTGCTCTTGCTTCCCTTTGCTAATTTTATAAAGGGGCGGTTGAGCAATATAGATATGACCCCGCTCAATAAGTTCTCGTGTTTGGCGGAAAAAGAAAGTCAATAATAAGGTTCGAATATGTGAGCCATCGACATCCGCATCCGTCATGATAATAATACGGTGATAACGCAATTTATCGGCGTTAAATTCTTCTTTACCAATACCACAGCCTAATGCAGTAATCAGCGTACCCACTTCAACACTTGAAAGCATCTTATCGAAACGCGCCTTTTCAACATTGAGAATTTTACCTTTGAGGGGCAAAATTGCCTGTGTTTTACGGTCGCGCCCCTGCTTTGCAGAACCGCCCGCAGAATCACCCTCCACTAGGTATACTTCAGACAGCGCCGGATCTTTTTCCTGACAATCCGCTAACTTACCCGGCAGGCCTGCAATATCCAACGCTCCTTTGCGGCGAGTCATTTCTCGCGCTTTTCTTGCTGCTTCTCGCGCTTTTGCCGCTTCGATCATCTTAGTTACGATAGCTTTTGCTTCTTGAGGGCTTTCTAATAAATAGTCAGCAAAAGCCTTCCCCATTTGCTGTTCAACCGCAGATTTCACTTCGGAAGAAACGAGCTTATCTTTAGTTTGCGAAGAAAACTTAGGGTCTGGCACTTTAACTGAAATAATGGCTGTTAAACCTTCACGAGCATCGTCTCCAGTTGTATTAACTTTATCTTTTTTTAATATTCCCTCTTTTTCAATATAGGTGTTTAAACCTCGTGTCAATGCACCCCGAAAGCCCGCTAAGTGAGTACCCCCATCTCGCTGAGGTATATTGTTGGTATAGCAAAGAATATTTTCTTGGTAAGTATCATTCCATTGCAGGGCTACTTCAACACCAATGCCATCGTCAGCGCCCTCTGTAGAAAAGTGCATTACTTTATTTATTGTGGTTTTATTGGTGTTAAGGAAGTCTACAAACGCCTTTAAACCACCCTCATATTCATAAGTTTCTTCTTTCCCACTACGCTCATCTTTAAGGCTAATACATACACCCGAGTTAAGGAAAGACAGCTCTCTTAAGCGCTTCGCCAGTTGCTCAAAATAAAATTTAATATTAGTAAAGGTTTCTGAAGATGGTTTGAAATGAACTCTGGTGCCCGTTTGCTCTGTGTCACCAATAACCTTTAGAGGGCTTTGGGGCTCACCATGCTTATATACTTGCTCATGAACCTTACCTCCACGACGAATGGTCAAGGTCAATTCTGCTGATAAAGCATTTACAACGGAAACACCCACTCCATGTAAGCCGCCTGAGACCTTATAAGAGTTATCGTCGAATTTACCGCCCGCATGTAGAACAGTCATAATGACTTCAGCTGCGGACATTCCTTCCTCATGTATTTCTGTTGGAATACCACGCCCGTCATCACTTACTGAAACCGATTCATCCGGATGTATAACAATTTTTATCTGCGAACAGTGTCCGGCTAAGGCCTCATCAATAGAGTTGTCGACGACCTCAAACACCATATGGTGTAAGCCAGTGCCGTCATCCGTATCACCAATATACATTCCAGGTCGCTTTCTGACTGCATCAAGTCCTTTTAGGACTTTAATACTAGAGGAGTCGTAGTTATTATTGCCGTTATCATCTTCAGACATATTATATTCCAGATCAATAAAATTTTTTAATTAGTTAGTTCTACAGGGCTAATGATGCCCTGTTCCACGTGAAACAGTTTGATTTCGGACCCTTCCGTACTCATTGAAGCGTCTTTTTCAGTTTCCCATGCTGCCAATAGCAGTTCTTTCGACACTCCAGTAATAAAGGCCTGCCCTTTCAAACGATTTAGCCAAGCGGCTAGACGTACTGTATTTTTACTATCTAACT
Organism: Cellvibrionaceae bacterium; assembly: GCA_047629215.1. Lineage (GTDB taxonomy): Bacteria > Pseudomonadota > Gammaproteobacteria > Pseudomonadales > Cellvibrionaceae > CANLBN01. The sequence continues at coordinate 86 of JBLHWO010000316.1, read as the reverse complement.
CTGCCAACAAATCATCTACCAAAAACACACAGGGGTTTTTTGTCTTATCCTGATATAATTTCGCTTGCGCTATATGCAGTGCCGCT
>JBLHWO010000315.1:0-3649 GCA_047629215.1 Cellvibrionaceae bacterium | reverse complement strand
TATCGTTGAGATAAGTGTAATTTCTGTACCCAAATCATAGTCTTGATAAACCTCGAGCCTTTCCTGTGCAAGTGTTGTAAAACTGAACACAGTGAATAATATTATCAATACGTTTTTCATTTTTTATGTCCTTTAAATTTTAATAAATCATTTTTTAGATTTAAAATTCATCTTTAAATCGAACGAAATTCATACAGTCTCAACCTACCCTATTATACATATACGGTAATTGTCAACCGGTTGGCGTCATCACTCACAAAGCATGCTTAAGTGTATAGGCAAATTAACCGCAAGTAGACAAATTAACAGAACAGTCAAGCGGCAAACAAAGATTTGGTTTTAGGAAATGAACGATTTATTGAAAAAATTGAAGCCCTGACAGAAAAAAGGTGAAAGGAAAGAAGGAAAGAAAAAAAGGTAAGAGAAGGAGAGAAAAAGAGCAGGCCAATCGGATAGCAAAAAAAATCTAAATCTTGTTAACTTGGATCTGACCCCGCAGGTTTTTTCTGTCAAGTGGACGGGTTTGCCAGCTTCGCCGGGCAAACATAAAAAAGCCCCAGCAAGGCTGAGGCTTTATAGGACTATCTTGAGTGCTTACTCGTCAAGGAAGACTTTTAGCTGCTCAGAGCGGCTTGAGATGCGTAATTTACGCAAAGCCTTTGCATCTATCTAACGAATAAGTTCACGACTGCCATGGGACTTTTTTGCCTAGACACCTCTTCACCCACGCGGATAAAGTTACGATCTACTGCTCACACTTACTAGTGGCGCCTATGGAGCGGACACTGATAGCGCCTGTCGCATATAAGTTTCCGCAAACATCAGCTGTCGCTGCAGTGATAGAACCATTTACGTAAGCCTGCCCTTGAAAAATCGCTTCTGCACCAACGTTCAACGCTCCACCTAAAATCCAAGTCACTTCGGTGTTTCCATTGATCTGAACCCGGCTCTGGGCTCCCATGGTAACTGCTTCACTTGATAACACTGTAAATTTGCAATCACCTGAAAACGTAATATTGCTGCTAGCTTCAACATTCATCGCGCTAAAATGGAGCACATTATTACTCAAATCATTCAAGTCGCACTCAAACACTCTACCAGACTGTTCTATGCCCCAAGTCTGCTGTAAAACATCCGACTGGTTAGCGTCATCGTCTAACTTTTTAGTGATCTTCTCTAGTGCGCTGTCCATATCATCAACACTAAAATATTCTTCCTGTGAGATATAAACACCCTGTGGAGTCTCATAGGTTTCAGCAGAGTTGTCAAAAGCACCCGCGCCGAACGTAACTGCCGCCCCAGCCTTCACCTCATCATAATACGTCCCAGCACCTAGGGTGATGGCTGCTCCGGCTTTAATACGTGCAACTGTTGCATTGGCACCTGTTACAACTGCGGCTCCAGCCTGTAGGTTCATTAACGTAGACGAAGCTCCTGCTGTCACAGCGGCGCCAGCATAGACGTTTTGACCGACAGACCACGCGCCTAGACTAACAGCCGCTTGTGCGGCGAGGTGTTTGTCAACATTAACGGTAGTCGTTCCTGCGGGCTGAGCAGCTATACTTATCGCAGCACCTGATATTGCAGAATATGCCGATAGGTCTATACCAAACCATTTATTATGTAACTCAGTGTACAGTGCTCCGAAATCGTTGTTGAAGTCTTGAACATCGTTATACACCCGAAGCTCCGCCACTAAACCCTGGAAGGTCTGTCGGCCATCTCTATTGAACAAATCGAAGACTTCAGCCGTGCTGTAGTTATTTGCCTGCCTGCCAGTAGCATTTGCCGTGGCGCTATTGACGTAGAGTTCGTTGGTACGGGAGTTCATGATAACCACATCCCAACCCTCAATGCCGGTACCGGCACGCTTGCTTCCAGTACCGCCACTGAAATTCTGCTCATAATTAAAAGAAGGGTCAATCCACAGCATTGGGTGATTCGACGCATCATCGTCTATGATGTTGTGATAGCGGCCAATATTGTTTGCTTTGACTACGGCTGCCACAATAAAGTCTTTGCTTATCGAGGCAGGAAAGAAAGTACTTGCTAGGGTTCCAAGGTGGTCATTGCCATTAAATTCCACTGCTGAGTTGCCATTGGGGCTCTGGCCGGTAAGGAATGTGGGTGTACCCGATGCCGTCGTTGGCCCCCAGCTAGTCACATTATCCGTGTTGTTTAGTGCTAAGTTACTGGCATCTAGGTTTAGCAGTTGGGTCCCATTCGCTAAACCAGAATTCAGCAGCACGGTCAATATGCTCCCAAGCCCAACAAGAGTATTTTTTTTGATTGATTTATTACGTTTAAATTTCATTTTGATATTCCTTAACTATTTGGTGTGTGCACAATTCCAAATTCTCAAGCTCAACTAGGTTGTGGCCGAAAGCTACTTGGTGTATTGCATTCATTATGAGTCCCTAACTGGTATGTAATAATATACATTTCAGGTACCAAATCGATATTGCAGTTTTTAAGCCATTAAAAAATGTCATTATATTTCAAGACTTTAAAAAACTCTTTCATTTTGGTTTTTGAAAAGTGTAAAGAAATCAGTCTCATGCATTTGAATGAAAAAATGGAAAGCTTGGCCGAAGAGGGATTTCAAACTTTATAAGGGCGTTAAAGGTCTAAAAAACTGACTGATTCATTTGGATTAAAAAGCAGTTCATGTGCGCGTGCCTTGCACGGGCTTTGCCATTGCTTGATTTGACGAGGCTAATAAGGCGGGAAAGAGGAGCGTTTGATGGCATGTCAGCAATGATGGTGTCTACCCTGTTCACGCCCTTAGCCAATGACCTCTTTACTGCGAACAGCTCAGGTATGAGCAATCTATCCGACATTCCGTATCTTTTTCGGGATTCCAATTGTTTTTCCTTAGACCCAGTCTGGCCAATCCATAGTGCACAAACATCTTTCACTTCAAAGAAGGTCGGTGACAAATAAATAGGATTTTGAGTAAAGCCAAGTCCATTAATGATCATGGCTTTGATGCTCTGGTCATGATTATTAATGGACCGTGCGTTTTAGAAGATGGGACTCTGGCGTCTATTCTCTCTACTAGCTTTAGCTTATCGACCAGTCCGGCTACTATCCCTAAATGATCGAGAGTTTCAACCTGAACAACGTCAGTTTTTTCTTTTGCTCAATGAATTCAGCTTGTAACAAAAGGGAAAACCCTGGCTACGAGAAATTATTAACAGCCATTTTTTCACAATAAAATTGGAAAATATGTAAGCTATCGGCTTATTTACTGTGATCTATTGACCATTAAAGTTTAGAGGTTTCTGAAATAAATAATTAATTTGTCAGGAGTTGGGGCGGAACGACGGATAAGAGTAGTGCTTACGTTTTTATGTCGAGCCGAAATATAACAATGTCTTCTTAAATACCCCTTGATGTCCGCAGCACTGCGTCTAAATAAGGGGTAGACAACACAAATGTAAAAGTATGAGCGGCCAACGCTTACTTATCCTCGCTGGCGCTTACTTGTCCTTGCTGCTCACCAGTAAATCTTTAGCCTGGTTTATTTTTGTTGCCAGATAATTGCTTCCACCCTTATCGGGGTGGAGCTTCAGCATCAGTTTACGGTGGGCGGCAATAATCTCTTCTTCTGTTGCGTTATTATCAAGGCCCAATACCGCATAAGCTT
>JBLHWO010000314.1:0-3716 GCA_047629215.1 Cellvibrionaceae bacterium | reverse complement strand
GACCCATTCGGTTGGATAAATCGTCTTGATCGAGATATTGGCTTATATTGGGAGGATAAAATTTTACATAAAGCGCTGGCTAGACTAGACGGTCAGGTCAGTATTTATATGATCCCCGCTGGCCAGGTTCTCTCCGCTTTTTTTAAAGAAGTCGAACGCTTGGGCGGCGTTGGTAATATCGACTCACCGCAAGATATCTTTGCTCGCAAGCAAGCAGATGGCAGCCTAGACCCTATTCATATTAATGATATAGGTAATTATCTTATCGCCTTAGTGCACTATGCGACACTTTATAGAAAATCCCCAGAGGGATTGGCCTACCAGCTAAAAAAAGCAGATGGAACAGATGCAGTAGCCCCCTCAGCTGAAGTGGCTACTTTGATGCAAAGAATCACTTGGCAGGTGGTTAAGGGCTACCCTAAAACAGGCGTTAGCGAAAGCTTAGAGTGAGTCTATTATTTGAGACCTTATTCATTAGACGACATCAAATATGGCCAAGCAGCTCTTAAATAAATAATCATTGACCATAATGTCAGAAGAGCTGCTATATAGAGCGTCCCATACCCCAATGGAGTTAAAAAGGAAGGATCTGTGGGGTTATCAAATAATAATATAATAATCGAAGACATCTGAAAGGTGGTTTTCACCTTACCCATCATCGATACTGCAATACTGGCTCGCTTACCTAATTCGGCCATCCATTCACGTAGAGCCGATATAACGATTTCTCGCCCGATAATAATAACGGCGGGTACTGCAAATAAGGGCGTAGCATGTACTTCGACCAGTAACACTAAGGCGGTGGCAACCATCAATTTGTCTGCTACTGGATCAAGAAAGGCGCCAAATGGAGTACTTTGATCGAAAGTACGCGCAACCCAGCCATCGAGCCAATCGGTAATTGCTGCAACCAAAAATATCATAGAAGAAACGGGAAAGCGCCAATCGTAGGGCAGGTAAAAAATGACCACCAATAACGGAATAAACAGTATACGTAATAATGTTAGTTGGTTGGCTAATGTCATTCGTTATCCTTGCTGATTTTTAGGACAGCTCAATAGTGGGGAAGATCCGAGGGATGACACGTTACTCATTACGCAGGGCGCTGTAAATGTCATCTGCGATTTTTTTACTAATTCCCGGCACTTTTAGCAAATCATTGATACTTGCCTGCTCGATTGCCTGTAAACCACCAAAATGGCGCAACAACTCACGTCTTCGCTTGGCACCAACACCGGGAATGCCTTCTAAGCTCGAGGTACGACGCTTCTTATCTCTGCGCTGTTTATGCCCAGTTATGGCGAAACGATGGGATTCATCACGTATTTCTTGTAAAAGGTGCAATGCGGGGGAATCTCCATTTAAAGTCTTTTCGGTTCCATCTGTGAATACCAGTGTTTCAAACCCCGCTTTGCGAGTGGTGCCCTTGGCAATACCCAGTAACATAAGCTGTGATACACCTAGCTCTGCCAATACCGCTTTCGCTTTACCCAGCTGCCCTTTACCCCCATCAATGACCAAGAGATCAGGTAACACGCCTTCGCCTTTTTGCAGTCGTGTATAGCGTCGAGTTAAGGCTTGCTCCATAGCCGCATAATCATCGCCCCCAGTAATGCCTTCTATATTAAAACGGCGGTAATCCGACTTAATAGCCCCCTGTTGATTAAACACAACACAGGAAGCCACTGTTAATTCGCCACTACTGTGGCTGATATCAAAACACTCCATTCGTTGGGGTATTTCATCTAAAGATAAGACCTCTTGCAAGCACTCGAAACGCTTTAATAAGCTTGCCTTGGTGCCTAACTGCTGTAGTAAATTTTGTTCTGCTGTATTGCTTGCAAGTATTAGCCATTTTTGTCTCTGAGACTTTACATTGTGACTGATAACAATTTTACGTTGTATTTTTTCTGCCAGCACATCGATCAATATTTTTTTATCGACATCTGCTATTACTTGATTAACAATAATTTCATGTGGAAGCTCACGATTTTTACTCGCTAAATAAAACTGTTCAATAAACGATAATAAGGATTCCGCCTGAGGAATATCTAACTTATCTTCATGAAAGTAACTTTTACTACCCAAAATTCGGCCATCGCGAATAAAAACAACATGCACACAAATATGGGTCGTTTTTTTAAAAAGCGAAAAAACATCTATATTACCTGTTCCAGCCTCCATGCTGTGACCAGACTGAATTTGACGCAAAGCCGCTATTTGATCACGCAAGAAAGCCGCTTGTTCAAAATTTAAATCGGTGGACTCAGCTTCCATTTCATTTGCTAATTGCTGCATTAGTTCATTGGACTGGCCTTTAAGAAACATTTCGGTATTCTTAATGTCTTTTTGATAGGCCTCGGGCTCAATAAATTTAACACAAGGGGCCGTACAGCGATTAATTTGGTATTGTAAGCACGGGCGGCTACGGTTTTTAAATACACTATCTTCGCACTGTCTTACGCGAAATATTTTTTTCAAGAAATTAAGCGATTGATAAACTGAAGCCGTACTAGGATAAGGTCCAAAATAATGGCCCTTTTTTTTACGTGCGCCTCGATGAGAACTGATACGGGGATATTCACCATCCGAAATAAAGATATATGGATAGGATTTATCATCTCTCAGTGAAATATTATACGGCGGCTTTAACGCTTTAATTAGGTTTTGCTCTAATACTAGAGCAGCGGTTTCAGATTCAGTAATGGTGATTTGAATGTTTGCTATTTTTTCTACCAGCACGCGAGTTTTAATGCTCAGACCAGACTTGGCAGAGTCCGACTCCCTAAAATAGCTATTTAAGCGGTTCTTTATATTTTTAGCTTTACCAACATAAAGAATTTTTTCATTGGCATCAAACATCTGATAAATACCGGGGCCGGTACTTACTGTTTTTAAAAATTGTTTATGGTCAAAGACTGAATCTGGCATTAGATTAAAGAAGAAAGGATGAAAAAAATAAAAAGAATAACCCTATTGCATATTACAGATAAAAGTTACGGATCAGTGTTAAGAATAGAATTACTGTTTGTCTGCTTACTCAAGGGTATCCACATCAAATACTTTGTGTCTGATCGCCAAGTGAACAAGTTCAACATCGCTATTTATATCAAACTTTTCAAAAACTCGATACCGATAACTATTAATTGTTTTTGAACTAATATTTAATTTTTCAGCAATAGCGACGGGTTTTTCACCACGAACAATCATCATGGCTATTTGCAATTCACGTTCAGACAGCTGCTCAAAGGGCGACTCCGCATCAGTCGGTTTCCCTGTGTTTTTAAGGGCTAACTGTTGGGCAATGTCATGGCTGACATAAGAGCGGCCAGACATTACCATCTTTATCGCTTTGATAACCTCGTCTGGCTGAGTGCGCTTAGAAATATAAGCGGAAGCACCCGCCTGTAGCAGACGGGTTGGATACAAGTCATCCTCACAAGAGGTGACTGCCATTACCTTGGCATTTTCGTTAACCGCCAATAATCGTCGCGTCGCTTCTACACCGCCAATACCCGGCATTTTAACGTCCATTAAAATAAGGTCTGGTGATAACGCACGGCACATACTTAATGCTTCTTCGCCACTACTCGCCTCACCCACAACAGAAAAACCATCGACATCATCCAGTATACGGGACAAGCCCATACGCATAAGATCATGGTCATCAACAATTAGTATTTTAACGGTACTCATAGTGCTTGCTCTATTCTTTT
>JBLHWO010000313.1:0-3737 GCA_047629215.1 Cellvibrionaceae bacterium | reverse complement strand
GAAATAGAGGGTTGTGAGCAATCTTTGCCAATGGCGCTCGGTTTTCGATCAGTAAAGCTACCTTAATCTATTTATGCAGATTAATCGTGCGCTTACTGCGTGCTCTCAGACCGCCAGGGAGGGTAGGTACACTGCCTACAGAGCTTAGTAAGGGGCGTGAGCAGGAGCGAAAGCTGTGCCTATATGGATATAGGCACTTAGCAATGTAGCTGCAAAAATATAGGCAAACACAAGTGAGGTCCTGCGGCTTGTTTCGGCATTTTCGTTAAATCGATACGCTCATCAACATTATAGCCCAAGCTACTAAAGCAGGAACATATACGGATACCTCGCATAAACTAACACTATATTGTGTTGTTTAATTGAATTAACGGGTTTTCAGACCGCCGTTAAATCGCTCAATACCTCAGCAATAGCGATAGCATCGCTCCGATCATTCTTATATGCGCTTCACTAGCTCAACAAATAATCGCTAAACAATACCCGCAATAAAACCTTAAAACCGCATAGACTATAGATGCTATACAGAACTCGCCCCTATTGCTCTATAAATTTCTTCATACCCAAAGGCCATCTCAGCTTCCTGCATTATCAAGCCCCTTATTCACCGCTGCTGAGCCGCCCCACAAAAGAAATACTAAAAAGTTATTAGCGAAGTAAAAAAGTGAACATAAAGTATATATAAAAGTAATAATTTTCTAGTAAATGAGTTCTTTATGCCTTTTACTTAAAATAATTCCTGATCTTAGAGTACAAAACACCTTATTAAATAAAGAAGGCATGCAGACTGGCTGTATAGAACATATTTTACATTATATTACTGGTAAGAATTTTAAAGCTCCCGAAATATACAAACTAGAATGCGACTATAATAACTTCTCAAAAACGGTAGAATCTATTAAACACAGCTCTCCGGCATTGATAATGGCTTGTAATCATTTACGCCGCAAGAAAAATGGAGAAGTTTTAATTGTTGGTCAAAGCCTCAGTAAAAACACCGATTTTTTTGTTGACCGCTACCAAGGCGTCTACAACGTGGATTTATTTCCTCATCTACAATGGCAAAGAAATGATAAAATCAGACGACCGTTCAGCGATGCCTTTCTGAACCTCGACCCAGATATTAATTTTGATTTTATTTTATTTTAACTTGGGATTTATTTAACTACTGCGACTACAAACAAATAGCGGACATCAATCACCTACTTGCCAAATACTAGAATCATGACATACTTTTGATCAGTTATGTCTACCGCCAAAAGGCTACTCCAGAAAGACCACAACAATTTGATATTGTCGATAGGGGTAAAATAGAAATTCGTCCATCTGGGCATCCACCGATAAAGGGGATTGACCTTACCTGCGGCACTCTATTTAAGACCTTAAGTGATTTTGATATGGATGTAACATTTTTTTATCGTCAGGTAATGTCCAGCGCCATTACAGAATACATTTTCAAACCAAAAGTAATCGCGCAACGTTCAGCTTCATTTAAGCATTTTAGTAATTACAATGCAGGGAAGCGAGAAGGCACTCAAAAATTAGATATATCGCTATTTTTTCTGTGTTAGCAATGCGTCAGCATTGATAACAATGCCATCAATGTTGAGGGTATTAAGTAAGGGTTCAACCATTTTTATTCCATTGGTTTGTTTGACCTTGTCCATTCCTGTAATGGGTAGCTGTTCCAATAGTTCTTGCTCGAGCTCTTTGGTGCAACGCTGGCAACCTAGAGGCCAGGAATAGCATGGCTTTCCGCCGACATTGATATATTTCTGGGGAATCCCTAATTAAGGCCTACTTGGGCTATGTAAGCCCAGTGGAATATAAATGCCCTTTAATTAAATTATCCAGAAAACTGTGACGAGCTCAGAGTCCTTGATTTACTCGCTGGCTGGGGCGGTAGGACGTCATCAAAGTATCGTGAGACTTACAATCAATAACTCTGACTCCATTGACTTATAGGCTTCGGCCATGACCCCGGCTTGCAGGGTGAGCAACTTGCGGCCCCTCTGCGGTCCCGTGGCGATTCGATAGACCATTAGCCGCGCCTGCACTTCCATGCGTCTGCGGTATTAGTGATTCCCTTCACGTCATCGTGGACGTTACGGTTCAATGCCGAGCCGAAGTGCTGTGGTAATCGACAGGACAGCCGATTACCACAGCGAAGGCTGCCCGTAGGATTGAGTACAGGGATGTGCCCAATTAATTAATGTCACCATCCCAGTTTGTTCAGTCGTTTTGTAAAACCAACTTTTGTAATAAGGTGGGTTAGCCATGCGACCTTAGCTACTGTACGCCAGAAAAATGACGTGACACCGACAATTTAAAACTGACCCACATGATGCACAATAACCGCTAATTCTCAATAACGAAGAGGTGGTGTAGTTTTAGTGTTAACTCAGGAGTCATTAGTGGACACACACGATTTACACCGACAAGGCTGCAATATTCAAAGTTTCGCCAAACAGCTAGGGATTTCGCGCAATACCGTGCGTCGATATCTACGCGATATAGCACAATCGTCCCGCTATGGGCCTCGCAAAGCGAGGGCTTCAAAGTTGGGTTTATTTAAACCTTATTTGCGAGCTCGTATTGATGCTGCAAAGCCTTACTGGATTCCCGAAGCCGTTCTGTGTCGATAAATCTCGGCCCAAGTTTATCAAGGAAAAGTAGGGATCGTGAAGAACTATACTCGTCACTTCAAACCCACAACACAAGACCCTGTGGTTCGTTTTGAAACGCCGGCAGACCAACAACTACAAGCCGACTTACCACCATCAAGCTTGGTAAATATAAACTAAAAGCCTTTGTTGCCACGCTCCGGTTTAGCCGAGCAAGCTATGTCCGCTGTAGCGAATTTTAGAAGCAATAAAATTGGTTAGCGGGAATTGAAGGCGCACTGATTTATTTTTGATGGTGTACTGATATAAATCCTTTTTTATAATGCTAAATGCATCATGATTGCACGTAATACCTATGGTGAAGGCCGTCATCGTTGGACGATAAGTTACTACAAATGGCAAGAGACTATGGTTTCAGCTTGAGAGCATGCCGCCCTTATTGAGCCAAAACAAAGATAAAGTGGAACGTTTTAATGGCTATTTAAAAAATAGCTTTATCACACCGTTACCCACAACACTCAAACATGCAGGGCCCGCACTGGATATTGATACGGTAAATAGTCAAGTCGACCAGTGGTTAGATTAAATTTCGCGCCAGCGTATTCATGGACCACAGGTAAAACCCCTGAAATCTTATTGATGTAAGAGAAATTGACGTTAGCCGCATTGCCAGCGACGCCAGTGAAAGAAGCGCTTCGAGGATTATGACTTTATATTCGTTAGGGGGACACCCCGTAAACAACTTCAACAATTAACTAGTTTAGCGTTTATTGAACGAGCAAAAAATATCGTGTTGCTGTCCCAAGCGGCGCGGGTAAAAGCCACTTGGCCTCAAGCTTTGTTGTAACTAGATACAACAAAGCATAAAAGTCCGCTTTATTAAAGCCGCTGACCTGATGTTCCAGTTTGCAACCGCAAAAAAATAAGAGCGTCTTAAAAATTATATTAAGCGCAGTGTACTTGGGCCGAAATTATTGGTGATTGATAAAATCGGCTACTTACCCTTTGGACGCGAAGAAGCCAATTTTTTTTAATGTAATTGCCAAACGATATGAACAGGGCTGAGTAATAGTGACAGGTAATTTATCTTTCTCACCATGGTCAACAGCCTTT
>JBLHWO010000312.1:0-3749 GCA_047629215.1 Cellvibrionaceae bacterium | reverse complement strand
CCACGCTTATTTCCCGCTGACGCTTTAAAGCGTGGCCTGTATCTTTAAATGTCGGCATTGCAAAAGATAGGTTTAACGAGACACTCTAATTAACCCTCAAGTCCTTTCCACAAATTTATTGATATCTGCGAGGTCTTTTTGCAGAATTTTTTTCATCCAGTTTTTACCGAAAAAACCCATCGTGCTCGACATGATTTTTGCCATCAAACTTTCAGCATGGTCGCTGAATGACATAGTTAGTGTACTGGTCTGGCTCGTGCCAGTGATCGCCATTTTAGATTTATATATGGTGCCATTACTTTCTGCTCGAGTCTGATAATACTCATATTCTACCGCCTCGGTTATCCACATTGTTTCGGTCGCTTCCTTGCCAAACATTTTGCGAGTTTCCTGCCACTTTAGGCCGACCACCCCCGTCGAAGGCTCATTAAGAAGCGTTACCTCGACAACCTCAGAAATCATATCTGCGCAATGTCGGATGTCTGTAATTGCCGTCCAAATTTCTTGACTGATGGCATTAATATGGATGTTCGCATTGACTTTCATAAGAGTCTCCGAAGACTAAATTGATTTTCTTTAGTGCGGCAATTAAATATTTTTTCGCGCAAAAAGGCGTCTTCTAACTAAAACTGCCGCTCATTCTCTATTCTAGCCTCTCTCTTCCCGATATCTCAAACTCGAGAAACGAATAATAGCAAACAGGGCCGGCTCTAACACAAGAAAGAATGTCAGGTAAGGTCTTGTCTTTTGCCTTTGAAATGATTCTACTCACGCGAGAGTAGTGTAAATCGAAGAAGATGCCTATGTTCTTGAGCGTATACCCTCCGCTCGCATATGCCATTGCATCATTGCGCGATCCTGAACCCCGTTTATATTCATCCAACTCTAATGGTCTAGGCCTTCTTTGAGATCGCAGGATTTCAGATAGGTAACATGTGGCAAGCTAGTCTCTAGATGAAGATAGTCTGCCGCCCTTCCTCTTTCAAGTTTCTACGGGGCATTTACTCAAAAAATAATGTTAAGATTGCCTAAATAAGTTATTGAACATACAGGGATTACAAGGCGCTATGGCGATTTTTGATAAGTTAAAAAGCATATTTAGTAGCCCCAGCGGTATCATCAAGGAGGATATCAAAAGGCTAAGTAAACACGGAGGTGAACTTTCCAGCAAAGCATCAGAATACATTACTAACGGCTCTCACAACCTGAGCTAGTTGGATGTATAACAACGCGGTGTCGATTTGACCTAGTTGCACAGCCTTGGAGTTGAAAGCCAGTTTCCATGCTCACAATGTTTCCAAAAACCAAACTATTTGTAGTGTCCTTGGGACTCTATAAAAAAGTCTATCGAAGGAGCTCTCATCGAGGGATTAAAAGCCAGTATTTGATTCGACCTGTGCTTGGTATCAAAACAATTTTTTATACGACTGAATAGCTTGATTAGTATCTCGATTTAGAACACATCAGAGCCGTTGAACTCACAGCCAAGAACAGAAAGTCGAAACCATGGTCTATCCCGCTTTATTCCTTGTTCAGTCACAAAAAGACAGCAAAACATGGTTTTTTAAATATCCAAATTTTTATTAAATTCACCGAACCAGACTGATCAGTTTTAACTTACGGCATAGTCGCTATTGCTTCAGTCGCTATTGCTTCTGCCATAGCGCGATCTGCAATTTTTTCTAGCCAATTCAAATCAACTGTTTGGTGTGACTCACAAATAAACCAAGGTTCACGAGAATCCGGTTCTAGCATGATTCCGTGTTTGATTAGCTTCATGGCAAACTCAGTGTATAGCTCGCTATTAGTTTGCTTCCAGTCGCGGTAGTTGCTCGGAACAATATCACCAAAGTGAATGCCAAACATTGAATCTGGCCCTGCGAACCGATGTTCGATGCCATGCTTTGTGAATACTCGGCTTAGCACTTTCTGAATGTTTGCCCCGACTCTATTAATGGTGTCGTAGGCATCGGTTTCATTTAGAACGGTTAAGGTGGCTTTTGCGGCGGTTAAAGCAATGATGTTTGCGGTGTACGTTCCGCCATGGGTGACACCCTTCCTGTTAAAGTTGATCACATCCATCACATCTGCGCGGCCTCCAAACGCGGCAACAGGGTAACCATTGCCCATGGCTTTTGCGTAGGTGGTTAGGTCAGCTTTGATGCCGTAAAGTTCTTGTGCACCGCCTCTGGCCACTCGAAACCCAGTTTTTACTTCATCCATGATTAATAATGTGCCATTGGCGTCACACATGTCACGCAGCTTTTGCATGTATTCTTGACTTGAGGCAATGCTGCCGCAGTTGCCTAAAATAGGTTCGATTACGATGGCCGCTATGTCATGCCCTACTCGCGCAAACACAGCGTCGATGGCTTCAAAGCTATTCAGGGGCACGGTTTCTAAATGCTCACGGCTGGCTTCAGGAATGCCCACACCAAACGATGCAATTTCGGGTGGGTTGCCAGATTCAGCATCCCAGTTATCGACATCAGACTTCCACATCATCTCGTCGTATAAACCATGAAAGCCCCCTTCTACCACAACAATCTTGTTTCGACCTGTAAAGCCGCGGGCCGTGCGTACAGCGCCTATCACGGCCTCAGTGCCGGAGTTAGCAAAGCGCATTTTCTCGATGTTTGGGCACATCTGTTTAACCAGTTCGATGACTTCTGAATCAAGGTCGCTTGAGAAGCCAGAGATGGTGCCACGTTCGGTAATACCTTTAATCACGGCTTGGTCGATACGGGTATCACGGTACCCTAGAATAATAGGGCCGTAGGCTAAGCGAAAATCCACGTAGGTCTGATCATCAGCATCTGTAATGGTACAGCCTTCGCTAGTTTTCACGAAAACTGTGTTGTCTTCGCCCCAGTAGCGGTAGCTGTCGGCGACCCCCATTGGCATATTGGTATGAGACTGCTTCAATAGGAGATTAGTATTGGGTTTAGCTGGATTGCTCATGGTTCGGTTCTTAAATATGCTGATCTGATAAAATAATTGCGCGCATAATACAGTCCTACAAGGACCTTTGCACCAAAGATAGTCACACTGATGTGAAATATTGAGCATATTTTAAAAAGTCCTCATACGCTTAACATTCTCGCCTGATCTTTGGGCATATATAGGATAAAGCTCTAGTGACACGCTAAATGCGCATTGAGTGACACCCTATTTGCGATCCACTCACCAAATAGCCAAAATAACCTATAGAGACCTCTGCATAACTCTAGCACAAGATAAAATGGCTAATAGTTTCCAATATTTTTACCAAAATATTTCGCAATAGCTCGCTATTACACTCAATTTTGATAAAAATATTTTCTCATTTTCCTTTTGCACTAGAGTTATGCAGAGGCCTCCTATAGATTGGCATCGAAATAACAAACGCCCAGAGTGTTGTTAGATAGACCGATCGCCTAAATCGACTACGCTGGCCGGCTCCATTTGCACTTTTAGTATGACTGTACTAATTTATTTACCGGTCGCATGTAAGGTTGATTCAGGCTTACCATCATCTTTTAAGCAAATCTCCGGATAGTCACCCTATCCAACAGGCGTACTTTGACCGCCTTTGTGCGTTGGACTTAACTTAGTATTGAGAATGCACAAGTTAACGTTATAGTCGTTCGCTAGCTCAACAATACTTGAGGGCAAGGTTTTGAATAAGAGACGCAGTTTATTGTATTTAGTGTTGCTTGTATTATTACTTTTATGGGGGCTAAATTCACCGGATAACAGCGTAGACTCTC
>JBLHWO010000311.1:0-3761 GCA_047629215.1 Cellvibrionaceae bacterium | reverse complement strand
AGTTCAACAATGCCATTTTTGTCGGATACGCTAATTAGCGCACGTTTTACAGGACGATAGTCTGACATGATAAAAGAGTTTCTCAGTTTAATTAGTTTTAGTGTTTTTGCATTCTACAGACAGTAGTTACTGTAGAGGCTCCGTTAGAAGGTCACGGGCAAAGATTGTTCCATGCAATCTATTTGCATTTTCTCCGTCGGTGGAGGTTATGGTGTAAATGTCAGTTTTACAGGAGCCTTAACTGACCCGGCATCCATGCGCTCATGGGATACCGTACATCCTGTACATAAAAAAGGGATGAGCTAGATCAACTCATCCCTTAGGTGGTGTGCTTGAAAAAACTAAAGTAGGCTGTAGCGCTTTAATTTTTTTCGGAGGGTTCCGCGATTTAAACCAAGCATTTCTGCTGCTTTGGTTTGGTTCTGGCGGGTATTTTTCATAACGATTTCAAGTAGTGGAGCTTCAATTTCTTGAAGTACCATGTCGTAGACATCCGTTACACCTTGACCGTCAAGATGGCAAAAATAATTTTCCATCGTTGTTTCAACGCAATCTCTAAGTGACTGTTCTTGCGTGTTTTTGCGTAAAGCAGTGACTGAAGGAATGTCTTGTTGGTCAAAGTTGGTTTCTAATACCGCTTGTTCTGCTGAACTCATGCTGCTCTTTCCCCTGTAGTAGTAGCTATCGTTTCAATATATGTTTCAAAATATGACTGTAGTGAGTCACGCTGTTCTTGAGCGGATTCAATCCGATTAAATGTATGTCGATACTCTTGATCTAGGTGCGGGTGACCTAAGCTCTGGCAAGTTGCTTGTTTTTGTAAATACCATGTAAGATGTTTGCGTGCAATTTTAGAACCTTGTTTATCGCCATAAAATTCATGTAATGCTTTGATGTGTGCAAGTACTGTTATACAAAATTCTACCAGTGTTGGTTTAGCCAAAACTTTACCGGTTGCTAAAAAGTAATTAATTTCTCTAAATAGCCATGGGTTACCCTGTGCTCCACGTCCAATCATAATGGCCTTTGCTTTGGTGTGGTCCATAACCCAAGCTGCATGCTTGGCCGATGTAATATCACCATTTGCAAATACGGGAATACTGAGTTTACTGACAATGTCGGCGATAGTGTCATACTCCACATCGCCACGAAACGCACAACTTCGTGTTCTACCATGAACAGCAAGAGCTTGAATCCCTGCATCTTCAGCTATTTTTGCCACGGTAACACCGTTACGGCTTTCAATATCCCAACCGGTCCTTATCTTAAGTGTAACGGGTACATCGACTGCTTTGACAACAGACTGTAATATTGCAGCGACCAACTTTTCATCTTTTAACAAAGCTGAACCAGCCGCTTTTTTACACACTTTTTTCGCTGGACACCCCATATTTATATCAATGATTTGGGCGCCCATATCAACATTGGCTTTTGCAGCATCTGCCAGCTGCGAAGGATCATTCCCAGCCAGTTGCACTGAGCGTGGATTTTCATCTTTGTCGTGTGCCAGGCGACTTAGGCTTTTTTTGGTATTCCAAAGCCTGCAGTCTGAAGTCACCATCTCTGAAACTGCTAATCCAGCGCCGAGTTGCCTGCAAAGCCGTCTAAAAGGTAAATCAGTAACCCCCGCCATAGGCGCTAGTATTGTTGGTTGCTCGACTATCCAACTGCCTATATTGAACATATTTAATTTAGAACACCTTCAGTCGAGTACGAAGTATACGAACTTTAACTAAATAAGTAATGAATGGGGTAGATAAATTAGTTTTATTACCACAAGTTATTGACTGTTTTAATAAGTCAGAGGACATGTGGTAGTTGTTGGCCGTGATTGGTACTTTTTTAATCTGAACAGCTAACAAGTGTGAACCTGAACCTAGTCTTTACCTTGTAAGCGTCTATGATAACGCTAACTGCTTTGATGAGGAAGCTGAAAACTCAAAAAATTGGTTATTTTTTGAGTTTATTTTATGTGCCTTCTATTTCTATTGATCTACTATTGTTTTACTGTGGCTGAGGTTTGGCCTTGATTACCTTGAGTTGATAGTTTACAGCTGTTTCGCCTGGATCGATGATAGCTAAAGATAGCTGAATCGGCTGGTTTGCGGGCATTTTCTTGGCTCCTGATAGCTCCCCTCGTAAGTATTCGCTTGGCTGTAAATCTCTATTAGCAAGGAGCTGGTTATTTAAATCACTAAATTCGAGTTTAAGTGCAGGATATGGTTGATCATAAGAGGCGTTATTGATGAGGATGGCATCGATAATGAGTGAGTCTGCTTTGCTCGGATGACTGCGAACGACAAGATTAGTTGCTCGAATCTTATTGGTGTCTATTAGATTGGGTAATTGGCAGCTAATTAATTTACAGGCAGTTTCATAGTAAGGCCGGTAGTTCTCATTTTTACTCAATGTATCGAAACGGAAGGTGGCAATTTGTATTACTAGTATTGCTCCGAGTATCGTAGCTCCCGTCATCCATAGCCAGCGTTGAGTGCGCACTGACTCATACCATTCCATCTCTACCGGAGCGGGTTGAATGCCGGATAGATAATCGTTGCGTTCGTTCGCATAGCTTGTGCGAGAATGCATGGCATCTTCTATTTCCTCATCGCTAATATGTGGGCTAGCTAGTGTTTCTTGTGAACAATCGTCAGGTATTTCAGTATCGCGAATACTCGTATCTATATTCTTGTCGACGGAAATGTAATGATCATCAATTAATGATGAATCGGCATCATTTTCAAATTCTTTTGTATTGTCAGTGACTTCTTGTTCATAAGTATCATCAAAATCAAAGGTAAGATCATCTAGCGCAGCGTTATCCTCTAGATTGTGCTGTTCTGATATTGTTTGATCGGCCTTTTTACTTTTAAAAAAAGAAAAGCCTTTTTTGCTCTTCGATTTTATTTCAGAATCAGATATGGCGGTGTCTTTCAGTATTATAGGCTCCTTATTTTCTGCCTGAAAGGATTTTTGCTCTATCGGGGTTGTTGCAGATTTTTGTCTGGTGTTAGCGTCAGCTTTTTCTGTGGAGCTTACAGATTCTTTTTGATGTGAGGCGGTTTCAATGCTTGGGGTTTTAGAGGAGTTTCTCTCTTGGTTAGTTTCCCTTGTCTTTTTGGACCTGTTTATTCTGATAGGCTCAATATCATCATCATCTTCTTCTAAATCCGCTAGCATATCCAAAGCCCAGCTTTCATCCGCATTCTCTCTGGGGTGGGGGGATGTAGGTTGAAGCTTGCGGTCAAATAGTGAGATTTTTTTGTTTTTATTGTCTGTGTCTAAATCATATATGTCATCATTTAGCTCTAAACCGGACTCTTCCTCATCAGTGATTAAATTGTCGTCATCCGTTTCAGGTCCTTGCGGAGGGCTTTCTGCGTTCGAGTCAGCTAACGCTGAATTGTAGGCTGATATTTTATAGTCAACTGCTTTAAAGACGGCTAGGCAGGAGCCGCATCGTACAACGCCGTCGGCAACTGCAAGCTGATTCGGCGTTACCCGAAATACAGTATTGCACTGTGGGCAGCGAGTGACTATATCGGAAGCAGAATCAGGCATTTACAGGTCAACGTTAAAGTTGTTTATTATTGAGTGCTAAGTGTAGTGGAGTTGGGGCGGATAATAAACATCCAATGATTGCTTTTTGTCATTGTGATTATGCGTGACGAAAACCGGATAACCTCACCCAGCCTTCTTTTTGAGCTGCAGCTTCAAAGGTAATCTGGTGAGAGTAGGCTTTTTTTACCTGATCAGCTTGT
>JBLHWO010000310.1:0-3762 GCA_047629215.1 Cellvibrionaceae bacterium | reverse complement strand
ACACTTAGTCCCGTCATCGATTGATATGTGCCCAATAGTCGAGACAGAAAAAACAGTAGCGGTAGAAATTTACTACCGTACCGAAGGCCATCTTTTTAATTGCCACCTCATGCTCTTGTTTCCTGAAAATACAGTGGGGATATTAGCAGGTAGACTAGATGGTCTATTGCATATAAACCTATAAGCTAAGTGCTCTGAAGCGAGTTATTGGTTCACCTAGCGCTTTTCTCAGCAACAAGTAAGTTAGAGTTTGCTATACGATTTATAGTGTTGCTACGCTATTCTGAAATCTTCCGGCACTCCAATAAAGCGTATGTTTTTATAGCATAGCTCCAATTACCATTTATAGGTTAAAAATAGCTCTCCACCTGTTTATTGCCTCTCAGGGTAGGGTCGTCTGTCGTCTAATATTAATAAAAGACGACATTTTTGTGGTTATTCATGACTTTATTTTTTTCCATTGGTTGTCGTTGGTTTTATTGCGGGTATTATCGATACCGTTACTGGCGGCGGCTCTAATTTAATATTGCCAACATTTAACATGATGATGGCAATGCCCGCTGATATTGCTAATGCAGCCAACCTTATTGCCATTTCTCCACAGTATTTGGTCTAGGTTTTAGCCTTGGGTAGCATGGTAGGCGTCTTGCGGCTGTTGGAGAGCCAGTAAATGGTTGCTAGATACTATGAAGTTCTTCCTCGTTTTGATGACTTTGGTGGCTTGTGTTGTAGCATTGATGTTCTAGCCGTCATATCTTTTTATATGATGTTTGTGTGACCTAAACACCACAGTTGAATCTACCGCGTCAGCCTAAGGTACAGAATATAAAGCGTTTTTACTTTTTTAGGCTGCACCCGAAGGGTGGCTACGAATTTGCCGAAAAAATGCAAAAAATCACTTTATATTCCGCACCTTAGTCACCCTCGCAACAATATAACTGCGGTATTTAGGTTTACGTCTTTTTCTTGCCTTTCATTCTTGGTAAGGGTATAAAAAAAGTTATTTTTATAATCGTTTTTATATTGAATATAGTAAAGCTATTTTATGTATTTGTTGTTTAAATTTGAATTAAATACTTTTGTTATTAATAAACCAGTAGTATGCAAAAGCTTATTACTGTAGGATTTTAGATCGTTCTTATGGACGGTAATTCTCTTCACTTTTATAAGATAAGGCTGAAAAAGCAGCAGGTAATTAGTCTGCAATGCAAGCAAAGTGAAAGTCAAATGGTATTTCATATATCATCACTTCAAAAACACATTAACTAAAATTTAATCGACCAAAGAGGCTAAAAACAGAAACATTGATGACCAAGATACATTCTGTACAATCAAAAATAAAAATAGACGAAATTAATCAATTAATAGCAAAGCGCCTACCCAAGACAGATGCTGCACATCTCTCTACTTTTACATCCAGTCTGTTTTCCCTCGTAGCAGAAGATGATGTCGAAAGTTACGTAGAAGAAGACCTAAAAGGGCTAATAGCGACTTCTTTTAGGCACATGCAAGTTAAGCCTACAAGTCAATCCTTTCTATTTAACCCTAACGTGGAAGAGCATGGTTGGCAGAGTCAGCATTCCGTACTGATATTGCATCATAGAGATGTCCGCTATTTGATTGACTCTATAAGGAACATGTTAGGTAAAAAGCAGATTAAAATACACAAGGTTTTTCATGCTTATTTTGTCGTTAAACGTGATGCTAAAGGTGCGATTAGTCATATTGTTGAGCAGGGCCAAACCAAAAGTCAAAAATTAGAAGGGGTTAATGAACTATTCCTTTATATGGAAATAGATCATCATTCTCGCAGTGCTGACATTAAAGAGCTTAATAGCTTGATTAATAAAACTATTGCCAACGTAGAAGTTGTCGCAAAAGATTATCCAGATATAGTTAATCATGTTGATCGTGTTATTGAACACTTAGACCAGTCAGATAAACAATTATCTGCAGATACGGTAACAGAAACAAAGATATTCCTAGAGTGGTTAAAACAGGGACACTTCACTTTTCTCGCATATGATGAATACTTAATCGATAAAGAGTCGGTTAAGTCGAATAAAGAATCTTGTTTGGGGCTGTTTCGTCAATGGAGCGAATCCGATGAGCTATTTGAATTTATGTCGAAAGATCAGTTGGTATCTGCCGGCATAGAGAACCCCATTATCTTTTCTAAATCAGGCCATTTGTCATCTGTCCACCGCTTGGCTTATTTGGATTACGTGGTTATCAATCGTTTTGATGAGTCTGGGAAAGTGGTTGGTGGCTATCGTTTTATGGGGCTGTATAAACATAATGTTTATTTGAATAGTGCTACTGACATCCCTCTAATTAGGGAAAAAATTCAGAGAATATTGGATAGTTCGAAAATCCCTCCCGATACCTATAATTATGTGGAGCTGTCTCATATTCTTGGTACTTTTCCGAGAGATGAACTTTTTCAAGCTAGCGTAGATTATTTGTTAGACGTGGGTCTTAATGTTCTTTACATACAAGAACGGCGGAAAGTTAAGCTTTTTTTACGTGAAAATATTGATCAACGTTTTATTACCGCGATTTTTTATGCCCCTAAAGATATTTTAAATTCTCGATTGAGGGAGCAAGTTTATGCGCTCTTAGCTAAAAATATCGATGTTGAAAGTTCAACCAATAGTACGTGGTTTAGTGAATCATCTCTAGCCCGCTGCCGCTTTGTATTTAAATTAAAATCGCCACTAGTGTTCCCTTTAGATCACAAAAAATTAGAGCAGGATGTTATTCATCTCGCGAGAGACTGGAATGAAGATTTACAGGTGGCTCTTAACGATGCATACGGAGAGGAAAGAGGGTTGTTACTTTATAGGCAGTATAGGCAAGCCTTTCCCGCTGGTTATACCGATGAAAATAGCCCCAGAGTAGCGGTGGCGGATATCGAAAGGATGCAAACTCTTTCGTCAGATGATAACAAGCAGTTAGCGTTTAGTTTTTATCGTAGTATTACTCCCGATCATAACGAGCTAAAAATTAAAATTTATCATCGAGGAACACAGCTCTCTCTTTCCGCTATGATTCCCGTACTCGAAAATTTTGGTCTAAAAGTGATAGAAGAATATCCTTATGATATAGAGCAAGAAAACGAAATTTTTTGGATTTATAATTTTACCGTCGATTTTCCTGATAAGCCCGATATTGAGCCGAATGATTATAGGGATAATTTGTCGGACGCATTTATTGCTGTCTGGAGAGGTGATTCAGATAGTGATGGCTTTAATAGTTTGATACTGAAAACAGGTCTAAATTGGCGCCAAATCACTATGTTGCGTGCCTACTCGCGCTATATGAAGCAAATAAGCTTTGGCTTTAGCCAAAAATTTATTTCGAGATCTTTGGTTAATCATACTGATATCGTAAAAAAGCTGGTTACACTGTTTGATTGTTTGTTTAATCCAACCAATAAGCGTTCTGAAAAAACTGCCAATCGCTTAGCTGAACAGCTTAATCATTTATTTGATTCGGTATCAAGTTTGAGTGAAGATAGGATCCTTCGGCAGTATCTTGAGCTTATGCAAGCAACCTTAAGAACCAATTTCTTCCAAAAGAAAGATAGTGGAAAAGAAGGTGTTGATGAGCACAAAGAATACTTAAGTTTAAAGCTCGACCCGAGTAAACTTAAAAATATCCCTCTGCCTCGGCCAAAGTTTGAAATATTTGTTTATTCTTCTAGAGTCGAAGGTGTTCATCTGCGTGGGGGCAAGGTCGCCAGAGGTGGTTTACGTTGGT
>JBLHWO010000309.1:0-3764 GCA_047629215.1 Cellvibrionaceae bacterium | reverse complement strand
AACGGGTCACTATTTTTTGATGTTTTCCTGAGGCTAATTCATCTTTAATTTGCTGCTCAAGAAAGTTTAATGGGCGCTCAGGCACAACACTATTATTTTGGGTATTATTTTCGGGGACAGCCGTCATAGGAAGTTATCAACGTATTAGGTTATGGAAGAATTGAAATAAAAAGCGTATTATAGCCGCCCGTCGATGGCTTAACACCCCAAATATGATAAGTTTTGGTATTATTCATCACTTAAACACTTGTCTAGCACGACTTAATCGGCCAGCTAACAAATTTGTATCAAATAGGATTAATGAATGATTACCTTACACACCAATTTTGGCGATATCACCATCGAACTAGATTTCGATAAAGCCCCAATAACTGCGGCTAATTTTGAACAATACGCACGCGACGGCTTTTATGACGGTACAATTTTTCATCGTGTTATCGATGGTTTTATGGTTCAAGGCGGTGGCTTTGACGAAAACATGGAGCAAAAAGAGACTCGCGAAACTATCGTTAATGAAGCAGATAACGGTTTGAAAAACGATTGCTACACACTTGCAATGGCTCGCACCATGGACCCAGATAGTGCCAGCGCACAGTTTTTTATTAACATTAAAGACAATGACTTTCTTAACCATTCAGCCAAAACTACCCAGGGCTGGGGTTATTGTGTGTTTGCTAAGGTTACTGTAGGCACAGATATTGTCGATAAAATCAAAGCTGTGCCAACAGGCTCTAACGGCTTTCACCAAGACGTACCCAATGAGTCTGTTATAATCAATAAAGTAACCATTGCGTAACTTCTAATCCCCTGCAGTCTTTTGTACATTGATCGCGATTTTATCTGTCCAGTAGATATTGCGGTTAATACGCTTCCAGTTTGGGCACCACACCTGAAAATAGCGTTTTGAAATAGCTTTAATTAGCGTTATGTTATTTAAGGCAACTTTACTCATAAGAAGGTAGTTATATGCACTTGTTTATATCTGACCTTCACCTCTCACCGACTCGCCCAGAGGTTACTAGCGCTTTTTTAACGTTTTTAAATACCACTGCAAAAAATGCTGACGAGCTTTATATCTTAGGTGATTTCTTTGATGCATGGGTAGGTGATGACGATGACACACAGGACTACAAAGCCATTACTGCAGCCTTACATGACTATAGCAACACCCATAGTCTCTTTTTTATGCATGGCAACAGAGATTTTTTAATTGGTAGTGACTTTGCTAAGCAGGCAGGCATTACTTTATTAGAAGACCCCTACATTATTGACCTGAATGGAATCCGGACGTTATTGATGCATGGCGACAGTATGTGCACTCAGGACAAAGAATACATGGCATTTCGTAACATGGTTCGAAACCAAGAGTGGCAGCGCAGCTTTTTACAAAAACCACTTGCCGAGCGCAAAACGATTGCCAATCATATTCGCGCTACTAGCCAATCTATGAACAGCCTAAAAGCCAAAGACATAATGGATGTAACGCCCAGCCAAGTACTTAAAATGATGCAAAAGCACTCGACGCCAAGACTTATTCACGGTCACACACACCGGCCTGCAAGACACAACATTAGCCTTAACGAAAAACCCGCTGAGCGCATTGTACTGGGTGATTGGCACAAAACTGGTTGGTATTTAATAGCGGATTGCGGAGAATTACACCTAAAGAGCTTTAATCTTTAATTTCTCACATTAAGGACACTGAGCAAATCCGCTGTTAGCACTAACTATTTGTTCGACCATTTAATTTGAAACTCTATCTCTTCTTCTGAGTCCCCGCGCTCGTGCTCAATACTATATTCAGCTCTCACAGGAATATAGATTCGCTCTCCAGCAATTTGGATCTCGAACTTCTCATCGCGCTCTAAAGCATCCGCCAGTCGGCGTAATTTTGCCACGAACCCAGAGGTTGAATAAATTTTTTCAATATCGCGTTCCGGTTTCATTTCAGCTCCTTTAATAAACAAATACTAGAGTTAATTGTCTCAAAGAATGATAAATAACTCGATAAATATAATGCACTGTGCTGATGAGAGCAACATAATTTATCGGCTTCATTCGGAGCTTGTAGCCATCACCTCATCAATCAGCATATGCACAGAGCTTATAGTTATCAAACCATCACTCGTGATGTTTTACGAGTCTACAGCACCTAAATATCCCCTCGACAATGATTCTCCGAGGTCTAATAAACACCTCCCACAAACTTCGCCCTATCTTGCAGCTGAATCATGGTTAATCGCTGGGCAATCTTTAAAATTAAGCTTTTATACAAATTTAAGACTGTTACATAATAGTCTTACTTTTCAACACCGATCACAACAGCTTGTCATGAAAAAGGTGCTCTTGTGAACCACTCAAATTGTTAGAGCTTTTTCTGCGCGGATGATATTACTTCAAGGACATCCTTTGATGCTTATAACGCACAAAGAATTTCTTAGAAGTCGCGTCGAAATCACTCAAAGATAGAAAAGGAAAGACAAATCAGGTGGGAACAACTAACAATTCGAATACGAATATAGGCAATAACTAATCCATTGTGCGATATTTCAGAATAAGGTCTAAAATTTCATGATCACTTATCGCAGACTCTAGAGATGCCTCTATGGTTGCTCTTTGTGGTAAATGGATATTAAATTTAGAGCGCAATACTTGACAGACACTCTCATCAATAGATGGGTCAAAGCTTTTACCCGCATATATACAGATACGCTGAAGTATAAATTCTTTATTCGACATAATTTTTATTTCGCTTACTTTAGATAAGATAACCATGTATCTACTTAATACAATTCAACCGTGTATGAGAGTTTGCTTATATAAAAACAGTAGAAAAAAACAAAACTCTGCTTCGTCCATATATCCAAATACGCTTCAAATGACCTTATTAAGCTATGGCTCAAGATTGATAATAGCTAATGTACAGAGTCTGAAACACTGCAGTAAGCATTTGCTCGAACCTTAAACGACGTAGAACAGAAAGTATCAACGATTAATTATTATTCAAATACTTAAAAAATGAGGCTATTTTACCATTACAATCGACCTTAACGGCGATTCGTATACCGTGTGACTTGTACTAATAACACACAGGTTCTAGCTTATACGTTGTAGATTGCCATCTTGCAAAAAATCTGCGTAAATAAAGTTTATTCGCTGTGTGTAAGCTATACAGATACTGTCATTCAATAAACCTGACATCTGTCCTATAGAGCCTCATTAGGCCTAGTGCTTCAGCTAAAAATATTGCTTAGGTGCTGAAACGAATTACTACTGTTAATAACGAGGGTAGCTTCATATGATTTACTGAGACGACTAACGACTTTACACCTTTGATTATGAAGAATTGAGAATAAAAAATAGGTGATATTTGATAAAGCTAGGCTAGAAAATTGCGATCAAAGAACCACATGGAGTTTAATTCATAAAGTATCTACAGACTTTCTCGATTTTTTTTCAGTCGAAAACCATCAACTATTAATTTCAGTAGCAATAATTGACACTTCTACAAGTAACTCTTCACGAGCCATACTAGCTGCCACGCAAGCGCGTGCTGGGGCATAGCCTTCTAAAAGCCAATCATCCCAAACCTGATTCATCTCGGCAAAATATTGCATATCTTTAATGTATAAAGTCGCCGACAACATGTGTTTTTTATCGCTACCCGCTTGCAGTAAAAGTTGGTCAACTTTTTTTAACATGCTACTGGTCTGCTCTTTTATACCTAGGCTAGCATCACTGCAGACCTGCCCACAAAGGTAGAT
>JBLHWO010000308.1:0-3782 GCA_047629215.1 Cellvibrionaceae bacterium | reverse complement strand
TAAGGTTTTTACCTTCAAGCAGCTTCAGGATCTGAATAACCGTCATGCCACCCGATGTGGGAGGTCCCATACCACAAATTTTAAAAGTTTTGTATGGCGCGCAAACGGGAGGTCGCTCAATTGCCTCATACCCTATCATATCTTCAATTGTGATAAGTCCTGGGTTATCCGCTGCGGTATTACGCGCTGCATTGACGATATCCAGTGCAATCTGTCCTTTATAAAAGCCGCTCGAACCAAGCAACGCAATTCTTCGAAACGTCATCGCAAGCTCCGGATTCTTCTTTATTACACCAGCTCGCAGTGGTTGGCCATCGGGGAAGAAGTAATTCCAGCTAGCTTCATAGCGTCCTAGTGCGGGGTTCGTTCCTCTAGCAATAGAGGCTCCTAATTTCGGAGAAATCTCAAACCCGTTTTCAGAAAGCTTGATTGCATCGTCAAACAATTCAGCCCAAGGTAGCTCGCCGTGTTGTTGGTGGACTTTTTCCATCATAGCGACAACACCCGGAACACCTACAGCTCTGCCACCGGCGAGAGCGTCCCACCAATTCATATTTTTCTCGTCTTGCTGAAAAAGCTTACCATCAGCTGCCATGGGTGCTTTTTCACGTCCATCAAAGCTTTGCAGTGATTTATTTGTCTTGTCCCAATAAAGAGCAAACGCACCGCCGCCAATACCGCTGGACTCGGGCTCCACCAAAGTCAAAACCATTTGTACCGCAATCGCTGCATCAATTGCGCTGCCCCCTTTTGCTAGCACCCGCATACCCGCTTCGCTCGCGTAGGGATTAGCAGACGAGACCATGTAATTTTTAGATTTGACGAGATTTTGTTCGATACGACCGTTACCAAATTCAGGGTAACGCGCTTCTTTGGCCAGTAGCATTGTGGAAATTAGTGTAAGACTGACGGCCACAGCCATTATTGAAATCGACGTTTTCATATAAAAACCCATTTTTAGTAAAAGACTTTCTTGAACTGACTGCGAAAAAGCATAAGAGGCCACTCTTATAATGTCAATTGGCGAAATCCAGTCAGAGGATTAAGTGATTAGTAAAAAAAAATGCTGTCAGTTCGCTACCGACCTCATAAACTGATAAAGCCTTCATTCAGTCTCTATTAGACGTGGTATTGCATTTTCGTCTGAAAATACAACTGCGTTCTGCCGGTATTTCTGGTTCAGTGTGATCGCTGTACTCTCGTCGCAGCCTAAGACAACTATACTTTCTTCTGGTGGCCAGTCACCACTCAAGGCGATGCCTCTGCAGTGATCATATCGAAACCTAGATCAGGAATATCTGCTACAAGCATTTGCTGTTTAGCGTTAATTTCTTCATCTGTCAGTTGGTCACTAAAAGGATTCCAGGCCTTGATATAAAGCGAGGTGTTGACGCCGAGTTTTTGATGCAGCCGATCCAGCTCTAAGTGAATAACGCCCAATATTGAGCTTAAAAGGAGCGTCAGCTACATCGATGTAATAGACCGTATTTAAATAAGCATATTGTAATAACGGGTTCATTCTGTGGTTCCTTATTTACTGCGAATAACTGCCTTTGATAACGAGTTGCCTAAGTCTAGCATTGAAAAAAGTGCATGCAATATTGCTTTTACGATGCTTATTTTGTGAAAAGGCATTTACTTTTATTATGCGAATGATTATCATTTGCGATTATATATTATATTTAGCACCTAGACAGAATTGAACTTTGAAGCCATTACTGCAATTCCTTTTTGGTTAACAAATTAAGAAAATACCCTGGCAAAGAAACAATATTGAGATTACAGAAGTCGTTGTATTCAATTTAAGCCTGAATTCTTCCATAAGTTAAGGGTGATTTAGATCTGCAAAATTAAGTTGGTGAAAGTTAAGCCTAATGCACTGTGTATTTATGAATTTGAATTTTTAAATTAAGGAGATCGATATGCTCAATCCGAATATTTTAAACAAAATGAGTGAGCTTGAGCTGTTAGTAGCGGGCTGTAGTGACTCATTGATTCGCTTAAAATCAGAGTGGAGCCTAATTATTACAGCAATAAAAACACTGGGACCTGTAATGCTTCTAACGCGAAATGAATATGTGGTCCATGAAAAAAATGGAGTCTATAGCAACGTAAAAATTATGAGCAGCATGGGTTTTGTACTTGATGATTTGATTAATCTTAGATTGTTTATAAGTCACTGGCACCAAGGTTTTTTTGTACGTGAAAAAATAACTAATGGTGAAAGTCAGAGTTTGCAGTTCTTTGATAGACATGGCAAAGCTATTCACAAGATCTACCTGCTTGAGCTGAGTGATGAAAGAATTCTTGACAATTTCATATCCACATTTACTAGTCGAGATCAATTAAACGCTTTGTCTAAGTAGTGTATGTTGAGTAAGCGTATTGTACGTTTTGACTGGACTTGGAAGTGAAAACCTATCCCTTTTAAGAAAATAGATCGAATATAAAAATAATTTAAATACTTTACCAAACTCTTAAACTTATAAAACCATCATTTAATAAATAGGGTCTTAGTTTTCGTTTTACTAAGACGCTTCCTTCAGTGAAATCTTTAAAATTCTTCACGCTGTATCGCACCAGATTAGTGCGACATTATAATATGACAGCCAGTAATGCTTATGTTGATAATCAAAGTTGTATGGAATGTTCACCTGTGATTAAAGGTTAATTTGTTACAAGAAAAAATATTTAGATTACTAACTATTGACCAATAACATATATCGAAATTCGAAACTATTCTTCGAATGAAGCGCAATATTATATTCATAAATTAACGTTATTATTAGTTATAAGTGAATTGGGAACGATGGTTTCACCAAACATTATTTATATTAATTCATTATTCTTTAATTACTGAGGAGGAAAACAATGTCACTTGAAGAACTAGAAGCAGCGATAATTGCTGCCAATACAATAAACCTCGAGGTTTATTACTATTGGTGCACTGGGTTTATGATCCTGATTCATGCAGGATTTATGATGTACGAAATGGGCGCTTCGAGAGTTAAACATACGTTGGCTGCGGGTACGAAGAACATATTAGCTTTCGCCTATATGATTCCAACTTTCTGGATGTTTGGCTGGTGGATCTATTTAGCCATGACGAATGGTTTTATCCCTGACTTCGAAGCGGGCGCCGGTGGCGTACCCTGGGGTGAAAGCATGGGACCCAATCTAATGGATAATGCGACTGGTGTGTTCTGGGGTGCTTTTACCCTGTTCGCTTGTACCACGGCTTCAATAATGTCGGGTGCGGTAATCGAGCGAATTCGTATGACAGCATTTATTATACTAGCTGTATTACTAGGTTCAGTTGTTTGGATTCTAGCGGCCTCTTGGGGTTGGCATTATCAGGGCTGGTTAGTGACTAGTTGGGGTTATCATGACTTCGGGGCTTCTGGCGTTGTGCATATTATTTCCGGCTTTTTTGCACTGGGTGTTTTAATTAACCTCGGGCCACGTATTGGTAAGTTCAATGCTGATGGTTCAGCTAACGTGATTGTCGGGCACAGTATGCCAATGACGATGGTGGGTCTGATGTTTATTGTTGCGGGATTCTTTGGATTTCTAGCAGGCTGTTTAATATTCCCAGGAACACCCATTAGTTGGTCTGCAACCCAATGGGCGAACATCTATGGTATGCCAACAACTCTGTCAGCTATTACCTTTAATACCTTAATGGCAGTTGCTGGTGGAATGATCGGTGCTTACACTAAAACACGTGATCCATTTTGGATGATGTCTGGTGCTCTATGTGGTGTTATATCAGCCGCTGCAGG
>JBLHWO010000307.1:0-3815 GCA_047629215.1 Cellvibrionaceae bacterium | reverse complement strand
AAGCGCAACTGGTCTCACAGTTTGTGGCCAGAGCCAGACTTATTGAACCCTTGGGTAAAGTGATATTGTCTGAAAATGGCAAGGTGGCGAATATTAGACTCGAACAGGGTGATGAAATTGTTATCCCCGCACAAACCGATCTCATTCAAGTGTCGGGTGAAGTGCTAATGCCACAAGCCGTTGTTTACAACCCCAATGCTACCATCAGAGATTACGTGGCCTGGGCAGGCGGGTTTAGCGAAAGAGCAAACGATGAACGTATAGCCGTGGTCCGTGCCAACGGATTGACGATATTCATCGACTCAGAAAGTTCATGGTTAGCAGATGACAACAAACACAGCCTGCAAGCCGGTGACCAAATTTTGGTGTTGCCTAAAATTGATACGAAGTTACTGCAAGCAGTAAAAGACATCACTCAAGTTGTGTATCAAATAGCAATCGCTGCGAATGCTGTTAAATAATCGTGCTTACTTTTCGCAAGATTAGTGTATGACAACGGTACTCAAACGTAATAAATGGCAAATTTGGCGAGACGTGATCTTTGCCTTATTCGTTCGTGAAATTCGTACGGGGTTTAATGATAAGTTAGGTTTAGGTTGGGCAATTATAAGCCCGGTCATATTTATTTTTGTGTTGTCATTTGCCCGTGGCCGAATAGGTGGGCCTGAAGTGCATACTTTACCCACTTTTACATTTATGGCTATTGGTATTTTGTTTATTCAGAGCTTTTTGCAAACTATGGGCGGTTCTGCCGGTGCGATTAGGAAAAATAAAGCCCTGTTTGCCTTTAGGCAAGTACAGCCCATTAGCGCAGTTTTGGCTGGAGCATTATTTCAGCTGCTAAGCAAAGTTTTTGTGGTAATAGGCATTATTATCATTATGTATTTTATGGGCATGGAGCTGCACATAGCTAAACCTCTACTGCTGTTAGCTTGCTTTTTTTTGTTGTGGATCTTCTCCGTTTCTCTGGGATTATTGTTTGGTATAGCCGAACTATTTGTTACAGAGGTAGGTAAAGTTAGGCAGCTATTTGAGCGACCAATGTTTTTTATATCGGGTACATTTTTTTCTTTGCAAGATATCCCTCGAGAGTATTGGCATTTTCTGGACTGGAATCCCGTTTTGCATGCTATTGAACTGACCCGCTTTGCAGTGCGAGCAACCTATGGAAGTGAAGGTGTGAGTTTAAGCTACCTTAGCGGCACCGTGCTTGTTTTTAGTTTCTTTTCCATGGCGGTGTACCACATTTCTTGGAAGCAGGGAATAAGTAGATGATAAGACTTGAAAATATTACCAAGTATTACCCTTCACGATTAGGCAAACAGTACATTTTTAAAGATCTTTCATTTGATATTCCGTCGGGTCACAATATTGGTATCTTGGGTTCAAATGGGGCAGGTAAGTCCACGCTTTTTCGGCTACTAGCCGGTAGTGAATATGCGAATAAAGGCAATATTTTCACTGATCTAAGCCTGTCATGGCCGGTCGCCTTAGCGACGGGTATTCATCCACAAATGACCGGCAGAGAAAACACGCGATTTATCGGTAAAGTTAACGGTATCGCGGATATCGACGAGTATGAACGGCGAGTAATAAAATTTGCCGAGCTAGGTAAAAAATTTGACTTGCCAGTGAAAAGTTATTCAACTGGCATGAAACCCCGCCTGGCTTTTGCGTGCTCAATAGGCATTGACTTTGATGTATATCTAATAGACGAAGTCACATCGGTAGGCGATGCGAAATTTCGTAGAAAGGCCAAAGCAGCCTTACTTGAGCGCAGCGAAAAAGCCAACGTGATCATGGTGAGCCATGAGATGGATGAAATCAGACAATTCTGTGACAGTGCCATTGTGTTGCACAAAGGTGAATTAACGTTTTATAACGATCTCGAGCAAGGGATCGCACAATACCAGGCATTATAAGCATGACACAACAAGCCCAATTAAAATTGAAAGATAGATTCAGCACATTAAAAGCTTCAGTCACAGGTGAGCAATGGTCTGATTGGCTTTTTCTATTTAAAAAAGTTGAGGAACTGGAACCCACAGATGTTGCGCTGGCTTTTAGGTTAATGCAAAGGGTCAAAAATCTTAACCCCAACGATGCAAATCAGAAAAAGTTAGCAGAATTAAGTAATCGCGCGTTGCAAAAACGACCAGATTTAGCGACGTCATCCTCGACAGAGTCCAAAATCAGGATGAAATTGATACGTCATAGCCGCAGCTTAAAAACACAGATCGCCGAGGTGATTGCTCATCCAAAAATGGTCCAGTTAAAACAGCCTTTTGCTATTTTTGTGCTACTACCCTTTTTCATTTTTAGCTTTTATCAAGTGATATTAGCCAGTCCCCAGTATGAGAGTCAGGCAAGGCTGATTGTTAAAGAGCCCGACGGTATGGCCACCCTTGATCCTGCAATGGCGATTATGGCGGGTTTTGGAGCGGGTGCGAGTAACTTAGATACTGAGCTGGTAAAAGCGTTTGTTTATTCTAATGATATGTTGCGTTACTTAGAAGAAACCTTAGCAATAAGTAAACACTACAGTGATAAGCAATACGACTTTATTAGTCGCTTAGATGATAATGCCAGCAGAGAAAGTATACTGAGTTACTACTTAGACAGAGTGCTGATTGAACTGGATGCTGACTCCCAGGTGATGAGTGTTTTTGTGCAAGCTTTTGAGCCTGAGTTTGCTTACGTGATGAGCAAAACCATCGTTGAACGAGCCGAATGGTATATCAATGATGTAGGCCATAACTTGGCCCAAGAACAACTTACCTTCGTTAAGCTGGAGCATCAATTGGTTGAGCAACGGCTACAGAAAGCCAAAACGCATCTTTTGGCCTTTCAACGTCGTCACGATTTACTCGATCCACAAGCTGAAGGTATTGCGTTTCAGCAGATCACGTATCAGCTAGAGGGGCAGGTAGTGGCTAAACAGACTGAGCTCATCGGCCTTAGGAATAGCATGAGTGAGAATGCACCTAAGGTTATCCAAGCCAGATCACAATTGAACAGTATGCTGCAGCAATTAGAAAAAGAACGGTCACGATTAACCAGTGAAAAAGCCAGTAACGATATGTTGCCACAGCAAGAACAAAACTTAAATGTGTCGCAAATTTTAGCAAAATTCTCTGATTATAAAATCAACCTTGAACTCGCTTTACAAGCATATACATCGTCTCAAGTCTCGTTAGAAAAGTCACGAATAGAAGCTTATCGTCAACTTAAGTACCTGGTTATCGTTGAATCACCTACCCAACCCCAGGAGGCAAAATATCCGGAGGTTTTTTACAACATCAGTTTATTTTTAGCAATAACCCTGATGATATTTGGTATAGGTCGCATCGTAATAGCAACGGTCTCAGAGTTACGGTAACTGATTTTGGCTGATTAGTATAAAATGGTACGGTGCAGTGCAGTTGCTACCACCATTTAATACATTTAGATTGCCGCACGTTTAACTTTATAAAAGACTGACAATAAATCTATCAAAAATCGATATAGGATTAAGATGATATGAGAAAGGGAATTGTGCTGGCAGGGGGATCGGGTACTCGCCTGCATCCCCTTACTCGAGTGGTAAGTAAGCAATTAATGCCGGTGTATGATAAACCGATGATTTACTACCCTATATCAACACTTATGTTGGCGGGTATCACAGACATCCTGATCATATCGACCCCAGAAGAGCTGCCACGCTTTGAATCCCTTTTAGGGAGCGGTGAAGCATGGGGCGTCAATTTTAGTTATGTTGAACAACCCTCGCCAGATGGACTAGCCCAGGCATTTTTGTTGGGCGAAGAATTTATTGG
>JBLHWO010000306.1:0-3825 GCA_047629215.1 Cellvibrionaceae bacterium | reverse complement strand
GAGCGATTTTTCCAAACAATTTCTTAGCTGCCAACATAAAATCACTATGACGATAGTTTGTACATCCATAGCATAAGTGCTCGAACCAGATTTCTGCAACATCATACCCCGTAAATATTTAGGGTTTACTACGTCATAAAAATTAGCGAATATATGATTGCAATCACCCAACACCGCCCTTTCCAAAATCGCTTTAGTGAACTCTTTTTTTGAGGA
This sequence comes from Cellvibrionaceae bacterium, assembly GCA_047629215.1. GTDB lineage: Bacteria > Pseudomonadota > Gammaproteobacteria > Pseudomonadales > Cellvibrionaceae > CANLBN01. Next base: position 3,609 of record JBLHWO010000306.1, on the reverse strand, counting down.
ACTGATATGGACAGCAGGAATAATGTCGAAACGTCAAATACCATCTTGGCTATTTTCTATAAAAGCACGGTAGCGCGCCTCACTTTGTTTAATAGTCGCTTCTTGGAGTTTTAATGCGGCAATGTCACCCAGTGTTATTAATCCCATCCCCATTATCCCTAATAGCAACTTTATTTGTTTGAAGGCAGTACTCTTTACCATTGATAACGGCATGCTATATAGCCCAATAATAGACGTAGCAGTTCGAGCCACCATTAATAATTCATGATATCAATCTATAGAACTATCCCAGCCGTCCCTCTTCGCAAAAAAGCTCTTTCACCATAGTATTGGCGGAGTGAATATTACCCCATTGATAAAAATAAAGTGCAGCTGAACTCAGTGAATCAAACCATAAGTTAATGATATACCCATCCTTTGCTTGAGTAGATGTTATGGCAACACCAAGGGTTTATTATTATAGGGTGGAAGGTTTTCCCGCATTTTGGCTCACTAAGATGCTCCATAAGGGGGTGCAGCATCTTAGTCCAGTAAAGTCATTATATGTATAAATAACGCCAGAAATAGTGCTCTAACCTCATACCTAGAACTATCCATACTTTTAGTGTGGGCAACATAGAGGGAAACACCAAAAAAGTGGGCTTGAGGATAACATTTGCTCTTAAAGGAATACCGTTATAATCATATCAATAATGAGGTGGTTTTTCGGCGCCTGAGGATTCTTGGTTAAAGGAAACGTTATCGAGTTTATTTTGTTGAAGCCGCAATTGCTGGTTAAGCTGCATGATGCTCTTATCTTGCGTCGCTACGACGCTATTAAGGGAATGTAGCAACTCTTCTTGGTAGGCCATCCGGCTTTGCAAGTCTTCTATTTGCTGCTGTAATTCTACTAAGCTACCTACTGAAGTATTTTCCATGGTTGACCTTATCTAATAAAAAATAGTTATTTGGCTTCTGGCAGCTCTACGCCACAATGCCGACAATAGCCGGCATCATTCTCATGATCGGTACGTTCACAATTTTGACAACACACATGGTGACGCTGACGTTGCATTTCCTGAGCTATTTCAGCGGTGAAAATGCCTGTAGGGACTGCGATAATTGAATAGCCCGTTAACATAACCAGAGCCGCAATCATTTGCCCTAAGGTCGTTATCGGTGTGATATCGCCATAGCCTACTGTAGTGATTGTCACAATCGTCCAATAAATACTTTTAGGGATACTCGTGAAGCCATTCCCAGGCCCCTCAATAACAAACATCAGGGATCCAAAAATAGTGGCTAACACGACAACAAAAGTAAAGAAAATAAAGATTTTACGTCGCGCCATCGCTAACGAACGCATTAATACATTAGCATCCCTTAAATATTGCACTAGTTTTAAAATACGAAAAATACGCAATACACGCAATAAGCGAATAATAAGTAAATAGCTCATGCCTGTCATGAAGAGACTGAGATAGGAAGGAATAATGGCCAGTAAATCAACAATGCCATAGTAGCTAAAGATATATCTCCAGCGATTAGGCGAACAGTAAATACGAACACCATATTCTATTGTAAAGAAAATCGTTAATACCCATTCAGTAATACGAAAAAACCAGCCGTAGTTACCTGATATTACTTCAACTGAATCTAATATGACTATCAAAACACTGAACAAAATCGTGTAAATCAACACTAGATCAAACAATTTACCCGCAGGGGTATTGTGTCCAAAGATAATTGTATAAAGACGTGTTTTAACGTCAATCGCTTGATCAACTGGGGTATTCATAGAGCGAAACTACTCATAGAGCGAAACCTAGAGCGAAATTTATTGTTACAGCGAGTTACAGACACCCATTGTAGCCCTATACTAAAACCGCTTCTATTACCCTAACAATCGCAGTTGAATTCACTGCGATTGTTAGGGTAATGATGGCCCTACTATTAATTAAACACTCATTCTTATGATAAACAAACACTGCCCCAACTGCCAAAAAACGATAAAACGCGATGACTTGATGACTTAAAGAAAAAAACGCACAAAAAGACTTTAATGGCCGCAAAACCATAAATTGCCCTCATTGCGAACAATTAATTCAATTACCCCCGTTAGCGGAAAAACTGACTTCTATCGGCTTATTATTGAGCGTGATTCTCGCGCCACTAAACGTCTATTGGTTTAACGGGACCTTCCCTAACAGTGAATTTATCAGCGGTTTAATTTTTGGGTTTGGTGTACTATTAATTGTTACCGGTATTATTAAAAATCAACCCCGAGCCATGAGCTCAGCACAGGATTAATTCAAAATGAGACCTTTGCACAAACGCTATTTTACTTTCATGCGGGCTTACTCCACAAGGGGGCACCGAGGAAAAACGGTCTCAATCGGTCATTTATACTACATAAACTCCCTCTTTCCGTGCATTTTTCCTTGCCTGCAAGCATACGCCAAGGGCACCTAGAAATCATCTACCGTGCAAAGGTCTCAAAATAACAAAAGATGAAAAAATACAATCAAACAAATAGTCGCCTTGTCTACTCTACGGAAACGGGGCGAGTGAAAGAAAACAGAAAAGGTTCAGTGCTGTCGGATAAAGGAGACGGCATTATCAGGCTTTTCCGTGAGAGTAGAAAAGGCAATGGAGTGACCTTAATCAAGGGTTTACCCGGAGAGGCGAATCTAAAAGAGCTTGCAAAAACATTAAAGAAAAAACTAGGGGTTGGCGGCAGTATTAAAGAAGGCGTTATAGAAATACAAACCGACCAACGTGAAGCCATTAAGCAATATTTAGAACATAAAAATTATACTGTTAAGATTGCAGGCGGGTGATTTCAATCTTTATGTTATTAAGAGCCATTAAGTATTTTTAATGGCTCTCTTTTGACTAAGCTATACATTAATTCAGCTGAGCTTCTTCTGCCAAAACACAGCCTCACCCATGGTATCATCTATACTATAAGCAGCAAAATCAAAGTGTTTATAGACATCTTGAGCTTTTTGATTCCCAGACAAGACTTCCAAGGTTAACTTACAGCAACCTCGTGCTTTTGCCACTTCCTCAATGACCAGCAAAAGCTGTTGGGCTATACCCTCCCCTCGGCGCGACGCTAATACAAAGAGATCATGAATATTAATTAGTGGCTCGTTAGCAAAGGTGGAAAAACTTTGAAAGCCATTCAACAAACCTATCGCCTCTTCTCCGTCGTACGCTATCAGACTAACGGCATAAGACAATTGCTCCAGATTACTTGCCAAGGTCTGCTTAACCGAGTCAGGTAATGGCTGGCCTCCCCCTGCTTTATCTTGAGCATAGATATCTAGTAATCTCACTAAGTCACTGGCCTGCTTATCATTCTTATAATCAATTTTTTCAATCAAAATGGGCATTGATGCCTCTCCTATTTGGCCTAGTTATTGCTATTTATATTGATAATGCTAATTAGCGTTTAAATACATCGAAAACCGACGCTTTTTTGACTATTTTTTGACTATTTTCTGACTTTTTTCTGACTATTTATAAGGTGAGCCCTATGGATACAACACTATTATGGCAGCTCGTTGACACCTCAATGAAAATTGGTGTCGGGGCATTAATCGCGACTATGTTTGGCATTATTCT
>JBLHWO010000305.1:0-3877 GCA_047629215.1 Cellvibrionaceae bacterium | reverse complement strand
TCCAAGAAATTCGCCGTCAATTCAGAGAAATTGAAGGCCTAATGGAAGGAACAGCTGAGCCTGATAATGCTCGCTGTATCGATATCGCCACTCAAGCTGCACTGAAAAAAATGATTTTACCCGGTGTCATTGCCGTTGGTGTGCCTCCATTAATAGGCTTTGGCTTAGGTGCTTATGCACTTGGAGGCATGTTAGGCGGAGCATTATTGGGGTGTGTTTTACTTGCCCTGATGATGGCGAACGCTGGTGGAGCTTGGGACAATGCTAAAAAATATGTTGAAAAAGGCAACTTAGGTGGCAAAGGTTCTGATACTCATGCAGCTGTCGTAGTGGGAGATACAGTAGGCGACCCATTTAAAGACACCTCTGGACCATCTATGAATATATTGATCAATGTGATGGCTATTGTGAGCTTAGTGATTGCTCCTTTATTGTAAAATCATTTAAAATGGCAAGGGTCTGAATACACTGGTTCAGGCCTTTTTTTGTAAGTCGCTTTTCAGTTGTTTTCCACTTAATTTTCAAAATGTCTTTCTGTTATTCGCATCAGCCAAAAAAATTATATTCTTCTAATTACGAAGAAATGATTCATAGAGTTTAACGTTTCACAACTCATAAAATAATAATTATCTAAGTAGGAATAAATCATGAAAAAGCTCTTCAATATACTGCCTTTGAGTGCATTAGCGTTGGCAATTTCAGCATGCTCCCCGCAATCGACAGAACAGACTCAAGCTAAGACTCAAGTTGAGCAAACTGTTAGCCAAACAGAATCTGAAAAATTAGCTGAGTATTTTACGGAAATGTTTGAGCAAGACTTAAAACGTTCACCACTATTGCAAAGTTATCTAGGTTACAAGTGGGATTACGATAAATGGAATGATATTTCTGAAGCAACACAAGATGAAACTCGGATGATCCAAGAGCAACGCTTAGTGGATTTAGCAAAATTTGACTTAAACCAATTGAACATCCAAGAAAAGATGAGTATCGACGTGGCCAATACCGATATTCAGCGACGTTTAGCGAATGATGAATTTCGTCACCATACTTATATTATGCATCAGTTTCGTGCTTTTCATACTTTAGTACCTAGTTTTTTGATTAATATTCACGGTGTAAAAAGTGTTGATGATGCGAAGGCCTATATTGCCCGTTTAAACGCTGTGAAACCCATGTTTACCCAAGTCATCGAGCAAATGAAACAACGGGAAAAAATAGCCGTTTTTCCACCAAAATGGGCCTACGATCAAATGATCCAAGCCTCGCATAATGTTATCGCTGGCAACCCTTTTGAAGAGTCGCCAGACGATTCGACCATCTGGGCCGACTTCAAAAGTAAATTAGCAACACTTGAGCTCAGTAACGTAGAAAAAAGAGGCTTAATGACCGAAGCAAAACTGGCGATTGAGCAATCCGTATTACCTGCCTACCAAAATATTATTCAAGAGTTAAAGCAGCAACAGAAGTTATCCCCTGAAGGTGATGGTGTTTGGCGTTTACCTGATGGTGAGAACTGGTATAAGAATCGTCTAGCCTGGTTCACTACTACTGATTTGGATGCTGAGCAGGTGCATCAAATTGGGTTGCAGAACATTAAACGCATCCACAATGCGATGCGTGAGATTATGCAAAAAGTCGAATTTAAAGGAACGTTAGATGAATTCTTTGAATTTATGCGTAATTCAGAGCAGTTTTATTATCCTGATACTGATGAAGGCAGATCAGAATATATGGCTAAAGCTAAAAATTTGATCGACACCATGGAAACAAAAATCCCCGAGTATTTTGGTTTAACACCAAAAGCCAGAATGATAGTCAAACGTGTCGAAGCATTTAGGGAAAAGTCAGCGGGTAAGGCTTTCTATCAAAGCCCATCGAAAGATGGCTCGCGTCCAGGCACTTACTATGCAAATTTATACAATATGCAGGATATGCCAAGTTACCAGATGGAAGCTTTGGCTTATCACGAAGGTATACCAGGGCATCATATGCAACGTGCCATTGCCCAAGAATTAGACGGGATACCTGAGTTTCAAAAGTACGTGTCTTTTACTGCTTATACCGAAGGCTGGGGTTTGTATACTGAAGAATTAGCCAAAGATATGGGGTTTTATCAAGACCCCTATTCTGATTTTGGCCGTCTTGCTATGGAATTATGGCGAGCCTGCCGATTAGTGGTGGATACCGGTATTCATGCTAAAAAATGGAGCCGTGAAAAAGCCATCGATTATTTAATTAAAAATACGCCGAACCCAGAAAATGACTCAGTAAAAGCGATTGAACGTTATATTGCGATGCCCGGTCAAGCTACAGCTTATATGATTGGCAAATTAAAAATTATGGAATTACGTGCTCAGGCTAAACAAACCTTAGGTGAAAAGTTCGATATCAGAGGCTTCCATGATGAGATATTAAAAGATGGCCCAGTGCCCCTTAATATCCTAGAAAAAAAAGTACAGAACTGGATTGCGTTGCAAAAATAAAAGAGCTTATATAGTTAATTAAATACAAAAAGGTGAGCAACATGCTCACCTTTTTTATAAGTGTTGCTCAATAAATGTTCATCTATAAAAGCTAGTTTATAAACGCCTACTTAGAATAACTTAGACAAGCTTCTACTTCTTCTTTTGAGCCTATCAAGACTGGAACACGTTGATGAATTTCAGTTGGCATGACTTCCATGATACGTCCCGTGCCTGTATCGGCTAAACCACCTGCCTGTTCTACGAGGAATGCCATTGGGTTGGCTTCATATAACAAGCGTAATTTACCTGGTTTACTTGGATCACGTTTGTCGTATGGATACATAAAAATACCACCTCGGGATAATACTCTGTGAATATCACCTACCATTGCAGCCACCCAGCGCATATTGTAATCTTTTTCTCTTGGGCCTTCGGTACCCGCTAACAAATCATCAATGTAAGCCTTAATAGGTGCTTCCCAATGGCGTTGATTAGATGCATTGATTGAGTACTCAGAAGTTTGCTCAGGCACTTTGACATTAGGCGTAGTTAACAAGAAACCGCCATGGGTTTTATCTAGGGTATAAAGATGTGTACCACGGCCTGTCGTTAAGGCTAGCATTGCCGATGGGCCATATAACACATAACCCGCTGCCACTATTTGAGTGCCAGGTTGAAGGAAAGCAGAAGGATCATCGGGATCCATCCATTGTGGAGCGTGAGTGATAGAAAAAATAGTGCCGATGAGGCTATTGATATCAGTATTTGACGAGCCATCCAGAGGATCAAAGCTAACGAGATAATTACCATTTGGATTACAAGGTACTACCTCATCTTCTTCTTCTGAGGAGATGGCTTTGACGTAACCTGACTCGCTAAGAATATCTTTTAGGATTTGGTTAGAAATAACATCTAACTTTTTTTGTGTCTCTCCTTGTACGTTTTCACTTAACGTTGAACCCAAAACACCAGCTAATGCGCCTTGACTGACCCTAAAAGAAATTTCCTTACAACCTGCTAATAATGTTCTTAGTAGCAGTATTAGCTCCATAGGTGCGCCATCTTCTTGAAGTTGCGAGTTAAGTCTTTTCATTATGCGTAAATACCTTGTAGTTGTAGGGCCTTAAAGTTGTAGGAGTGTGTAGCACGGTTTTTATTATTGATTTTTAATATTAAAATAACAGCTTATTTAATTGTACCTTCAAAAAACAAGAAACTCAGCAATCTAAATGTATTCTTTATAACCTAAACATATACCGGTCTGTGACAAAGTCACTTCAAGGAAGTATTTTTTTACATTGTTGATTGGGTTAGAGATCTTTGTTCTGGTAATCTATTGTTCTTAGAAATTTTGAACGGCAATCTATGCATCTACATATTTTAGGTATCTGTGGCACTTTTATGGGAGG
>JBLHWO010000304.1:0-3923 GCA_047629215.1 Cellvibrionaceae bacterium | reverse complement strand
AGAATAGATTCCACTTCTACCTGATTATGAGTTAACGACATTGCATTAGCAGATAATATTGAAATCAAAAAAAATGAAGAAACGAATTTATACATATTGCTTTCCTTATTTAATATTTTCTAACGCCCACATAAAAGGCGAGTGGAGCAACGCGGAACGAGTCCAGCCCACGCCTTTTGTGGGCGATTTTTAATGTTTTTGTTATACTTTTTCATTTAATTCATTATTTAAAAGCAATTTGATAAAGTTAACAGATTTTTCTATTTCTTCATCAAAATAGACAACTTGGTTATTTTCTAGGGACATCTTTAAGCAAGATATATCAAATGCCTTCGAAAAATCATTTGAAAATGAGCCATTATGACTTTCCGTTTTTTTTACAGTTGGCTTGTATCTGGTTATGCCACGATGTTTACTTCCATTAGCTATATCCTGCATGTAGGATAGTGAAACACATCTAGATTTAACGGATTCTTGGAATTCTCTATTAGTCTGATGTTCAGTAAGCTGCTCGCTATATTCTTGATAAATCCACTCGACCACATGCCAGCATAATATTGCGCAAATTACAGCACTCCCTGAGGACATATAATCTTTGTTATACTCATCAACTCTCCTCAGCAATTCATTATATAAATCTACTGACGTTTTGATATCAAAAGAATAACTCATATTTTCCTTACGTATAACGCTGAGTGCAGCGACAGTTTGTGGAGTGGCTTTTTGTGCAAGCGTAGCGATCCGCACAAAAAGAAGACACGGAACAAGCTGTCCGTCTGGCACGTATTGTTAGGGCGTAGCGTGTGACCTGCATTAGATTCTCTTAATTAAGCTCTTTACCCAAATCATGCAAAACTCAATTGCCCAGTCTGTTTGAAGGGTGGACAATTCTGGAACTGGCTGGCTCCCTGCACCATGCCCGAATGGATTGCGAACTTTTGAAAAGAATTCGACTAGGCTTTCTCGCTCCCAGCCATTTATAAACTCTCCGTTTGCTTTTGATCGAAGATTATCAATGTAATTGGCAGCCCCTTTTTCATTACCACGAGTCCAACCTTTGGTGTCGGAGATGATTTTGACTGTGCTTTCCAGAGCCTTTGCAGCAAAGAGTGCAGGATCTCGTCCTCCGCTGTCTCGGAGATCAATAGCTTCTTTCATGTCATGATCGACATTTTGCCACATTGGGTCGCCAACCAAAACCCAAAATGGCTGTTCAATCTCTCGCGTAACGTTTTCATCCCCCGAGATTTGTATGAACCCATTATGATAATGAAGCTTCGCCCTGGAGCGGCGGAACCGTTCGTTTAGTTCGTCGCACGATACTCTAAAGCTCTGATTCTGAGTTTGATTCCACGCACGCATACCATCGCCTTGATTACCTGGCAGACGCATTCCCCGAGTTGGTCTCATTTTCGCCGCCAACTCAGCTTCTTGAACTCGCCTATCTAGGCTAGCGTTAAATTCTGAAAGTTTTTCTTCTTTTTGGCGAAATGCCAATTCTATAAAGCTTAAACGCTCTTTAATAAACTGATCTGCTGGAGCAGACCCATCGTACTTTGCGAGAACGAAGTTCTCGCAAACCGTAAATTTTGACCATGAACCGCTAGTCCAGCGTTTGTTTCCATTCCACTCGGCGTAGTAACCATAAGTCGGTGAAGACAAATCCTTAAGGCCAAGCTCCATCGCTAACTTCTTATTTAGACCATCCCATATTGCCTTAGCTTCAGCTTTTTCTTTGCCATCGGCGTCGTAGTAGGGAAAAAGCTGCTCGGTGACAATTCGAAATCCTTGAACTAATAATCTGCGCGCATTTTCGTCAAAGTTTTCCCATATGGGATTTTCAAGGTATCTATAAGCAAATATATCAGTCAGCATTTACAAGCCACTTAAATTTAAATTTTCGAAACCCGATCTTAATCCGAATTTCCATTTGAGCCCTAACGCTTAACATCACCGGCAAAATAAAGCTGCATAGCGAAGCGGCGCAGCTTTATTTTGTCCGAGTGCATGTTTTTGTTAGGCTATTTAATAAGCTCTCCAAATTCAGAACTTCGCACAACTTTACCAATAAGGTTTTGAACAGCTGGCATTAGTGCTTGAGCTGTTTGGTTGCACGCAGTTTCTCCATAAAAACTTGTTGTATATGAATAATTCTCTGATGTAGAAAGGGAATTTCCGTTTGATGAATTAACAGTAAGGGCGAGATTCCACGTCCCTGAGTTTGATGAAAAATCGATAGCGTCTAAATTCCCTGTTAGAGTAATTGGTGCCGAACTGGAGTAAGCTTCAGCCATTTTTAACTCATCAACCAAAGCCTTTCTAATGAAGTTTTCAAACGTCTGTCCGTCAGGTGTTTTAATTGGCCCAACCCCTCGACACATTATTTCTGTTTGCCCTGGCTTAGAAGCGGTAAACCCACCAACATTCAATTTCGTTCCATTTATCGCTTTTAAAGCCGTTACATTATCTACTGATATAGAGTAGCGATTAGCTGAATAGGTTGAGCAACCCGACATGACTACTGCTACGACCACAGTCATTAATATTTTTGATAACATATTCATTTTTCCTCGTTTGTTTATGATTTATGTAAGCCTAACACCTCAATAACCGGGTTGATGAAGATGGCGGTTTTTTTGCGCTTTTTGCAAAAAAAGTGACAGCTTTACCAAATCCGGTGGTTTGACTTGTTAGCAATTATTATTCAGAGGGACGCTTTACTTTTGATAAAAGCTCAGTAAGAAGTGGTTTAATTTTACTTGCGGTTTTACCAAATTTACCCATGTTTCCTCCTCCCATTTTGGCATCATACTCTACCTCGCCAAGTACACGGCCATCTTCGTATAACGTGGCTCTAAAATATGTAAGGTACATAGCTAAATCCCAATTCCAATTGCCTGTATATATGATGTAATGTAAGGCACTAGCTGGTCGATCACCACTATATGATTCTGAATCAAAGCCCAGCTCGTTAACTTGCGTGACAATTTCCTTAACAAGCCCTTTCATATGTACTTTTTCATTATTTTGGACGTAGATCTTTTCAATACTAACTGTAGAGTCAACTGAACTAACATGCCTTGAAATTGCACAACCAGAAATTACAAAAACCAGACTTAAGATAATTAATTTATTCATTTATTACTCCGTTTATTTTAGATTGCTAACGTCGCAAACAAAGGCGCGGTGCTTTTCCGCGCCCTTTTTTATTTGCCTTGTTATGCTTTTTAAATTCTGCACCTATTTTGATAAAACGTTTTACATAAATGGTTTTTTATAGACCACTCTTTAGCAATTTCACGAGCCAGCTGTATTCTTGACTCTATATTTTCTCTACCTACACTATAAATTTTTATTTGTTCGTTACCTAAGCCAAAATCATAGTTACAAGTGCCCTCATGGCATACAGACAAACTAATATCCTTATAGTTATTTTTTTCAAAAATATGCTTAACTGCTTCACTTGTTTTTACTTCATCATATAATACATAAGAGATATGGAACCCATAAAAGCTCACAAACCCTACCGTGATTAAAAGCATTCCATATTTAATGTATTTTTTCATACTCTTATGCATAACGCCCGCAACAGCGGTATTTTTTGTGTGGATTGTTTTGTGCTAGCGTAGCGTTAAAGCGCAAACCACGCAAAAAATGTCCGACTGCTTGCGCTTGTTAGGCAAATTCTATCCAAAATCTAGCGAATGGGAATGTGTCGCTTATTGTGTAAATCTAGGGCCAACCTCACTACAATGGACCTTATCACCACCCAAAAGCGGCTTAATTTAGTAAAACCCACACTACAACTCGGAAAACTTATTCACACTACCTCTTCTTACAGCCTTGGTGCATCAATTTATTGTCAGTGATTGTAATTACACATTGTGCCATAAACGATGCACCCCGTAATAAGGATAAGTCCA
>JBLHWO010000303.1:0-3959 GCA_047629215.1 Cellvibrionaceae bacterium | reverse complement strand
TTTTTTTAACGAATGTTATATGAGTATAGGAAGGATTAATACCCCTTCATTTCCCCAATCTACAATAAAAAGCAGGCGATTGGCAATCGCCAAGTAATTATCAACCCATTGACTGTGCAATTATTAAGCACAAAATCCTACGCACTAAGCTTTTTTTGCTTTCTGTCCATCTTGGCCCGCAACCTATCCTGCCGGCCTCGTCCTTGAGCAGCACCTATCATCCTCTCCTTGTTGATACCTAATCAAATAGCGTTGCCTGCGGCGGGGCGCGGGGCTCTGGTAATTGATACACTGATGCAGGTGCTCCAGACTTTGCGTCCAGGTGAGCTAAAATCTTCTTGATGATCAGCGGGTCTTCAATACAAGCAATAATGCTCACTGCACCACCACAGCGGCTACAGATCGTAATATCAATATTGAAGACACGCTTAAGTCGCTCGGCCCACGTCATGCTTTGATGACAATCAACCCGCGCAGGCTCATCGGCCTTCACACCCTGTTTTTGGGTGCTGCCCTTGCCGCGTTTAGCGGGAGTAACAAAGATGCGCTGCTTGCTGTTGGGGGCCAGAACACCATGGTACCGCGTCAAATTTGCGCGTGGCTTCGGCACTAAGGCAGCCAATTTCGCCATGAAATCTAAAGGCTCGAAGATAACGTGCGTTGTACCATCTCTGTAGGGCGTCTTTAGCTGATATCTGACATTTCCCCGTGAGGTCAGTGCCAGTCGTTTTTCTGATACCGCCGGGCGGGAGATATAGCGACACAAGCGTTCCAGTTTTTTGCGTTCTCGTGTTTTTGTAGCCACCCCGGCATGCAGGGAGAAACCGGCAATTTTACCCACCTGGTTAGTGCCAAAGTCATCATCTTCCCAGGATGGGATTGTTTGTAGGGTGAAGACCTTGCGGCCCTTTTGTGGACCCACTGCAATTCGATAGGTGATGGAGTGCCCCTGAAGCTGATGCATCGCATCATCGTCTTGTAAATCTAGCGTCAGATAACTGCTTTCATCATCTTGCACCAATAAACCCTGGCGTTCCAAATGGCCTGCAACGCGCTGGCTAATGGCCGCGACTAAGGTATTAAGTTCGCTGGCTGTAGGTGCATTTACTCGGTGAAATCTCAACTGGCCGTTGTGTTTTATTTGATAGGCACCGTCAATAAAGAGCATATGGAAATGGACATTGAGATTCAACGCGGAACCAAAACGTTGTATTAGAGTAACTGCGCCTGTATGGGCCTGCACGTTGGTAAAACCGGCCTTTTTGATTAGGTATGTTGAGATCGCCCGGTTAACAATGCCCAGCACGCTACTCATGACCTGCGGGCTGTTGGATAAAAGGAATCGCAGTGGGTACGGAAAACTGAGAACCCATTGACGGATAGGTTTGTGCGGTAGGACGTCATCGACTAACAGCGCTGCTGTTTCTGCCATTCGCCTCGCTCCACAGCTGGGGCAAAAGCCTCGGCGTTTACAGCTAAAGGCCACCAAGTGTTCTAGATGGCAGTCTTCACAGCGGACCCGCAGAAACCCATTTTCGAGCCTGCCACATTCGAGGTATTCATTAAATTCTCGCTCGACATGGCGAGGCACGCAACGGTCTGCCTCACTGAGATGCAACTGAAAATCGGGCCAATAGCGCTCGATGAGCTGATAAAGCAGTGTGTGCTCTGGTTGGTGACGGGCATAGCTAAACACGTCACCGCCAGACATCCTGTCCGGCCTTGGCTGGGTCATATAACGCGTCCTTGCATTATGTCTGGCAGTGAGTGTATCAGCCAGTTGTATCTACTGACAATACAACAGCGTCAGAGGGGGGCACCTGTTTTTTTATCGGTACCCCCTAAAGTAAACACATTGTTAAAGATCAACGATCTTGGAGGACACCCACTCCACGCTGCTTTAGAATTTCTGGCGTAAAATCATTCATTCATAATACCTAACAGTATATTAGGCAGAATTCCGACTATGCAGCAATTTTTTCTGCCGGTTTAGTGCTATTAATTTTCACTAAATATATCAAATTCAAATACTTATAGCACTTATTTAAGAAGCTCTTCACTGTAGAAAAGAAGCCATGTTGCATAACGAGACCACACAGAGGTCTTCTATGCACTCAAACGATATAAATATTTACTTTAAAATCAAACAGTTAAGTTTTTATCCCGTTAAAAAGAAGCCTCTTGAATATCTTACTCATGAGACCTTAGCTTGTCATTTTAGTTATCTTCCATTGTAGCTGTAATTTCATACAGTATTTTATGGAGAATGGTTTATGAAACCCTCCCCTTTTATTGAGCAGGTACGCTCAGAACTACGAACGCGACATTACAGTCTAAGAACAGAGAAAACCTACCTTTATTGGATTCGTCACTTTATCTTATTCAATGATAAGCGCCACCCTGAGTCGATGGATAATTCAAACATTGAGCTTTTTTTAAATTACTTGGCCGCTCAAAGACGAGTCGGTGCCTCTACTCAAAACCAAGCCTTATGCGCACTAATATTTATGTATCGATATGTCATTAAGCGCGATATCGAAAATTTGAATTATGGCTTTGCAAAACGTCCGAAAAATATACCTACTGTGTTATCCCCTCAAGAAGTTGCTGCTATTTTGCGTCAACTTGACGGTAAATATTGGCTGATGACAGCATTGCTTTATGGTTGCGGTTTTCGTATCCATGAAACCTTGTCTTTACGGATTAAAGATATTGACCAACACAATCGTTCAATCTTTGTGTTTCGAGGGAAAGGTTGTAAAGATCGCTACACCTTATTGCTAGATACCTTACTAACACCAATCCAACAGCAAATAGCGCTTTGTAAAGACATTCACCAAGCCGATCTTTCTGAAGGCCATGGCTTTACATCGATAGAGTCTTCTCTAAAGAGAAAATATGGAAATTCACTTATGGATTTTGCCTAGCAATACTTATTTCCTTCCACAACACTCTGTCGGCACCCTTATGATGGTTATATTTGTCGTCACCATCTCCACGGTACAGCTTATGCCAAGCAACTGAGAAAAGCAGTTAAAGTAAGTGGTATCCACAAGCGAGTGACAGCACATACTTTTCGACACTCCTTTGCGACTAACTTATTGGTAAATGGCGGTGACATTCGAACTGTTCAAGAATTATTGGGGCATTCAGATTTAAGAACGACCGAAATTTATACCCATGTTATTAATCAACGGCATGCTAGTACTCGCAGTCCTGTTGATACTTTGTTATAGGGACTTGACTAGAATAGATAAAAGAAATTTTTGGTTAAACAAGCAAAACTCTCTCAGGTTTTGTTAATTAATAGGAAACGCCATACTTATAACCCACCTAATTTGAATTTTTCTATCTGTTTTGGAGTGGAAGATTACGTATCTTTTCACTTCCATTTAGGAGCTCATCTAAGGTCAACTGGTAGCTCGGCACAAACAATTTTAAAAACTCATTCACTTCCGACATGTTGAATCCTTTTAAGCGCGTAGAAATATCCTCGGCTGCTTTGGAAAACTCACTGTTACCTGCTTTTAGTTCAGCCTGGCATTTCAAATACGCAGAAATAGTATCTGCTCCCTTGATGAGATTTTTAACATAGTCTGGGACGCACGATGAAACGAGCAAGGGTTCAAAGTCTGGTTGGAGATCAGTGGGCAATAGGCCCAGCAGTTCCCTTTCTGCTTGAATCTCAACTTCTTTGAACGCTTTCTGCATTCCTTTTGAGTGGTATTTTATTGGCGTTGGCATATCTCCCGTAATGACTTCTGAGACATCGTGATAAAGAGCTGTCGTTGCAACTAGATTTGAATCGTATTTTTTGCCGAATCGTTTGTTGCCAATTAGCGCCATCACGTGAGCAATTGTCGAAACTTCCCAGCTATGTTCCATCACATTCTCTGGAATCGCATTGCGTTTTAGCCCCCAGCGAATGACCCAACGTATTTTGCTTATATAAGCAAAGA
>JBLHWO010000302.1:0-3969 GCA_047629215.1 Cellvibrionaceae bacterium | reverse complement strand
ATTTTCTTCCACTGTGCGAATAAAGGTTTTACAGCACTAATCAAACCATCATTATTTGAGTTGTCCAGCACAAACTGAATATTAGTTAAATAGTTTTTAGCTTTAATATAAGAATGTTCCAACTTAGATATTTTCTGTAAATAAAGTGCTGACAACATAAGGTAATCTAAAGAATCAACTAATCTTTTTAAATAGATAACTTCTTCGCTCTCATCTTCTACCTCTCCAGCATCATCTCGTGAAGAGAGCGCTATATTATTGAGAGTTTTTTCTTTGTTTCTGGACAGCCTAACAATCAAGCGATTAAGCTTAGCTTGTTTATGCTTTAAATTAATCTGTTTTTCCACCACTTTACCAAGATGCTCAAAACTTTCTAACAAGTCACTCTTTGTCTTATTCAACGTATCTAAATCAACGAAATTAGAAAATTTTAATTCTTCGATAAGCTCATCCATCAAGCGAAATTCATCGTCAACTTGATTGACTGAAGATTGTCGAGAAGACTGAAAACCCGCATTGACCAACGTTAATGCCTCAGCAGCAATCGAACGCGATCGAACTGCCAGCTCATGTGCTGCTGACAAATAAGGAATATATTCAGTAGTGATTTTTTGGAGTGATTGAGTACTACTCATAAAGGTATAAATACCGAGGCCACTTGCCAACACAGTAAAAAAGGCCGCTATACCAAAACTAATCATTAGACGGAGACTAATAGTCAATTGATTGTAGGGCTTTATATTCATAATCAAATTTTCAATATGCTACCGTCATTCTAAATACGTAATTATTGCTGTGATCATCAGATTAAACCATGTATATTCGATGAACATTGACTAGAATTATAGACAGTAATTGTAAAATCACCGGCAATAGTAATGAACCCAATGAAAATATTTTGTTTTTATAGCGTATTAATATATACATCAGCTTTTTCGCCTCTAAATGTTCTAGCGTCTACATTAAATGAGGTTATTGAGCGAGAGAAGCTTGTATGTGGAGTACGTGGTGGCTCAGCTGGCTTTGCTAGAATCAGTAATGAAGGGAATTGGGAAGGATTAGATGCAGACTACTGCAAAGCTGTTGCCGCCGCCGTCCTCAACGATAAAGAAAAAGTAGATTATCGTATCTTAGATACAGCAGTGCGTTTTGCTGCCTTACAAAACGGAGAGATTGATGTTCTTATTCGCAATACAACTTGGACCTACTCTCGCGATGTGAATATGGGTATAGAGTTTACTGGCATCAATTTTTATGATGGACAAGGGTTTATAGCATGGAGGGATGGGAACAAAACATCGTTAAAAGACTATGGTTCAGGGACAAAAATATGTGTTGAAAAAAATACCAGTAGTATTACAAACATAAAGGATTATATGGAACGCAATAATCGTAACTATAAATTACTTGAATTTATTTCTACTGATACTGCTGAGGACAGCTTTTTTGCTAGACGCTGCGAACTTTACACAACGGACATATCGATATTGACGTCTTTAGTAAGTCAAAATGCGATTAATTCAAAGGCATACAATCTACTAGACGATAGAATATCAAAAGAGCCTCTTGGGCCCGTTGTTCGCAATAATGACGCTCAATGGAAAAACATCATACGTTGGACTTTATATGCCACCATAGAAGCAGAAGAAAAAGGTATTAACTCAAGTAACGTAGCTTCACTTAAAAAAAATAGCCAAGATCCTTCTATACGTTTTATCTTAGGCTCAGACCCTGGCGTTGGTAAGATGATAGGCCTAGATGATGATTGGATATACCGTATTATTAGCTCTGTAGGAAACTATGGAGAAATTTTTTATCGCAATATGGGAGCGGGTTCAAAAATTGGTATGAGTAGAGGGTTAAATGATCTTTGGACACGAGGCGGGTTAATGTATTCGCCGCCACTACGCTAATTCATTGCCATGGTAACCAGGGCATACCCGTGGTTAAGCCATCTAACATCAGCTTCTGGGGTGTCTTCATATATCCATATACTCGCAAACCAAAAATATGCAGCATAACACTGCGGGCACGAGATGTAGCCGTACTTTTATCGTAAACAGTAGTAAGGTATTGCCTATAGAGCGTTTCGATTTTTTTTAATTGATCCACAGTAAAACCGTGTAACTCGGCGCTTTCCGACGCTAACTCGAGCTGACTTTTAACCAAAAAACAGCTGCAATAATCTTGCCTACTTGAGTCACTCAACATGCGCTTAAATATATTGCAGATACCCTGCTCTACCGATGGTGCCAGGTCCAACACATGCTTAATATCATTTAAAGAACGAGAGGAGTAGTATTCGAGCGTTTCTTTAAATAAAGCCTCTTTACTACCGAATGCCAGATAAATGCTACCTGGCTTTAAACCAGTCGCACTGAACACATCCTGCATAGAGGAACCATTAAAGCCATTTTGCCAAAAGAGCTGGGTTGCCTTGTCAATTACATCATTGCGATCAAACTGTGCCCTTGCCATAACAATACCTAAATAACACATAAATAACACATAAATACTATATTCGAATACCTTACCCTAAGATTCCGAACACTTTCTCCCCTTGAGATCAGTATACCTCAAACTTGAACGTTTATTCAAAATAAACTTGAACGATCATTCAAACAATGTTTTACTTACTCCATCAAGCATTTAACGCTCACGAACAAGATAGAGATAGAGAAATACAACATGTCACTTAACGATCAGATTGAAGAATATAAAGCCGGTTTTCGTAGCAAAGCCCCAGAAGTAGTGCAAGCTACTATGGCAAAAGCAACTCAAGATCTAGCTGCTTCCGGCATCGCTAAAAAAGCGCCCAATAAAAATGAAAAGCTACCCAACTTCAGCTTAAAAAACCAAAATGGTGAGATAAAAACCTTAGATCAGTTATTAGAAAAAGGGCCAGTAGTCGTCACTTTTTATCGAGGCGGCTGGTGCCCATATTGCAACCTAGAATTGAGAGCGTACCAAGAAGTGCTGAATAATATTACTAATGCAGGGGCATGCTTAGTTGCTATAACGCCTGAATTACCGGATAGCTCTTTATCCACCATAGAAAAAAATGGGCTCGGCTTTGAGGTATTATCTGATATAGATTCACGTTATGCGCGCAGCATCGATCTTGTGTTTACTTTGTCTGAAGAATTACGCCCTATTTATGAGCAGTTTGGAATTCATATTGAAGCACATAACGGTAGCGGTCAGTTTGATTTACCCTTAGCGGCCACCTATGTCGTTGCTCAAGACGGCACGGTCATTAGCGCCTTCGTTGATGCAGATTATACCAAACGCCAAGAGCCGAGTATGGTTATTAACGTATTAAAAAAAAATACAGTAACCTATAATGTTGCTTGATTCCAACTCAGCTACTCTTGGCTGGCAAGCAGAACCCTTTAGACTAAAGGGCGCTGACGGTACAGCTTATAACTTAAAAGAACTTCAAGGTGAAAAAGTCTTAGTGATTGCATTTATTTGCAATCACTGCTCTTACGTCAAAGCGATTGTTAATCGTTTAGTTAAAGATGCCAGCAATTTACACGCTAAGGGAATTAATTTTGTAGCAATCAATGCTAATGATTTCACTGCCTATACAGAAGACAGCCCGCCGATGATGACAGTTTTTGCGCATCAGAATCACTTTAATTTCCCCTATCTTATTGATGAAGACCAACAAGTCGCGCGAACTTACGGGGCAGTTTGCACACCTGATTTTTTTGGATTTAATCAAATCGGAGAACTGCAGTATTGAGGGCGATTGGACGAACTAGGGATACATGATGAGCCAAACAAACGAACACCTGAACTACTTGAGGCAATGCTGCAAGTTGCAGAAACCGGCCTTGGGCCGGCTAAACAAATACCAAGCATAGGCTGCTCAATTAAGTGACGTAATAATGATAAATAGAACCAAATTAATTAGCGCTGCATAAAAAGAGCTAAATCAACAAAACCGGAGAAAAAAATGAAAGC
>JBLHWO010000301.1:0-3993 GCA_047629215.1 Cellvibrionaceae bacterium | reverse complement strand
TAGCTAAAGCTATCGTTCTACTAAATGACTGGTTGGCTATCAGCGGATCTACATACAATAGTAAACCTTCTAATTAAGCAATGAAGCGTTCAACCTCGCCTAGTGAAGTGTCGCCCCTTTTTCAGCCCCTAGCAACACATTAACGACTTCGAGGTGGAAGGTTAGACACTAAAGCCTTACCCCAGCAAGACTAAGGAGAACAGATTCAGCGTGTTTTTGATCTACTGACTTTTCGCTCTAAAGATGCCAGTGCATAGCCACGGTATCATCTAAGATAACATCTGTCACTTACGGCCAGCCGCCTTGAGCTCACCTAAACCTTTATCACTTATTTTGTGCTTCTTTACTTGGCCCCAAAGTTAAGAGGAGATATTAAAAGTGCTGATCACAGCAGTTTGTACAAACTGATCTAGGCCTCTATTGCCGCCAAGAAAAGTGACTCCAACTCTTGTCAGCTATGTCTATCGTCCTCTCACCCAAAACTCAAAGGCAAGTAAAGTTAATGTGATATTGGCAATGCCAAATCAGCAGTGATGCCCTATTAAATACGGCAGTATCGCTGTAAAAAAACGGAAGCTCACAATACAAATCATCACACTTCTTTTGAACTTTACGGGGCCTTAATAAACCAATACTAATAGTTGAAATTGTTAACCATTGAGTGATTGATTATGCTTCCCAGAAATAACTTGATTAGTCCGGTTTCGCCCTCTTCAAACACACGCAGAACGCAAAACCCTCGGCCAATCAAAGCCGCAGCACTACCAGGATATGCGTCAGGATAGGGAAAATTTTTTGTCTGTTTCCTGCTAGGGATATATGTGAAGCTATCGGCATCCCATCTTTAACGAGACGCGATAGGCATGATGAAGCATACATAGGACTGACTGAATATCAAAAAAAAGCCCTGACTTTAGAATTTCCTATAGATCAAATGCATGATCATTCTTGGTACGTAATTAACGGCGATGGTGAAACAACTATTGAGTATCTCAAAAAACGTATTTCAGAGGGTATATCTATTGTAGATGCCATGAATGAAATTAGAGGGCTGAATCATTATCAAGTTCAAGCTCGACTCCTTGGCTATCCCGAGATCAAATACAAGATCACGCTAGACCCCATCAATGGCTTGGTAACTATTAATCACATCAGACAACGCCCAGAGGGTGTGCCTGTTGAAAAAGCGATGAGGAATATTCTAGGGCTGAATCATGATCAAATTCACGATGTGGATACGCACATGATGTTAGGGCGTGATTTGGGATTAAATGAAACTGAATTATGCAGCGAGCGCTTTGACCAAAATTGCTATGCAAAAATAGTGAGACAGATTGCCGCTGTTATTTTAAGCGACCCCTCTAATAATTTTTCTTCCAATGACCCCTTTATAGCGTTTGCAACACTTAAGTTCATGGATACTCAAGAGATTGTAGACAAGTTCATTCACCTAGACACGAAATTCTTTGATTATACGAAAGCGCGTGCAGGTACCGTATTTAATCTATTTAAACACGCTAAAAATTTAGCCCCTCAACAGGTGAGTCACTCCACTCCCCATAACCTCGAAGCCGACAGCGGCCGCCGATCCTGTAAGCCCCCGTGCCATGCCAAGTGGCTCGGGTCTTGGCCATGCGAAGCCCTTGCTTTATGACTTATCCAGAGCCATTGCCACCTCGCTTGAACTCAATCTCGCAGAGCTTTCTACCACCCCCACGCAGAATGCGCGACTACGTAAAGGCTATCATTAGCATAACCCATCACCCGATGGCAACTGTTTATTTCATGCCTTGGCTAGAGCCTTCCCTGACCTCGGCACTCACCGAGACACTAGACAAGCCGTAGGGGCCGCCAATACCGCCATTCAATTTGCCGCCAGAGCATTTAATATCAATATAATTGCTTATATTGAAACTTGCGAACCCCGTGACTTGCCATCGGAGAACCCGGACGAAAATACTCGCACCATGAGTCTGGCCAGAAGCCAAGATCACTTTTTCTTAATGGAAACCATCAATAATGAATGATCGAACGGGGCTCTAGCAATTTGTCACTTGTTGGTTGCAAGGAAAGAGACGACATGGCACGTTGTCCTTGCCCATCGGGTACTCCTCTGTTTAAGAGTGCCTGATGAGATGGACGCCACTAAGTGCAATCGGCCTCACAATGCGCCAAACTGATCGTGCGGTAAAACACAGTTCAGTTAACCAAATTAGGAGTGTCCACAATGGCTAAGCATAATGTAATCGCTATTGATTTAGCAAAAACTATTTTTCAAGTCTGTGGCATGACCAATCAACAGAAGACCACATTCAACAAATCGATATCCCGAAAAAACCATTTGAATTTATGGCTCAACAACCACCCAGCGAAGTGGCTACGGAGGCATGTTATTCCAGCCATTATTGGGCTAGATGCTTTGAAGCAGTGAATGGCAGCATTACTCAGATACATTAGAACTAGAAGAAAAGCGCCCAAGTATTAATGGAATCGGCATAATTTACTATATTGAAACGCAAAACGTAGATGTATCTCTTTCTAATGAACATGAAAAATGATCTAACTTTCGAATTTACCCTGAGTATAACCGACATGATTTTCTGCCCATTACTTAAATTGGACCTGTAACGAAAGATGCAAAAGTTGTAGACTCAGATAAAGCTCAAATTACTGGCCCAACTATGCTGGTGCAAAATAGTGAAAAAACGCCAGTTTTTTATTTTACGCACCGTTTTATAAATGCATAGTATCAAACGTTAGCGCAACATCAATAGAAAGTGAAAAAGATGACTTTATTATTAAGGTAGAAGATAATAGCTTGGGTATTTCGAGCATTCTACAAGAGAAAATATTTTCCATGTTTAAGCATTTTCACCCTAATATTTCGCACGGCAGCGGCTTAGGTTTATATTTGATTAAAAAAAGCGCTGAGGCTATAAAAGGTGAAATCACTTTTACCGATAACTGTAATGGTTCTCTTTTTGCATTAAAAACACAAAAAAATTAAGGAAAAAAATGACACATACTTGTATTTTAGTGATTGACGACAGCGAGGCCGATCAATTCTTATTCAAATTATTGGTCGAAGAAAGGTATCCTGAGCTTAACATTATTCAGGCATATGATGGCCAACAGGCTCATGAAATTCTGACAACAACAGACCTCAAACCTGACATTATCTTTCTGGATATTAATATGCCAAGGATGAATGGTTACGAGTTTCTAGATGCCACTCAAGACATCATTATTGAAAAAAATGCTAAAGTATTTATGTTAACATCATCTAATCAGGATTCAGACAAAGCCAAAGCGCTAGACTATACATGCGTTAAAGGCTATGTAGAAAAACCCTTCGGCATCGAGCCCCTGGAGAAAGCGTTAACGCTTAACTAAAATAAAAAATAGCTTTTTATTAACCACTCTCAGCTGAGTATTTATATCGCATTATTTATTTTGACAGCGCTGTCAAGCTTCGATAAACATCACTACCCCTTTTTGCATAGCGCAAACCTTGTCTGGCAAAGTAAACCGACTGCTGTCGATTACCCCCTCCTTTACAAGCCTTAGATAAAGCTAAATACAGACGGGGTTCTTTGCGGTTAATTCTTAAGCCACGTTCTGCCAAATTAATAGCCTGCTCATAGTTTTTATTTCTGGTTTCAAAATTAGATTGCACTATTAATTTTTCTACTACAGGAATTGTAGCGAGCGTTCGATTAGGTGCAACCGGCTGTAGTCTCGCCGACTTACTATCGACACCAACACTGCCATCGTCTTTGCTCGTCATCACGTGAGAAGAAGACTCTCGAATAACCACAGGCCCAGTCGTGGAAGAGCAAGCCGCCACGACTAACAACAACATTACCGTTACTATCTTTAAAACTGTGGCATTTATGGGATAGCCTTTTAAAAAACAATATGTGGAAATATCGGTGCAACTCACTCTTTTTTTATCCAATGTACATAACCCTAAAATTTTAATTAAACCATTGA
>JBLHWO010000300.1:0-3994 GCA_047629215.1 Cellvibrionaceae bacterium | reverse complement strand
GCACTGCAGGCACTCTCAACATAGCAGACCTCTCGGTGAAGCTGGCGGGTGTTGAAGAGCAAGGACTGGTCAACGTATTAGCACTGATGTTTATGGTTTCATTTGGTATTAAAGCGGGCGCTTTCCCTTTGTTCTTTTGGTTGCCCGCGTCTTACCACACACCGCTAGTGGCGGTATCGGCTGTGTTTGCAGGCTTACTGACAAAAGTAGGGGTTTATGCACTATACCGTTTCTTTTCAGTCATTTTTATCGGTGATATTCAATATACGCACACGATAATATTATGGGTAGGCATTTTAACGATGCTGACTGGTGTGCTTGGTGCTGCGGCTCAATTTGAATTTCGACGTATACTTTCGTTTCATATCATCAGCCAAATTGGCTATATGTTAATTGCGTTCGCTATATTTACGCCATTGGCAATTATTGGTGGCGTATTTTATATAGCGCATCACATCATTGTAAAAACTAATCTGTTTCTGATTAGCGGTCTTACTTACCAACTATCGGGCACTCATGAGCTGAAAGCGATGGGTGGCTTTTATCGACAGCGCCCTTGGTTGGCGCTAGTTTTTCTGATCCCAGCATTATCACTTGCGGGGCTTCCGCCTTTATCTGGTTTTTTCGCAAAATATATTGTGATCAAAGCGGGTGTTGAAGCAGGTTCTTGGTGGGCTGTTGGCTTTGGTCTGTTAGTCGGTTTATTAACCCTGTTTTCAATGATTAAAATCTGGGCTGAAGTTTTTTGGAAGCGCCCGCCAGAAACTGATTCACCGATTGATCTCTCGGGTAAGCTAAGCCCCTGGATGTTAGCGCCGGTAATCTTATTGTCTGTAATTACTGTAGGAATTGGCCTTTTTGGAGAACCTCTATACCAATTGGCCAAAGTTGCTGCAAGCCAACTATTGAATCCTCAGGGCTACATTGATGCGGTGCTTGGAGGTGCAAGATGATGGGGTTTTTTTGGAATATTTTGTTAGCGGCCGCTTGGGTGCTGATGACGGGTAACTTTGAGTTTTTGAATTATATTTTCGGATTTTTCATCTCTTATGTTGTTATTTTATTGATGAGCCGCAGTGTATCAACTGTGACCGATTATCCTAGGCGCTTGCCGCGAACAATTTACTTTTTACTGTATTTTATCGAAGAGCTTATTAAGGCAAATATTAAAGTTGCCATCGATATTATTACTCCTACCTTTTTGGGTAAGCCGGGTGTTATTGCTCTTGAGCTCGATGCAAAAACTAATTTAGAAATAACCCTAGTCGCCAATGTTATTTCTCTTACCCCCGGCACCTTGAGTCTCGATGTTTCCGCCGATAAAAAAATACTTTTTGTACATGCGATGTACTTAATTGATGAAGATGAAGTTCGTGTAGAATTGAAAAATCTTGAGCAGCGCTTGCTCAAAGTCATGCGATAGGAGCGAGAGTCATGTTAAGTAATGTTATTATTTTTTCATATGTTTCACTTTCCCTAGCACTACTGCTCGCGTTTATTAGAATGGTCAAAGGCCCGTCTTTGCCTGATCGCATTGTAGCATTAGAGTTAATTGCCTCTATCGTGATAGGTCTTTTTGGTCTTAATGCCATCGAAACCGGCGTTAGTGCTTACCTAGATATTGCGATTGTACTTGCGCTAATGGCTTTTCTGGTGGCTATTGGTTTTGCTCGATTTATTAAAGTGAGGGGGGCGTGTGATAATTGAAATTATAGTGTCTGTTTTGATCGTCTTTGCATCGATATTTATGGTGCTCGCAGCTATTGGACTAGTGAAATTTCCTGATTTGCCAACACGTATGCATGCTACGACAAAGTCAGCTGTTTTAGCGATTTGCCTTATTATGGTGGCCGTGGCGTTACATTTTTCACAAACTGAAATTACCGCCCGTGTCATTGCTATTATTAGCTTCATTTTGATTACAGCACCTGTAGCTGCACATGCTATTGGGCGCGCTGCTTATTTTGCAGGTGTGCCTTTATGGCCAGGGACAATAAAAGACGAATTAAAAGATTATTACAGCCCTGAGCACATTAAGGAAGAAAGCCCTGAGACCAGTGTTGAAAATGCCTCTGAAAATAATCCAAAAGATGAAAAAACTTGAGCGCAAAAAGATAAAAAAAATAACGTAAGCCTCTTATAAACTCTTGTTGTGTCTACGATTGAATTATATGTATCCTAGCTCTTAAGTGCATTCACTTGATTTTCTAGTTCTGTGACCAATTGAGGTGGTAATTGCAGGCGCGAAGCAAGCATTGCCAGATAAGATTTTTCGGCAACAGTATCTACATCAACAGCCAGTAGCGAGGCAATGTAAATCTCTGCCGCCATCTCTGGACAACTGGCGCTGCTGATAATCGCATCCATATCGACGGGATGCCCCATTTCTTGCACTAATAAATTCTGACTTTCACTATCGAGCCCCAATGATTCTATCCTTTGAAAAATAGCTTGGCTCTCTTGTGCATCCAGTCGTCCATCTGCACGTGCAACAGCAATCATAGCTCTTACCAGCAACAAGCCTAAAGCATCCGAAGCGGCTTGGTCATTTGGAGCCGGTAAAAAAGCAGAGTCTTCAGGAGCTTCTGATAAAGTGGCAGTGGCAACAGATGGAGCAGATCCCTGATTATTGTTGTACCGTTTATATGCCGTATAAGCCAGTGCTCCGACCGCGGCGACTCCACCTAGCTTAAGAGCACTTGACCCCATTTTTTTGACCGTTTTTCCGCTGATCATTTTACTCGCCATGCCACCGGCCAAGCCACCTGCAAAACCGGTTGCAGCACCACTACTGAGAAAAGATCCTAACAGTTTGTTCACATCAACCATGTCTAAAAGCTCCGGTATAATTATTAGCGTAATGGGTACGCTTAAGCTAAAAAGTCAGTTATTTAACCAAAAAAATTATCGTCTTAATAACGTATCAAAAAACAATAACAATTATTTATACGTATCTGCTATAACAAAAGATAAAAGATAAAAAAGGTTAAGCGCTTATTAAGCTATATTGTGACTTAAGATGGGTTTATCAATTTGATCAATGTTCAAGCGCAGGTGAAGTGAATATCGAGAATAATTGCGCATATTAAATGGGTAGACATTTAACTATAACTGTATTCTTAATCTCTCACCCTTTTACTTTCATAGCCTTTAAGTAGTAATTTTTCTATAGCCATAACCATTGGTTTCATAAAATATTTATCTTCGGGCATTGCGGCTATTTCATAACCATGTGAGGTTAACTGGTCAGCAACGACGGGACCAATGGCAATAATTTTAGTCTGTAATAAGCCCGTCTTAAATAAACGCTCTAAATCAAATTTCTTTGCCACTATTTCAAGCCGATGATATTGTGCTTTACTGGTAAAACAAATCATATCAATTTTGTTCTCCGCTAATTGCTCAATCAAATTCACGACATCTTCTGTCTCTACATCTGATGCATAAATATAAGGCGCGACTATTTTATAGGCGACCTCACGACATTTAAGATAATCTTGTAACCTTGCGTTGGGATCCTCACCATAAAGTTGGACATTTATTTTTATGTTACTTAAATCTTTATTCTCTAACGACTTAATAATACCGTCGGTTGTTGGCCCAAGTGCTAACTCATTCGCCTGTAAATCTAGCCCCTTTAATACTCGATTAGGCTTTGGACCACGCGCTAGGATATGTACCTTTGCCAATGCTTTTGACCATGCTTCAAGCATGTCGGCACGCTGGGCAAAACCAGCCAAACGCTTTATACCTTCACCCGTCAACACAATAAAGATATCCGGAGGCGAGGCAATAAAATCCTTTAACCAACTCTCTATTAACTGAGTATGTGGGCTATCGTGAATAGATACTAAAGGACAACGTAGTAGACTCGCGCCACGTTTTTTGAATAGATCGGCAAGTACATCTAGCTGCCGGCTTTCAGGAAGAGCAATATGCAAACCAACAAATCTTTTTTCTATATCCGACAGCTCGCTATTTGATGTTTTTTTTG
>JBLHWO010000299.1:0-4036 GCA_047629215.1 Cellvibrionaceae bacterium | reverse complement strand
CATCACATATTTATGTTTTTTTGATGAAATATAAAGCTTAAATAATGGGCCTATAATTTTCTACGCAGCAGTTATTCATGAGTTGGAAGGCATTATACAGCGGCTGCTAAATACACCTAGCGAGTGATACCGTGTGGATGGTGAAGCCGGCTTTTTTATAGACAGGCAAAATGGTTTTAAAATGCGTTTACGCTCACGCTTATTGACTCGTCGCGATTAATGTCTACCATCCCATCGGTAAGTAGGAAGATGTGAGTTTGATATTTTCGGATGGTGAAAAAATTCATATGGTATGCGGCTGCCCCTAAACCTTCACCAATATTAGTGAGTTGAGCAACAGAATTAATTGTTTGCTATGTAGATAATATATTTTAGAGTGCTTGGCATGCCTAGAGTAGAATCTTTAGATGATAGATGTGCCTGTAAGTTATAGCATTTATAGGCCATTTAGAGATGCAACGCTAAGCGGTTTCTCAATGAGGAATACGTTATAACTAAATCTGGTATACAAGGGGTCGAAAAAAATCGCTTATTCGGACGATGCTCAGGATGAACTCTATTATCATTTTACTGAAAACTTACTTATTGAGTTTGACTGTGCACTAGATTCGTATTTCTTGGTAACTGAAATTGCTGGCAAATCTCTCTATGGAGAGCACCACAAAGTGTGGGGTAGCCCAATTGATACTTTTACATTCACTTAAGATACGAGATGCTCAAGTTTTACCTCACTTGGGAGACCTCCACAATGACTGTTTACGCCGTCAAAATTGCCATCCGACGCATAGGCTCCATGATTTGGCGCCGACTTCGGCTATTGGGAGCCACCTCAATCGCTGAGCTTCATTATATCATCCAAATTGCCACGGGCTGGTACGATGAGTACCACTAGGGGTTCTAGCGGGAACTCGTCCAAATGTCCGGCAATTGGCTATAGCCCTTTAATTTCGGGGCCACCAGAGCTGGACTCTGATCACGCCCCTCGCTAAATGTACTTGATTGAAAGAGAAGGTGGGCCAAATCTTACAATTACTCCAAAAGGTATTAAGTATCTTGAGGGAGAAGGGATAATTGCATAATCGGATCGCTATGCGAAAGCGGGTATATCATTGTCAACAATACAGCCCAGAACAATACAGCAAACAGATTTATTTCATGCTCAAGCGGTCGCCCCTCGCATTGTTGATACGATGGACAAAATTAATCGAAAATTTGGTAAAAGCACCGTTAAGCCAGCATGGAAAATTGGTGGAGCAAGGCAGATGAAACAGAAGTTTCTTTCACCAAATTACTCAAAACAATGGCCTGAAATCCCAATGGTTAAGTGTTAATGGTTAGGTCAGTGTAAGATGATATTTTATCCGCTTACGATCCAAAGCGGCTTTTTTCACAGCCACCTTATTATGGCGTTAGGTTACACCTCTATCTGCTCAGACAGATCTAATGCATCGTCCACTTCTATGCCAAGTTAGCGCACCGTACTTTCTAATTTCGTATAGCCAAGCAGCAATTGAATTGCGCGTAGATTCTTTGTTCGTTTGTAAATGAGTGTCACTTTTGTTCTGCGCATCGAATGGGTACCATAGTCATTGGGGGATAAGCCAATTTGCGTTACCCAAGACTTAACAATGCGGGCATATTGTCTTGTTGAAATGTGCTCCTCGTTGTTGGACCGGCTGGGAAAGAGGTAATCATTGCAGGTTAGATTTTTTGATTTTATCCAGCTAGAAATAGCGTGCCTAATGTGTTTGGTGATTTTAAGTGAGGCAATGCGAGCGGCCAAGGTAGTTGACGTCTGACATTTCAAATTGGACCGGTCGAGATGTTTTCTGCTTAACGATGGTCACCCGCTTAAGTATTTTGGTGCCACTTGCAATATCTCTGGCTTTCAATTTAACTAGATCACAACTTCGTAATTGACTGTCGATCGCCAAGTTTAATAATGCTAATTCTCTTATATTTTTGGCGATGTGTAGCGTAATGCGTATTGCCCATATTTCTCGGAGCTTAAAAGGTGGTTTTTGACCGTTTATTTTACCTTTATTTCAGGGTTCAGTGTGCTTTACAGGTTGATTAGGCGGTAACATGGTGTAGCCCTCCATCAGGTGGCTTAATAAGTATGACGCTATCTAAAAGGGTCGCATACCGACCCAAAGAGGACCTTGGTTGTAAGAATGATTTATATGAAACCCGTCTAAGTTGGTTATAATAGATTCCATCTAATTAACTGTTAGCGCTCAAAACATATGACCAATCGAGCTACATTAAGCAACTACAAAGAAGATAAATACTATCCAAAAGTGGTCCGTGTGGTTGCTGAAATCCTTGAGCACGATAGGATTGTAAAAACTATCGATGTGTTTCAACGAATTGGTGTTTTGTCTGAAGATAATATCAAGAAATGGAAGGCTGACCAGGTTGGCTGTTTGGAATCGGTAATTGAATGTAATCTAACTAAAGCTAATCGACTTATGACTTTGCTCGGTTTTCATTCGCACGACAAAAATTTGGGTAAATCCAGTAATTTTATAAAGCGTAAGGGACAATATTTACGCTTTTCTAAGTCAGGAGCACAAAAAATCGAGGAGTGTTATGCTAGGCAATACAGTGTTATCGGCAAAAAGAGCTGACAAAGTTGTCAACCTGATGCAGCTTGCTACGCTCCCTGAAGAAGAGCAGTCTTATATAAAAGCTGAAGAAGTTAAAATGGAAAAAGCTGCTCTATACTTATCTATTCAGCAATGGTTTGCTGAAAATCTAGGTAAAAGTAATGAAGCATTACAAATTCAAGATAAAGAGGCAGGTATATTACTTGGCCGTATTATAATGCCGAATGGTATGCGAGACGCATTAGGTGTCCGGCATGATTTGCAGGTAAATGTAAAAATAGAGCCAAATGAAAACAAATATCGTATAAGCATTAGTGAGTTTACTCTTTATTGTCGAGGCCCCGGTCGTTTCTTAAGCCCTGGCAAAGAGTATCATTCCGCTTTGGAATCCGCCTCAAAACCAGCCTCATATATTTTCAAACATGTTAATACAACTAAGTCTAACAGTAGTTTTTAATAAGTCGCCTAACAAGCCATAAAATTCACAGAATAAGATAGTTGGAATATTTATGATTGATCGTAATTATGGTGATTTATTAGGTCTATATAAAGACGATATTAATGTAGACAATAAAATTGAAATCCTTAAAAAGGCTTTTGATGTAGTTTCTATTTTAGAAAGCAAAACGCCAGAGCAGGTTTTTTGGCTAAAGCAATATGCTGTATTAATAAAACAGCTTAAACATCCTAAAAGTAAGGGTACAAAGGCGCAGTTTGATATTGTTGTAGATCGGCTTCTTAAAGAATATCAATTGATCGGCTGAGATTGGAATAAACGAATTACATAGGTGGAGTCCGTATATGTAGGTAAATTACGGATTCCGTATAATCAAATGTTATGTTCTAAATGTATAAGGTAGTTTTTAATGCAAGATGTTGATGAAAAGTTTTACGAAAGAGCTGATGCCCATATACACTTGTCTAACGAACAGGTTTCAGATGAGGTTGGGCGTGGCAAAGTAAGCGCATCATTTATGTTTGCAATGGCAAGATATAATGCCTATGTGAGCGCTACTGGCTGTGATACAAAAGAAGATATGATTGCGTTAAAAGAAGAGCAAATTGAATATTTCGTTGGTCAGTATCGAAAAATGTTTGAAGAAAACTACGATGACCATGTAGAGGAGTTTGAAGAATATATGGGTGTGTCAAATCAGAGCTAGATATATTGGTGAGACTTTAGTTCGTCCCGCACCCCAAACATAACAAAAAGTAGACACCTCACTACCACCTAATGAGGTTCTAATTATGACCAAGAAAACCAAGAATAAATACAACCATTATACCGAAGATTTTCGCCGAGAAGCTGTACGTCGATCAGAGGGGCCAGATACCTCGGCTGCTGATGTGGCTCGTGAGCTGGGCATTCATCCTGGGCAAATATATAATTGGCGCCGTCAATATAATCGCTTATCAGAGAAACAGGT
>JBLHWO010000298.1:0-4052 GCA_047629215.1 Cellvibrionaceae bacterium | reverse complement strand
TTGGTCTACAGCCAAATGTTATACTGGTCGCGAAAGTTAAGCAGTGAACCTAAGTCATGGAGTAAACCTAAAACGGGTTTTGTTGCGGTTAAGATCAATAAATCAAAACCTACAATGACAATGACAATGACAATGACAACGAAAGTGTTAGGTGTTCTAGAATTTCCTAATGGCATAAAACCTCATCTCCATAGTGCTGAGCGACTCAATAGCATCCCGAATCTTTGGACCGGTAAGTCCTAGTGATGCTGTCATTTACGGCCACTGTATGGTTTTATCGTCAGCCTATTGATTTTCGAAAGCAGATTGATGGCCTCATTATCTTGGTTGCCGATACCCTCAAGATGGATCCAACGTCTGGGCAGTTATTTATCTTTAGAAACAAGCAAGCCGATAAGCTCAAAATGCTGTACTGGGAGGACGACGGATTTTGGATGTTCTATAAACGACGAGAAACGTCTTGCCACCTATTCTCAGCCAAGCTAGATGCGGCAATGGAACTGAGGCCTCAGCAATTACAATGGCTATTGTCGGGCTTAGATTTTAGTCAAAAAAACGCGGTAGAAAAGCTTCAATACAGCCACTTTTATTAGCGGGGGTTTTCGAATTTTTAGCCTATAAAAATTGGATAATACGTGTGAACTGATAGCCGATATAAAAGATGTCTGAAGCTGAATTACGACTGCAAATTGAGGTCGCCAATATCACGCAAGAGGGTGATCCATTGCAACTAAAATTTACCCACGCAGAAGAGGCTTATTCACAGCTATTACTTCAGTTTAAGCAAATGCAGCGTCAACTATTCGGCCAACGATCAGAACGCTACATCGACCCCAACGACCCAAAGCAAAGCTTAGGGTTTTCCACTGAAGACGAGAGTGAGACTGGCCTTGATCTAGGTACAGACGAAGATTGAGCAGATCAAGATGCTGTTACGTCTACCGTCACCTCTATAGCAGCACACAAGCGGCGCAAGAAAGGCAAAACAGTATTTGCTGAAAACCTTCCTCGGGTTGAAGTCATTATCCCTATTGCTGCGCATGAACTTGAGTGCCGCTGTGGCTGTCAAAAAAAGTGATCAAACATGAAGAGCATGAGCGGCTGCATTATATTCCACCGGTGTTTGAAGTGATTGTTGAGAAAAGAGACGTCGTCGCTTGCCCTAAAGGCGGCCAAGACGAAATGAAAATGGCACCAAAACCCAAGCACATATCGCCAAAAACTAAATTCACGGCATCCGTATTAGCGCACATCATCGTCAGCAAGCTAGATGATCGCCAGCCTTATTACCACCTAGAGAAACAATTTAAAAAACGCGCTGGCTTTGATTTTTCTCGTGCGACCATGGCTTCTGCCACGATAAAATGCGCCACAGAGATACAGCCCCTCATCAACTTATTCAAAGACGAGATCATTGCTCATGCTATTGGTGGGCTGGATGCCACCGGCTTACAAGTCTTAAAAGAACTCAGGAGACCTGCCCAGCGAAAAACCTTATGCGTATTGCATGCGGGGTGGCCCACCGGGAAAAGAAAGCATTATTTATCGGTATAAGGCCGACAAGCATAAGCTGTTTGTTGAAGAATGGTTTGAGGGCTTTAGTGGGACGCTACACTGTGATGGTGATCCATTCTTTGACCCTATGTTCAACAAAAAAGACATCAATCCCAATGTGTGCAACGCCCATGCGAGACGCAAGTTTGAACCTATCGCCAAAGCAACAACGGGGGAGGGTTTAGCGAAACAAGCCATGCGCTTCTATAAACGCTTATACAAAATAGAACGCAAAGCCAAAGACCAAGGCCTTAGTCCCGATAAAAGACATCGACTAAGACAGCAAGAATCAAAGCGCTTAATGGCAGAGTTTAAGCGATGGCTAGATAAATATGCCCCGACAAACTTACCTAAGTCATCGCTCGGAAAGGCGTTTAGGTAGTGCCTCACGTTCTGGGACGGCTTGTGTGAGCGGCTAAATGATAGCCGCTTGGAAGTCGATAACAATCTCACCGAGCAAGAGATAAAGCCCCTCGTCATTGCACGAAAGAACTTTATGTTTGTCACCTCTATTGATGGCGCGCATGCGCTGTGTCTGCATTTTAGTCTTATTCGAACGGCAAAGCGGCATAACCTTGATCCGTATCGATACTATGTAAAAGTACTGGAACAGATACCTTACTGCGAAACACCGGAGGATTATGAAGCATTACTGCCCTGGAACATAACACTACCAGCAGTGGGTGAGATGAAAGAAGCCGCATGATTGATGCACTAGATACCATGCTCTTCCGACAGCCGTCCCCAAAAGTATAAAACCAATAATCGGTTGGCTTTGATGTCGAAGTGAATATTATTTGATCATGTTGTAGATTGTTTGGCCTGCAATGCGCTTACGGTTTTGTGGCAACAACGCCAGAATGGATGCACGCGAGAACGTACGGGATTAATCATAGATATATTACAGAGTACTAATTGGAGTACAACATGAACAAGCAAATAAAGTATTTCTCAATAGTTCGTATTTTATTCTTGCTGTTGGTGGTTTTCGCCACTACGCTTCAATCGGCGCAGCCACCAATGGTGCTGGGTTTGGCCGATGCGAATGATCAGAAGCCGCTTGCTGACCTCGCCGACGTCCTCAATAGGCCTGAGAATGTTGCCAATCCGAGTGCCAATACGGAAACAAGTATGAGAACCATACGTATTGCCGCCGAGTATGAGTTGAGTTCTGACGGACACTTCTTAAGCGGGTATTGCAATTCGAGAAACTGAAAGGTACTCAATAGTAGAATCGAATAAATAACGTGGTTCAATCCAATGTCTTGCACTTTTTCTAAGATGATTAGCCAAGTCATCGGAATGAGTTTTAGTTGACCACTCGTTATAGTTAAGTAGCGGTAAAATCTTGGTATATAGCCGATTACGTTGTACTCGATTTAATTTGAATCTGGGTAATTTTATTGTGGGAAAATATTCTTGAGCAATGAATACTAAATCTTCTCCTAAATCAGAGTGATTTGGCTTAAGAAGTATTGGATTTACTTTGAAATACCCCAGTAGAGCGATTGCTACACAACGGTATTTTCTCTCATGAATACTATTGATAGTGCTCAGTTCATGATCATTCAAATTGAAATAAAAGCGTTTTTGCTCGATGGATAATGTGGGTGTGCAATATAGATCGGAAACTTCTGGCTCATTAAGGATTTTGAGCCATCTTGACTTGGACATATTTCGACCTCAAATAGTCAATTATCCCACTCAAAACAGCCTTTTTAAAATAGTGCTCCTCTCTGTAGGCCCTATGATAGTTGGACTGTAGCCCGAAGTGTTACATTAGGAGGGAATATCCCCAGGCCCCCTTGTTGGTGAATATGCATCGGCTAATAATACAGTAGGCGAAAAATAGTCAAGGTATGAAAGACAAAAATGACTTTACAATGGATATTGTAGGTGAGCTTGATGAGCAAGAAAGAGTGGCTATCGATGATTTACTGAATCAAGTAATGTCATTATCCAATGAGTTTTATAATGGTGATATCAATAAAGCTTACGAAGCTGCAATGGCTTTAGGTTATGGTCAAAACGAAATTGCCAGTTGCGCTATTAATTTACGTCAAACAGAACAGTTAAGTGTGGCGGCCGCGTATCAAGATTTGCAGCCATGCGTTTCCCCTGACTCTAAAGAAGTATTGGCCTTTATTGGGGGCTTTGTTCAAAGTGTTCTGGAAACCATAAATATCCTAGGGAATCACGCCTTTTTTGACTATAGTCAGTTGTTAAAGCGGATTTCTGAACAAATAGATCAGCAAATTAAACCTGTATTAACACAGAGTTTTACAGATGCAATTGAGCAGCTTGTTGATACGGCGGCCGATGAAAAGTTGAGCTAGGCTATGTCAACTAATATAACGGCAGTGTAAAAAATTTTTCAAAATAGGCTGCAGATTAGTTTGTTTTTGATTAAACTTAAAAGATGATAAAATTGATTTTATATTCTACCCTAGGTTGTCATCTTTGTGACTTGGCACTTGATGAAATAGAGCCCTGCTTGA
>JBLHWO010000297.1:0-4058 GCA_047629215.1 Cellvibrionaceae bacterium | reverse complement strand
CGCGCGTTTTCTAGGTCGCTTTTATCGATGATTGAGCTATCAACGCCCTCCTTAAGCATACTTAATAAAACTGCTGGCACGGGAGGAAGCTCATCAAATAATTTATTGCTTGCGGCATGAAGGGTCAACATGAGTATCTTTTTTTCGCTAACCCCCACACCTAAATAATCAACTAAAATTGTCACCACCTTTTCAACGTCGAACTCTTGCTTAGCCAGCGTGTTATTCCAATACAAAAAACCACCTCTAATCAGTGCGGTATCCTTTGTCATCTTTCTTAAACCAACACACACTAACCGCTGATCGTAAGCCAAATTTGGGTTAGACATAACGCCTTCCTATCTAAGGTTACAGTGAATGTTAACAATACATGCCATTAAGTATCTGCTCTAACATGGGTTGTCATAAAATCGCTATAAGCAATTTCTTTATGCTCACTGATATCTAAACCACGCTGCTCTATTTTTGATGTTACACGTAATGCCATCACTTTATTGATAAGCCAGAATACACCGTAGGATGTAGATACACCCCAAACAAAAGCCGCCACCAACCCAATAAGCTGCACCACAATACGCTCAAGATTAAACATGTCGCCCCCATAGAAAAAACCGACCGCTAATGTACCCCAAGCGCCACAAAAACCATGAACAGCAACCGCGCCAACCACATCATCAACTTTTACGCGGTCCAACATATTGGCTGTGGCTACAACGAGTACGCCGGCGATCACCCCGGATAATAATGCAAATTCGGGCTCAAATACATCTGCACCGGCAGTAACGGCTACAAGGCCACCCAAGGTACCGTTTACAATTCGGGTTATGTAAAAACCTTGCTTGGTAAGGGCCAGCCAAAAAATAGAGCCGCACAGTCCACCAACTGCACCAAAGTGCGTGTTCAGCAAAATCTTACCTAAATTAGAAAGATCATGTGCCGCTGCCCCACCATTAAAACCAAACCAACCAAACCACAAAACAAAACCACCCATCGCAACAAAAGGTAAATTATGCCCAGCAATTGCATGTATTGCGCCTTTGCGGCTGTAGCGTCCGGCACGAGACCCGACACATAACAAAGCCCCTAATGCACACCAGCCGCCAATGGAGTGAACCACGGTCGCGCCGGCCATATCGTGAAATCCCAATTCTGCGAGCCAGCCTGGAGACTGCTCGTCACCACCCCATACCCACGAACCAAAAATAGGATAGATAAACGCACTAATAATAAAGGCGCCAAGAATATAAGGTAAGAAACTGAAACGTTCGGCAACAGCGCCTGAAACAATAGTTGCTGCCGTTACTGCGAACATCATTTGATACAGAAGATTTAGACTACTAGATGAATCCGTGAAACTTGGCGCAAAGTTCGATGTGCCAATCCAGCCTGTGGAATTTGCGCCAAACATCAAACCAAAACCAATCAACCAAAAACCCATTGAGCCCAAACCAAAATCAGTAAAGTTTTTTAATATAACATTAATCGCATTCTTAGAACGAACCATCCCACCTTCAAGCAATAAAAAGCCACACTGCATTAACATTACTAATGTAATACAAACAGCAAGCCATACTAAATTAATTGAATTTAATGGGACTGACTCAGCAACAGTTTCCGCGATGGAGCCTGAAGAAAAGCTAGCCACAAGCACTACTCTACAAAAAAAATTTACATACATCTACTTTGCTCCTGGCATCACTCGATATTAATAATAAGATTGGCTTGGTGCTGACGCCAAGTAATCGGAATTATATAGATTTGCTCCACCTTGGTAACTTTTACACTTTCACTTTTACCCTTTAATACAATCGGCGTCGACAACATAAATTGATCACCAAATTCACGGCGTGCATTACCGGCAATGGTATTGCACGCTTCACCGACAAGATCCATCACTTTCCCTTCATCGGTACTTAATATTCCAAAAGCGGATAAAATTTGCACTAGCATACTATTCGATGTTGAAAAAAATACTGACCCTTTATAACTACCCGAAATACCAATAATCCCGGTGTAATCGTATAAATATTTATTAATATCTTTAATTAAAAATGGTGCTCCTACAACGGCCGGCTTGTCAGTAATAGTTTGAAAGTAGAGACTCGAGCATTCTACAAACATTTTTAAACTTTCATCATTCATCAACCAAACCCTCTATTAATTCTTCTATTGCATCGGCCAAAGTATTGCCATTAAATGGTTTACATAAAAAACCATACGCTCCTAAAGACATCGCCTTCAACAAAGTCGCTTTATCTGCCAAAGCAGAAACAACTAAGATACGAACCTCTTTATCCATCTCGACAATTCTTTGAATAGTCTCAATACCATCCATCATCGGCATTGTAATATCCATTGTCATTATTGCAGGACGATATATCTTAAATTGCTCTATCGCCTCAACGCCATTCTTGGCCGTACCGACAATTTCAAAATCTTCAGCGGAAAGCACTTCAGAAATTTTTAAACGTATGATTTCGGAATCATCAACAACCATAAAACGCATAATATTACCTTTTTAAAATAGATCATAAGCTAACTATAATTGATTAGCGAAAAGGGAAAAGAATACTAAGCTGACAAAATTTATTTTTTTCGTAAGTCAAATTTATTTTAGCCCCGTGTTCGTTGGCCAGCCTTTTTACGACATCAAGACCAAAGCCACGACCCGCATCCATACTCACTTCACTTGCTGTTGAAAAATCTGTACTGAACAATAAATTTTTAATTTGTTCTTTTGGTGTTTTTTCATCTTGACCATCAAATATAATTCCTTTTGATACTGCTTCTTGCAAAACTTTTTCTTCATCAACACCACGACCATCATCGCGAATAAAAAGCATATAGCCTTTATCGAAACCTAAAAAGCTTGCGCTTAGCTTGGCAACTTCAGACTTGCCCAAAGCCAAGCGTTCTGCAGTGGGTTCTATACCGTGAACAATACTATTACGAATACATTGTGTGGCGATACTTTGAACCACACTGACCAAGCGTTTTGGCACCAGCTGAGAATTCAAACCTCGGACGTTTAATTTAACCGTTTTATTACTGCGTTCTGCAACGGTATCACTAATCTGCATCAATGAGCTGGCGATATCTATAACCTCTATTGGCCCCTCCTCACCTATCCTTTCACCACCTGACTCACTGGCATTTATTTTTTTGAGATTAATCCCAGAGAACTTGCCAACCAATTCTTTCAAATCTTCTAAATCAACGAACATTTTACGTAATCCCGTTGTAAGTGGGAGCAAATCTTTACCCGTAATTTTTTTATTGTCTTTCTTAATAGCACTCACAATATCCTCTAGATCATGAGCGGAAAACTCAAAGCGATGCAGCCCTAAGACTGCAGCATCGCCCTTAACTTGATGAATATTCGAGCCTATGTTATTTAATACTGTGCGAATTTTATCATCACCAAAAGATTTACCTTCATCCTCCAGTATCTTATTAACCTCACGGAGAATATCGGTAGTATTATTGAAAAATAATGAAAGCTTATCTCTATCGATATGCAAAATACTTTTTAGCATATCTAACTGCGCTTCTTGCGCTTCCTTAGTTTCAGTCAGCTGCTGCTCCAACACCACTTGCCGAGTCACATCACTTACTGAACAAAGGAGATGACTTACTTTTTCAGCAATTATTACGCGCTTAAATTTAAAGTCTAAGTAGTGATTTTCATAGCTACCATCACGGCGAACTATATTAACCTCTATCTCCGTAAGTGGGTTCAGCTCTACAACTAGACGCTCTTTCACTCGATCGCCATAAAGTAGTTCTAAATATTGCTGAGCCAACTCAACATCTTTTTGTGTTACGTAAGAGCTAATAAAATCGAAAAAATTGCCCTCTAAATCTTTTTCTTTCTTAAACATGCCTTTAAGTGATGCCGATTGCTCTGCACCGATTTCATAGTCCTTATCTAACAAGAAAATACCTTCTGACAACGCACCCATAATATTATCAGTTTCTTGTCGGGACTGGACCTCGACATCATCCGTATTTGACAACTGCAATACTAACTGAACAATAACTATGAAATATAAAAGCAC
>JBLHWO010000296.1:0-4077 GCA_047629215.1 Cellvibrionaceae bacterium | reverse complement strand
ATGACAGTTCATTGCGATATTGTAAGTGCAGAGCAAAAAATCTTTTCTGGTTTGGTTGAAATGGTAGTTGCAGCGGGTAGTGAAGGTGATTTGGGTATTTTATATGGCCATGCACCCTTGCTAACAGCTTTAAAGCCTGGACCTATCCGGGTAATCAAGCAAGGTGGCGAAGAAGAAGTCTACTATATTTCAAGCGGCTATCTCGAAGTACAGCCTAATCTGGTCACCGTCTTGGCTGATACTGCTTTACGCGGCGAAGATATGGATGAAGCTGCAGCACTAAAAGCAAAAGAAGATGCCGAAAAAAAT
The DNA here is from genome assembly GCA_047629215.1 of Cellvibrionaceae bacterium. Classification (GTDB taxonomy): domain Bacteria; phylum Pseudomonadota; class Gammaproteobacteria; order Pseudomonadales; family Cellvibrionaceae; genus CANLBN01. The sequence continues at coordinate 3,768 of JBLHWO010000296.1, read as the reverse complement.
ATTACTAACCAGAGCGCTGACTTCGATTATTCCGCCGCCGCCGTTCGGTTAGCCGAACTCTCAGGTCAAGTGAGAACACTACAAGCTATTCGTAAGAAAATGGGTAAATAATAAAACGTGCTTTATTTAAAAATCATTTCTATAAAAGGGTGGCTTTAGCCACCTTTTTTTGTAAATCAAAACCCCTATATGATGGGATTATGTTGAACACAGTAAAAGAGACAGGATGAATGCTCGATATCGTTATACTTGCGGCGGGTAAAGGGACCCGAATGAAGTCGGACCTAGCTAAAGTGCTGCATCCGATTGGCAGTCGTTCAATGTTGTCTCATGTGGTCAACACCGCCAGAGAGTTAGGTGATTACCCTATCCATATTATTACCGGATACGGTGAAGCTCAGGTCAAAGCATCTCTAAATCAGGATGAGTCTTTACAAAATGTGGAGTCGCGAAACCTCAACTATATTCAGCAAATCAAGCAATTGGGAACAGGGCATGCTGTTCAGCAAGCACTACCTGCCCTCAATAATGACTCTATTACACTCATTCTTTACGGTGATGTCCCACTCATTAATCTGACTACACTCAATAAACTAGTCAAAAGAGTTAACTCTAAATCCTTGGGGCTGTTGACCGTAACGCTTAAAAATCCTAGCGGTTATGGCCGTATTGTGCGCGACATTCGCGGTTCTGTGACATCAATCGTTGAACAAAAAGACGCGGCACCCGAACAGTTGGCAATACAAGAAATTAATACCGGTATTATGGCGGTTAATAGTGCGCATCTGCAAAGTTGGTTACCTACTTTGAGTAACGGCAACGCACAAGGCGAATACTATCTTACCGATATCATTGCTATGGCAGTTGCTAATGATGTGGCAATTAATACGGAGCAGCCTGAAGTCGAATGGGAAGTGATGGGAATTAATAACCGTAAACAACAAGCCGAACTAGAGCGTATTTATCAAGCTAATCAAGCCGATCAGCAAATGGCTAATGGTGTCACCTTGTTAGACCCTACACGTTTTGATTGTCGCGGCAACTTAGTCTGTGGTGGTGATGTTGTTATTGATGTCAATTGTATTTTTGAAGGCAATAATACAGTGGGCGCAAACGTTACTATTGGGCCAAACTGCATTATAAAAAATACAAGTATTGGTGATAACAGTGAAATAAAGGCCAACACTGTACTCGAAGATACAATGATAGGGAATAATTGCATCATAGGTCCATTTGCACGTTTAAGACCAGGCACAACACTTGCTGCTAATGCAAAAATCGGTAATTTTGTTGAAACTAAAAACGCAATTATTGGTGAAGACAGCAAAGTTAATCATCTCAGTTACGTCGGCGACGCTATTCTAGGTAAATATGTGAACATAGGTGCAGGTACAATTACCTGTAATTATGATGGTGTTAATAAACATCAAACCACCATAGAAGATAATGTTTTTGTGGGGTCAAATACGGCTTTAGTGGCGCCGGTTAGATTGGGTAAGGGCTCAACCGTTGGAGCGGGGTCAACGATTAACAAAAATGTAGAAAATGAAACACTAGCGGTTACACGTTCACCTCAGAAAACAATGAAAGATTGGCAGCGGCCAAAAAAACAACAATAAACAACGTCATAAAAATTAACCGAGACAGTCTATGTGTGGAATTGTTGGCGCTATTGCTCAGCGGAATGTCACAAAAATTTTATTAGAAGGCTTACGTCGTCTGGAATATCGTGGATATGATTCGGCGGGCATAGCCGTTATTACAGATAATAACTTGGCTATTCGCAAAGAAGCAGGAAAGGTCAGCAATCTTGAACAAAGCTTAGAAATCGAACCTGCCAATGGCTTTATAGGTATTGCACACACACGATGGGCAACGCATGGTAAACCTACAAAAAATAATGCTCATCCACACTACTCCGGTAATATTGCACTGGTTCATAACGGCATTATTGAAAACCATACGGAATTAAAAAAAGAATTAAAAAATGATGGTTATCAATTCGTTAGTGAAACCGATACTGAAGTTATTGTTCATCTAATTAATTATTATGTTAAACAAGGCGAGCCATTACTTAGTGCCGTCAAAAAAACTACAGATCGTTGTGAAGGAGCTTATGCATTAGCCGTTATTAATACACATGAACCGGATAAATTAATCGTAATTCGAGAGGGAAGCCCCTTAGTTATTGGCATCGGCATCGATGAAAATTTTATCGCTAGTGATCAGTTGGCACTGCGACAAGTAACCGATCGATTTATTTTTTTAGAAGAAGGTGATCTAGCAGAGATTACGGCAAATAAAATAAGCATTTATGACCGAAACGAAAAGTTATGTGAACGTGAACACGTAAAATTATCGGAAGATGATCAATCAGCAAGTCGTGGTGGATATCGCCACTTTATGTTGAAAGAAATTTATGAGCAACCGAATGTTATTAAACAGACCTTACAAGGTCGTTTAGGAAAAACAAAAGTATTAGAAAATTGTTTTGGTGTTGATGCGGCCGCTGTTTTTGATAAAATAGAACATGTCCAAATCGTCGCTTGCGGGACTAGCTATCATGCAGGTTTAGTCGCTAAATATTGGCTAGAAAGCTGGGCTAATATTACTTGCTCTATAGAAGTGGCCAGTGAATTTCGCTATCGTAAAGTTGTCGTACCAAAACAATCTTTATTAGTTACAATTTCCCAGTCAGGAGAAACGGCAGATACTTTAGCCGCCTTACGTAAAGCAAAAAAAGAGGGTTATTTATCCTCTCTATCAATCTGTAATGTTCCAAACAGTTCGCTAGTTCGCGAGTCAGCATTAACTTTAATGACTGAAGCGGGTCCAGAAATAAGCGTCGCTTCGACCAAAGCATTTACAACACAACTAGTTGCTCTGCAGTTGTTAACCATAGTGCTAGCTCGAAGAAGAGGTTTGAGCGAACGAAAAGAAGCGGGTATGGTGGCGGCTTTACATCAACTACCCAAACTCTGTTCTGAAGTTTTGGCCTTAGATTCAACAATTGAAAAAATCAGTGAAGCTTTCATTGAAAAACACCATGCCCTATTTTTAGGTAGAGGAATTCATTATCCGGTTGCCTTAGAGGGCGCGCTTAAACTAAAAGAAATTTCTTATATACACGCAGAAGGCTATCCAGCTGGCGAGTTAAAACATGGTCCATTAGCTTTGATTAACAGTGACATGCCTGTAGTTGCGATCGCACCAAATGATGAGCTTATTGATAAATTAAAATCGAATCTGGAAGAGGTGCATGCTCGTGGCGGCCAGCTATTTGTTTTTTCCGATACAGAAACCGAATTTGATAATACAGAATATTTTAAAGTAATTAACTTACCAAAAGTGCCTCATGGCTTAACCGCCATTGTTTATACTTTGCCCTTGCAATTGTTGTCTTACCATGTGGCAGTATTAAAAGGCACGGATGTTGATCAACCAAGAAATTTAGCGAAATCTGTCACTGTAGAGTAGAAATTATAATAACACCAGGAGACTTGAATAATGATTAAAATAAAAGCTGTTATCTACCCTGTAAAATAATCACCAAGTATAATCGTTATCTTGTCAATTATTTTTTTAGGTTTTGTTTTTTTTCTTTAAAAGAAGGTGCCGCAGTACAGTTTTTGATGATTGTTTTTAATACCTTTAGGCAGCGTTATTTTTATAGACTATAGAAAATATGTGAGTGCTTATTGGTTGATAGGGCTCTAAGAAAATAGGTAAATAAAAAGCTAAAAAATACTAAACCCGCAATTTCTTTAA
>JBLHWO010000295.1:0-4102 GCA_047629215.1 Cellvibrionaceae bacterium | reverse complement strand
AAAAGGCACCTAACAATCCAATTAATCCGACCTCAACTCGCTGCGCTCTTTGTGTCAGCTTATTGGGGCGTTATATGAATAATTGGAATATTGGATAATTATGGATTTTACGAAATATAATTTGAGAGAGTTGGATAGTGCACTTCAAGGGATTGATCGAGATAAATACTATCAACGGCATCAAGACCTTACGAAAGAAAGGCAAAAGAAACAGGTTGAAGTCAATTTGGCTATTAGGGGATTTACTGATGTTAGCGGTTGGTCAATGGATGAATTGGTCGAAAATCATCATAAAAAAATAGACTTTAAAGATACTTTCGGCGGTTACATTTTTAGTTTTGGACTTATTGGTCTTTTGATCATTCTTTCAGGCGTATTTGGCGCCAACACTGTAAGTTGGAACGGCAACTATGTGCATGGCCTTTCCGCTTTAGTTTTGGGTATTCCAATTGTTTTTATTTTCACATTAATTCTTGGTGGTATTGCGTATTTGGGGGTGCTGTTTTATCGCTATTCCGTTAGCCGATATTCATATAACAAGTCAAGCAAGTCGGACGCTGAAAAGCGCGCCGCGTCTTGAAGCGTTATACGATGGTCGTACTAAGTCAACTTACGAACCGAAGCGGAAAGTTAGATATGGACTGAAAAAATTGGTGAGTTTTCATATTAGGAAAAATAAGCCATATACAAAATTAACAGGATAAAGGATTTCCCAATTGAAAATTTCTCATATTGATATTCAAAATTTCCGCAAATTAAAAACATGTCGAGTTGAACTTGCAGATAAAAGTACAATTTTTGTTGGTGCAAACAATAGCGGGAAAACCTCCGCTATGGATGCGCTAATTATGTTTTTGAAAAAATCAAAACACCGAGAAATAAGCACTACTGATATAACATTATCTAATTGGGCAGCAATTAATAAAATTGCAAGTGACTGGATTACTAATGCTTCTGCAGAACCACCAAAGCCACCAGACCTATCTCTAAATATTTGGCGACCATTTTTACCAGCTATTGATGTTTGGCTGAACGTAGATGAATTACAAATCCACTACGTTAGCCATATTCTGCCTACATTAGATTGGGATGGTGGCTTGTTGAGTGTCAGGCTGATACTGGAGCCGAAAGAGCTAGAAACTCCAGAAGCCATTTATAAATCCTATATGGACGCGTATTCAGCAGCCCAAGGAACGTTAGCAGCGCGCAAGAGTACAAAAGAAAATAAAGGTGCCAATGAATCTCTATCGACATTGGCGCTATGGCCTACGTCGATGCGTGATTTTTTAGATAGAAAGCTACAAGACTTTTTCTCTGTTAATGCTTATGTGTTAGATCCAGCGCATGCACAATCAGATTTTCCACAACCGTTTACAGAATTCATGGAACCACTTGAAGGCGACCCTTTTGATGGGCTGTTCAAAATCGACATCATTAACGCTCAAAGAGGATTCTCTGATCCGAATTCAGGTGAGGGAACTGCCAACACCGACCGCCGCCTCTCCTCGCAATTAAGACATTACTTTAATGAGCATCTGGACCCAAGCGAGCTACCAGAAGCAAGTGATTTGGATGCACTTGAGGCCATGGAAGCTGCGAGAACAGCGTTCGATCAGAAACTGAAGAGCAGCTTTAGTGTCGCCATTGGCGAACTTGAAGGTCTGAATTACCCAGGGTTTAGTGACCCACAAATTTTACTGTCAAGTAAAGTGAACCCTGTTGAAGGGTTAAACCATGACTCAGCCGTTCAATTTAAAGTTGTTCGCAGTGAAGACCCATCGGTTAACGACCTATGCCTACCTGAAAAATACAACGGTTTAGGCTACCAAAACCTGATCTCTATGATTTTTAATCTGATCCGCTTTCGTGATGAATGGATGCGTGTTGGAAAAGTAGGTAAGCGGGAGAAAATTGGTAATACGCCTATAGAGCCTTTGCACTTAATGCTCATTGAAGAACCGGAAGCGCATCTACACGCACAAGTACAGCAGGTTTTTATTAAGAAGGCATATGGCGTATTACGCAACCACTCTGAACTAGCTGAAAAACCACAATTTTCTAGCCAGATGGTGGTGAGCACGCATTCTAGTCATATCGCGCATGAAACAGACTTTACTGGATTACGCTATTTCCGGAGAAAACTGCTGTCAAGCGAGCTAGAAATACCCTGCGCCTCAGTCGTAAGCATGAGCGTAATATTTGGTGGCGAGACTGAAACATCGAAGTTTGCGAGTCGCTACTTAAAAACGACACACTGCGACTTATTTTTTTCTGACGCTGCAATTCTTGTTGAGGGCCCGGTAGAGCGAATGCTGGTTCCTCACTTCATTAGAGAACATTATCCAGAGTTAGAGAGAAGCTATATATCTCTACTAGAAATAGGTGGTAGCCACGCGCATACATTGCGCCCGCTGATTAAAGCCTTAGGAATTCCCACGCTTGTGCTCACCGATCTTGATTCAATTAAAAAAGAATCTACTGGTAAAGCACAGCCGAAGAGAGGCCAAAGCCTTAGAACGGGGAACGATACATTAAAAAGTTGGGCGCCAGGAAAAACCGCTTTAGATGAAGTCTTGGCAGCAACACCTCAGGAAAAAATAACTGACGAAGGGTTGGTTCGGGTGGCGTATCCCTGCCTTACAAAGGTTCAATATCTCTCAGAAAACGAAGACGCTATACCCTATACGTTTGAAGACGCTTTAGTTCTGGAAAATCTCACGATCTTTAAAGCGATGACGGATAGCAAAGGTCTTGTAAAGAAAATGGCCGCTGCTGTTAATAAAACAACTCTCGATGAGGCCTGCAAGGATATGTTTGATGCGCTCGACAAAAATGCTAAGAAGGCTGAAATGGCTCTTGAATTACTTTACACCACCGAGCCAAATTTACTTGAACCTCCCGCATATATTAAAGAAGGCCTTGATTGGCTTAAGACTATGTTAATCAATGACGCATCATTGGTAACTCCGTCGTTAGTTATGCAGGTGAAAAAGTTATGACAGATGAAATCGACACAAAAGCTGTTGATGATGAAATCTATAGCTGTCTCGACCTCGACAAGCCTAAAAGCTTTTTTCTTTTTGCAGGCGCAGGGTCAGGTAAAACTCGCTCATTGGTCGAAGTACTAAAACGGTTTCGTGAAAATAATATTCATCGCTTACGAACCAATGCACAACAAGTGGCAATTATCACTTATACCAATGCAGCCTGTGATGAAATTAAACGGCGACTAGAATTCGATCCAGCATTTAGTGTATCAACCATTCATAGCTTCGCTTGGGAGCTTATTAGGTCACATACAACCGACATTAAAAGTTTGCTTAGAGTACGCCTTCAAAAAGATATTGATGAACTTGAACTAGCGCAAAGCAAAGGGCGAGCAGGTTCAAAGGCGGCTGAGGATAGGCCTAGACAAATAGCGTCTAAACGCAAACGGCTTGAGTCACTAAGTACAGTACGAAAATTTACCTACAACCCCAATGGGGAGAACTCGGGCAGAGACTCGCTTAATCATGCTGAGGTAATAGCATTAACAGCAGAGTTACTCTTAAGTCGTCCTCTTCTGCAAACAATTTTGACACGTAAATTTCCAGTCTTGCTTGTAGATGAAAGCCAAGACACAAAAAAGGAATTAATCGAAGCGCTTTTTACAGTTCAGCGAATACATAAAGCTCAATTTTCACTTGGGCTTTTTGGCGACATCATGCAGCGAATCTACATGGATGGAAAGGAAGATCTAGGGCTGACTCCATTACCTGATGATTGGCTGACCCCGAAGAAAATATACAATTACAGATGCCCGCGCCGAGTAGTTAAACTCATCAATAAAATTCGGCAGGATGTTGATCAAAACTCACAAGAACCTGTTAAAGAAAATGAAGGCTTTGTTAGGCTATTTATTGCAGATGCCAGCCAGTCCATTGATAAAGCTGCATTTGAAAATATTGTTTGCCAAAAAATGGCTGAGTTCGCGAATGACAATCTATGGAAAGATTCAAAAGAAAATAAAACTCTCACCTTAGAGCATCATATGGCAGCTCAGCGTGGTGGCTTTTCAAGTTTTTTCAGTGCTCTATACATTGACAAGCTCAAAACTGGGTTA
>JBLHWO010000294.1:0-4113 GCA_047629215.1 Cellvibrionaceae bacterium | reverse complement strand
CTCATTTGCTGGCAGTCGCTACAGTGACATAAGATAACTTTATTCTCGTCGATATCCGCTTCGTATTGAATGTTGCCACAGTGGCAAGCGCCGTTAATTTTCATATTTCATCCACTAGCTGTTCGCTTTTTTAAACGACTTTATAACAAATATACAGACACAGGAATAGACGACTTCGGTTTAACTCGCAAGCGTTACCTCTATTTTTGAACTATAAAGATACTAGATATTATAAGGTGGCCAGGAAAGCCTGAATATCTTCTAAGATAGGCAGCTGTTTTCTGAAGGGGACTGATAACGCGCCAACGGTTACGCCATGCGTTTTATCGGGGTACAATTTCATGGTGACGTTGACACCGTTATCCGATAATTTTTTCGCTAGATTTTTTGTATTAAAAGGTAACACGGCTGTATCGGCTAGCCCATGTACTAATAATGCGGGTGGCGCTGAGGATGTCACAAAGTTAATAGGCTGGGTATTTTGGATATCATCGGCTGCGTTAAAAATAGTTTTTAAACGTTCACGTTTCAGAGGCAAGAAATCATAGGGGCCGGAAAGACCAATCAAACCAATGACACGCTTAGCATCAACGTTAAACTCGCTTGTATACAGGCTATCGAGAGCGAGCATAGCGGCAATGTGAGCACCCGCAGAATGCCCCATCAGAACGATTGGCTGATCGAGATGATCCGCTGCCCAAGCCAATGCCTGAGCAGCGTCACTCATAAAGCCAGGAAATAATACCTCGGGATAAACACGATAGTCGGCCACTACAACTTGGTGGCCTTTTTCTGCCAAAGCCTGAGCAACAAAGCGATATTTATCTTTACTGCCCTCCTCCCATGAACCACCATAAAAAAACAAGATTGTAATATTTTGTGCGCTGGGGGTAGTCGGTTTATAAACATCTATCCGTTGTCGGTTATGCGTTCCGTAGGCAATATTTTTTTCCACTTGATAACCCGTATTGGGGGTTGCCCAATCAAGAAACTGCAAAGCACAGCCCTGAAGACTAAACAATGAAAATACTATCGTTCCGAGTTTAGAAAATTTTAGAGTAATTTTGGCGAAAGTGGAGACAGCCATTGTGAGCCCGCAATCATATTATTTGTCTTAAATACATATACGCCAATAGCGGCCATTCAGTTACAAATAGCTCATCACTAAGACGCCTTATTTACGGTCGCAAAACTCTTGTGCTTCTTTCACGTTTAAGGTGCCTTCATAGATAGCACGGCCAGTAATAGCGCCCATAATACCGTGATGAGATTGGCCTTTTAGTGCCTTGATATCATCCATGTCGGTGATACCACCAGAAGCGATAACGGGAATACGAGATGCCTGCGCCATGGTAACTGTGGCTTCAACATTCACACCTTGCATCATGCCATCGCGCGCGATATCGGTATAAACAATGGCAGCAACACCATCGCTTTCAAATCTTTTAGCCAAGTCTGTCGCTTTTGATTCGGACACTTCAGCCCAACCGTCGGTAGCCACTAAACCGTCTTTTGCATCTAAACCGACAATAATATGCCCGGGAAATTGTTTACACATCTCTCCAACAAATTCCGGCTCTTTCACTGCTTTAGTGCCAATAATGACATATTCAACACCCGCTTGCAGATAGCATTCAATAGTTTCACCGCTGCGAATACCGCCACCAATTTGTATAGGCAACTTTGGAAAGGCTTTGGCTATGTCTGTTACTACATCACCATTAACTGGCTCGCCAGCGAAGGCGCCATTTAAGTCGACTAAATGTAAGCGACGACAACCTTGATTGACCCATTGTTTAGCAAAATCGACAGGGTTGTCACCAAAAACAGTAGAGTCTTCCATTAAGCCTTGGCGTAGACGTACGCACTGGCCATCTTTTAAATCGATTGCGGGGATAATTAACATAAGAAATTTTAACTCGTAAATATTTTTTTAATTGAGATACTATACTGAAATTAAGAGGCTAAAAGAAACTAAGAGACTAAAGTAAATTAGGGCTCGCCATTCCAATTCACAAAATTCTTCAGCAGCTGTAAACCCGCGGTATGACTTTTTTCGGGATGAAACTGTGTAGCAAATAAATTATTATGCCCCATCGCAGCAGCGAAGGCTTTACCGTAAGTACAGCGCCCCATCACCTGAGCGGACTCCTCAGCTTCAACATAGTAGCTATGCAAAAAATAAAAACGTGCATGATTATCGATGTTGTGCCACAAGGGGTGAGCTATTAACTGCTCAACATTATTCCAACCCATATGCGGGACTTTTAATTTCGCACCGTCAGAATCAACTAAAGCGTCCTTAAGCGCAGCCTCACCAAAAAAACGAACGTGGCCTGGCAACACACCTATGCCATCAACGCCGTTATTTTCTTCGCTAGATTCCAATAAAACCTGCATACCAACACAAATACCCAGCACCGGTTTACCCGACGCAATAATCTCTGGAACTAGCGTATCGAAGCCAAGTCGATGAATCTCTTGCATGCAGTCTCGGATGGCACCGACACCGGGGAAAATAACCTTATCGGCATTGATAATATGATTTTTATCGGCAGTCACTTCAATATGGCTGTCAGGCGATACATAGGCCAAAGCACTCGAAACCGAGTGTAAGTTACCCATACCATAATCAATAATTGCGACTGAACTGGCGCTCATTGCTCAATACTCACACGAGAAATAAAAGTAAAATAAAAAGAACTCTCATCCTGAACGATCGCTCGGAATGAGTGCTTACTTATATAAAAGGACTTATAAAAAGGTCATTGTCAAAAGAGCCTTATAAAGAACCTTTAGTAGAGGGCATTACCCCTTCCATTCTTGGGTCTAATTCTAGCGCCATGCGCACGGCCCGACCAAACGCTTTAAACACCGTTTCGATCTGGTGGTGAGCATTATGGCCTTTAAGGCAGTCGATATGTAAGCTCACCTGAGCATGATTAACAAAACCCTGAAAAAACTCCCAAAATAATTCGGTATCAAACTGACCCACTCGCTTTTGAGTAAAATCGATATTCATAAATAAAGCGGGACGGCCAGAAAAGTCGATGACAACTCTAGATAGGGCTTCATCCAAGGGGACATAGGCATGGCCGTAACGACGTATACCTTTTTTATCGCCAATGGCTTTGGCAACCGCTTGACCTAAGGTAATGCCAATATCTTCAACACTATGATGGTCATCAATATGGTTATCCCCATCACAGACAATATCGAGATCAATCAAACCATGGCGGGCGATCTGATCCATCATATGCTCTAGAAAGGGCACACCAGTATTAAAGCTCGCTTTACCCGAACCATCTAAATCAAGGCTTACCTTGATCTTAGTTTCTAGGGTATCGCGGCTCACTGTTGCTGCGCGCGTATTGGACATGGTGTTCTCCGTTATAACCGAATCGATATATTGCCTGAAAAATAATACTGAACAGATCTTTTAGAAGCAAACTTAAGGCGCCTAAGGAACCTCTGATTAAGCCTGGAGGAATTTTTGATGAGATAAAATAGTTGTATTTGAGGCGATAATTGAAGGTAATAGCGAGCTATTGGCGAAATTATCAACGAACAATACGATTATTTTAGCCTTCAAAAAACAATCCATGGCTTGATCAGAGGTTCCTTGGCACAGCAAACGATGAATTATACGTGTTAGCCTTCTCTGCTGCTAGGAGCCTGTTACTTTTAACGCTTAAGAATAGTGCGAACTCCAGCTGAAATACCTTGTCTATTAACTTGTCAGCTAAAACGGCCTGCTCTCAACAAGTGACTATTAATCAATCTATTCATTCTTTAGAGCTAAGCATACAGCCCCAATTAACTTAACGACCCACTTTTATAATGAATAAAACCTTAAGCTCCACCCTAAAGACAGCAGGTAGTGTTGCTGCCGCTCTGATTGTTATTATCGTAGCTGCAATTGCATTACTACCCTCTCTGATCAACACCAGTACGTTTAAGGAAAGTCTTATTCAGCAAGTTAAGGCGCGCACCGGTCAGGCTCTGACGATTGAGGGTGATTTATCGCTCTCTGTTTTCCCCTGGCTAGGCATTAAAACTGGCAAAGTCACGCTATCCCAATCACCCGATATTAGTGACCAAGATCTACTACAA
>JBLHWO010000293.1:0-4140 GCA_047629215.1 Cellvibrionaceae bacterium | reverse complement strand
ACGATTGCAAATTACAAATTGCTGGTCTGAATACAGGTTACACCCAAACTGTGGTTCGACCAGGATCAAAACCGGGTGGCCAATCAGTTTGGTACTATGCCGAGGATAAGTTACTCGCGGTTGATGCTATGAACGACACCATTTCTTATGCCCAAGGACGTAAAATGATTGGCGCAGGTTTCCACCCAACACCAACTCAAGTTGCCGATCCAGCGGTAGATTTAAAGTTGCTGTCGAAAAATAGCCTATAGTGTTAAAGAAAGTACCGTTAAGTTAACGGGTAATAAGGTAGCCTGGGTTAGCGGCTTTATCTCGTAACCCGACGCACATACTGTGAATTGGTTCTGAAATTGTGAGTTACACTATCACTAACCCACCCCACTCTTGCTATCAAAAAAGTAACCTACCGTGTAGGCCTGATAAGCCACAAGCGCCATCAGACGTGACTAACTCGCCAATACCACCGAGCCGAGGATAAGACAATAACTGAAAGATTGGCGGAAGGCGCTACGCTTTGCCTAAATGGATGTAGCGATGCGGCGTACCGATAAGGTGCGAGAGTAGATGTCCATGAATGGACTGTATTAGAACAACGCAGGAGCAGTTGTCGTGGATGCAATAAGCTTTTCCGGCCTACACTAGTAGCTTATTTGATTAATAATATAAGTTCTTCTGCCACTCGGTACTTCCACAGTCACCTCATCGCCCAGCATTTTTTTCATCAATGCCTTCGCTAACGGTGAATCGATACTAATGTAATGCTCGCCATGATCTAGTTCGTCAGGGCCAACGATTCTATAGATCGAGATGTCATCGTCTTCATTTTCCAGCTCGATAGTTGCACCAAAAAACACACGTTCAGAGGTTCTGGGCTTTTCGCTCACGGCTATTAATTCGGGCAGACGTTTCTGTAAGTAACGAATGCGACGATCGAGCTCGCGCAATTCTTTTTTGCGATAAATGTACTCTGCGTTTTCTGAGCGGTCACCTTCTGCTGCTGCTGCCGAAAGATGAACAACCACTTCGCGTCGTCTCGGCCACAATGCCTTTTGCTCAGCTTCGAGAACCCGCATGCCTTCAATCGTAATGTAGGGAGATTTTGGTGGTGCTGGAGGTCGGTAGCGAATCATTGGAAAACGGCAAATAAAAAGAATGAGTCTATCCGTTAAAAGCCAATTCTTTTAATTAAAGTTTCATAATTTAAAATTGCCTTACCTATAAACAACTCAACGTCACCAACTCGGTAATCATTGGTGACGTCGAGTGTTAATCAACATCTTCTATTTTTAATTTCCTGTAATCTTTCGGCTGGTAAATCGCTTCTAAGCGCCTCGGCACTAGCTGATGCTCGAGAGATACCTAAATCACGTAATCTATCCTCCGATAACAGTAACAATTGGGCACGCTCTTTTGATACTTCAATTTTAAGTTGCTGAACTCGAAACCATTGTTGCAGCGATTGGAAAACACCGTGTTGAATGTCATCGAAGTTTAGGCCAATGGTTGGAGTGCATTTTTTAGAGAATGTAGTCATAATAACTCCTATCAATTTCTGTGATTAGTTAAAGGATTACTTAACGAATATTGACTATAGACGAATCAGGGCATATAAGTAAAACGAATTTTATTGATCACTGTTTTCACAAATATTGATACCCACTTTAAGTTTAAAATCAACTGACAAATAGGTGTAGCTGAACTTTATGAACAACAACCACCTCCGTAATTTCGATATGAGAACCCTTCGTAGTTTTGTCACAATTGATGTGCGAAAAGCAGTGGCATTTTCTGTACCGCTCGGAAACAATCTTTTTAAAGAACGGATTGAGGCGACCTTAGGTAAATCAGTTGGTTACATCGCATGAGGAAGGCCTAAACAGGGTTAATTGAGTGATGCCACTATTGCAAATTATTCCCATGTACCTCCTACCCCTTTAATTGCGGCTAAACCTGGTCAAATTTTTATTCTCTCCCCCACTTTTGTTACCAATACCCTTCTTCTTGCTTAACCAGTAAATAAAAAATAGAGTAGTTAACCTTATAGGTTAATGTTTTTATATGGATATTATTTTCTCAAGTAAGAAGCTCCAGAAGCAGCTAAGTGAATCTAAAATCATGTCAAAAGTCCATGGCCCTAGGCGTACAGCACTCCTCAAAATCATCATGACACAATTAAGAGCTGCGCCAAATTTAGGTGTTTTTGCACCACCTTACAGTCCTCCAAATCGTTGCCACGAACTCAAAGGTAATAAGAAAGGGGTGTTGTCAGTAGATTTGGATCACCCCTACAGACTGCTGTTTAAGCCAATAAACGATCCAGTACCAATGAGGCCGGAGAGCGGCCTGAATTGGTTTCAAGTTACAGCAATAGCAATTAAAGGAGTGGAGGATACCCTTGGTAAATAGTCAAAATGAGTTCCAGCCCGATTACGCGGTCTCTCCGGGTGAAATTCTCAGTGTTGAATTAGAACTTAGAGGCATGACTCAGCAAGAGCTTGCGAGACGCACAGGGATTACCCCAAAACATATCATCTCGATACTGAAAGCTAAATCAGCTATTACACCTGAAACAGCGATAAAGTTTGAGCGAGCATTAGGTATGCCTGTTAAATACTGGCTAAATCTTGAGTCTCACTATCAAGAGATTCTGGCACGTGTCGCAGAAGAAGGTCAGTTAGAACGAGATCTAGACTGGCTCAATCGTATTCCTATTAGCGCTATGGCTAAATTGAATTGGCTCGGTAAGACAAAAGATAGGAAAGCCCAACTCATCGAAGTGCTTCGCTTTTTTGGCATTGCTAATATCGATCAATGGGATGAGATGTGGCCAAACCTCAATGTTGCTTATCGTCAAAATCAATCACATGAGGTATTTCCAGAAGCTGTTTCAGCTTGGTTAAGGCAAGGGGAGATGACAGCTTCAAGTATTGCCTGCCAGCCATACAATAAAGCCAAATTTAGAGATGTCCTATATGAGATCCGAGACCTAACCACAGAAGACCTTGCTCACTTAGTGCCTGTCATGCAAGAACTTTGTTCTATGGCTGGCGTCGCCGTTGTATTTGTTCCTGCGCTGCCTAAAACTGGTGTTAGTGGTGCTACACGCTGGCTGAATAAAGACAAAGCAATAATACAACTTAGTCTTCGATATAAAACAGATGATCATCTTTGGTTTACCTTCTTCCACGAAGCTGGACATATTTTACTGCACGGCAAGAAAGAACTCTTTTTAGAAGGCACTAACGGGCTAGACCAGGGAAAAGAGAATGAAGCAAACACTTTTGCACAACAGGAATTAATCCCAGCAAAGTTATTTTCAAAGTTTATCGCCAATCAAAACTTTAATAAAAATGCGATCAACGCTTTTGCACGCACTGCCGGTATTGCACCAGGCATTGTTGTTAGGCAATTGTAGTACAAAAAACTGTGAACATTAAATTCTGTAATGATTTGAAGCAACGTTTCCAATGGACTCACGAATAACAGGGTCACGTTTTTCCTTTATTGCGATCTTGATACAGACATTAAATTCATTCTAATTCCAAATAAAGTTTAAACCTTCTATTTTTAAAAATTCTAAGATATGGCTGGTAGCCTTTCACCGCATGAAGGGTGCTTTGGTCATGCCTGATGGCGCTAAGGCTTATCAGACCTACGCACTTGAATAACTCTTAGTTATAAGGAGTCAAAGGTCTTTTATGAATCGGTTTTTTAATCGGTTGTTATGCAAAAGGGCTTTGACTCCTATGATTTCCTCACAAACTTGCCCCAAGAGTGTCAAGAACAACGCCCTATCCTCATCGGGCAAATATATATCATCACGTCCATCACCTCGCGAAGTCAAATGATACAACGCGCCAGGGAATTCAATTCGTAGTGGTCTAGACATTTTTTCGACTTTAACTTAATTAAGCGCTTCATTCAAGATTCAAGACTTGACCCTCTACTTTTCTTTGCAGATTTCCGCCACATACTTTGCTTTATCGTCTGAATGAACACGAACAATAACCGGTTTTTTTCTGAACCTAATTTTGCCAATTTTACTAAAGAATTTGTACTTCTAACGCCTGTATTTGGCGCATTTTAGTTAACGCTGCTTTTCAAGCGTTGGCAAAAATGTCGGCCAAAATACACTTGTTA
>JBLHWO010000292.1:0-4203 GCA_047629215.1 Cellvibrionaceae bacterium | reverse complement strand
AGTACCGAGCCCTTGCCTTTCTGTGTAACAAGGTCAAGTTTTAATGTATTTTCTGCCGAGGCGAAAGCACTAAAAATTAAAAGTGCCCATACCAATAAAATACTATTCTTTTTCATATTTAAACTCTACTTCTATAAAAAATATCTAATAATTAATATCACGCCCGCTAAACCTGTAAAAAACAGAATGGCCTGAGTGAATCGCTGTTGTGGTATCCAATCCAGGAAACGCCTCCCAAAGAAGCCTCCAACAAATACAAAAGGTATGGTCACAAGAACACTCCATAAATAATAGTCCTTAAAGATGCCAATTGCACCATAGAGGGGTAATTTTGTAACATTAACAGTCAAAAAAAATAAGGCCGCCGTTCCTGTGAAACTGTGCTTATCTAATTTTAATAGCAAAAAATAGAGTGTAAGTACTGGACCCGCAGCATTCCCAACGGTTGTGGTCAGACCCGCTAACCAACCTGATAAATTTCGCACCCAAAAAATCCGGCGCATAGCCCACTCCGTAACCCTCGCTCTAAAAGGCTCTAAGGAAACAAAAAACACGATCATTATGCCGATAATTAAGCCTAAAACATCATTATTCACAAATTTCAAAACAAGTATGCCGCTCCCTACCCCAATAAATATCATGGGTAATAAACGACGTAATTCAATCATATCGGCTTGCCGCCAGTAAAAACTCACGGCCATAAGATCGCCGGCTAGAAGATAGAATAAGGTAATACCTAAAGCATCTTTTGGTGGAAAAACGATCACCATCAATACCGAAATAAAACCACCCAAGGCTGGCAAACCCGTTTTAACAAAACCCGTTAACAGTGCAATAAAAAATAAGAAGAAGAGAATATTAGGATCGAACAACATCATTTAATTTACTAACTCTTAGATTATTATATTCCAGATAGTCCTTAAGTAAGATCCACAGTAACCGCCACCGCAAAAGCTAGAGAACTAAACACATTATTAGTGTTGAGTAGACTTGTCTTTTCCCGCTTCGACTTCAGCAAAAAAATTACCTAATGGCACTAAAAGTTCATTGCTACCAGTATTGATATCATGCCCTATCATTTCGTCGTAAGAACTCAGGTGACGCAAATACATTTGGTGAATTTTGTAAGGTGTCAGTAACGACTGAATCTCAACGATACTACGTCTCGTTAACGTCTTTCCCGGTTTTTCATTCACATGATATACATGTCCTCCGAGTACAACCTCTAAACGGTACAAGGCCTGCTCCAAAGATTCGACAATCGCTTTTTCAAGATAATCGAACTTAGACA
Source organism: Cellvibrionaceae bacterium (assembly GCA_047629215.1). Lineage (GTDB taxonomy): Bacteria > Pseudomonadota > Gammaproteobacteria > Pseudomonadales > Cellvibrionaceae > CANLBN01. The sequence continues at coordinate 2,912 of JBLHWO010000292.1, read as the reverse complement.
AGTCAGAGAGCAATATTACTCTTCTGGGAAGGTGCTGTAGATCACTCATAGTGTTATTACCCTAAATATACAATTTTATGAGCATTTATTCGTATATTAAGGTCATTAGGATGATATTGGCTATTTATCCTCGACTAGAACGATAGGCTTTTCAACCACCACAGGCTTATCCTCTTCTGAAATCGGCTGACTTTGAACCTCCGCAGATTTATATTGAGAGTCAGTTGTACTTGCTTTTGGGGCCCTATCCAAATCACTTACCTTTATCTCTAGCTGGCTTTTCGTAGCGTCTAAACGAGTATTATCGTTAGTGAGCGTTCGATTTTTTCATCCACCGGGTGCTTATATTGACCCGCTGTAGATTGTTGAGTTGATAATTGAGATTCAGTATTAGACAAAGCCTTCTTTAACTTAGCAACGTCTTCCGATAAGGTGGCATTTACTGTTTTTAACGATGCATTGACTTCATTTTGGGTCTTAGCGGTATCCGCCACACGATCTTTATCTGTGGCTAGTGTGTCTATATCTGCGCTTATACCTGTTAGCTCTTGCTCCATTGCGGCCAATTTTCCCTCGCATTTTTTGGTATTTCATCGATTTGCTTCAGATTAAATATTTGAATACCTTCGTCGAGCAAGACCATCAATGTATAAGAAAAATCACTCAACCTATGCTCGGCTTTAAATCGTTTCATTCAGCAAGTGCTGCGCTCACAGGCATAGAAGTGGCTCATATGATTCGCAAGGGCCAACTCATCGATAACCTTCTTCCTGCTCATGAACAATTTATGGCTATAGCAGGATAATTGTGTCTGGGAGATAAGCACGTTTCGACCTTTGAAAATCTTTGCGCCAGAACCTTAACTTTGAACTTTATGGCCCATAAAACTACAAAGTTACTAATAAGCTAGCCCTGGAATAAATTATCACTCCAGAATTTAACAAAGAGAATTAGGTTTTATGGCGCCCCCTGAAATTAGTCCCCCAAACTCGATAACTCAACCTAACAATTACGTACAGCAACAACAAAGCGAACGGCAAGTAAAGGCCAAAAAATCATTGCAATCAAGAATGAGTAATATCGGCCAAAAGATTTTTCATGCTAGACCGAAGCTCAACAACTTACCTCTCAATGCCTACCAGGATGGCGCCAAAGATTTTCGCAAAACAGTAAACCCCTTTAGCACTGGAGGAATTAGAGATGCATTACTTAAATTTGCTAACGGGTTTCATCAGACCGAACAACTTACCAAAGCTTTTAAGACAAAAGAACATTTACGCACACCTACTCAACATAAGGCAATAATGCTTAAAAAAGCGGTTGATATTGGCCTGCAAAAATCGGTTAAGCCCAAAATTGGAGACGTGCCCATAAAAGGCAACCCCCAATTAACGAAAGCTTATCCAGGCAAGGGGGCGTATGAGATAGTATCTGTGTACCGTGGTGTGAAAGCCAATACGGCTGCAACTACTCTTATTAGGAATGAAAATGAGCAACTTGTCAGCGCAGAAATAAAAGGCAGGGGTACTGACACTGATCCCTATTCCCATAACAATCAAGGCAACCAAGATAATTCTGCACTTATTTCGTTTACGACAGACCCCTTAAAAGCCCTAGAATTTTCTGGCCGAGAAGGCGTAGTCGTGGTCGCCTACATAGAGAATGGCAGCGTTATTGAATCACCTGATTCTCACGGTGAAAATGAAGTATTTTTATTGGGTAAAGTGGCGGCTAACAAAATACTCATCCCTTCAGAAGGCATCGCGAGCTATAGTCCTGAAGACATTGAGCAAGCACTGCTAGTTGCCGACCGATATGAAAATGATCATGGCATTGCCGAAAATAATGATTTTGGTTTTAGCGCTTATTAGAGCATATCAACAACATCGGAGATTCAGGAGATAGTAAGTATAAAGCACCAATTTACCCTCATATAAATCATTGCCGTGGGTGCAATGATGCGCAGGAACGGCCAGTTGAATAACCGCTTGAGGCCTTGCATTATGTCCATGGATGGAATGAATGCCGGTTTTGCCTACAGGACGGAGAGATACAAGGTACGTTGCATGGAGCAAAAACAGGTCTAGGTTAGTGTGTGAAGGCGCTCCTAGGGACTCCTATCTAACCCTCCGTATTGCCTCGGCGTCTGCTTGCTTGCCGCGCTTAGCCGGTGTCACTTGAACACGGTGCTTGCTATTTGGCGCAAAGACACCATGAAACCGTGTCAAATTGACTCGTGGCTTAGGCACCAAAGCTGCCAGATTCGCGATGGGCGCTCTAGCGCTCCCTACGCTTTCAGCATACCGTACATCCTGTACATAAAGTCCGGCGGCTCGAAGATGACATGAGTGGTACCGTTGCGGTAAGGGGTTTTGAGCTTATACCGATACGGCACTCCGCACTCTGCCGCCGGAACGAGCACCACCCCAGGCTGGCTTATTCGATCCTTCGCAGACTCGTCTATTCGACTACTTGCGAGAGCCTCCCAACGATACTCCGCATACATTAGCGCAAACCAACCCCGTTATAGAAATTTATTGTTGCAATCACGAGGCGGACCATACATTTTTTATAGCGGGTAATGTTTGTTACCTTGATCATGTGGTCGCGCCATTCTTTGATCCAAAAGTGGGGGCCATGATGGGACGTGTGGTACCGCTTAACGTCGACACAAATTTATTGACCCGGTTTCTCAATATGGAACGTTCCGGTGGTTTTCAAGTGGATCAGCAAGCGCGCATGAATATGCATTTAGTACCGCTATATGGCGGCACAGTGGGCGGCATTCGCCTAAGTGCGTTAAAAAATGTCGGTGGTTGAGATCCGATACCTTGGCTGATGACACAGAAATGACTTATCGCTTATTGTTAGCGGCCTGGAAAACCCTTTAGCAAAATCGTTCTGTATGCTAC
>JBLHWO010000291.1:0-4238 GCA_047629215.1 Cellvibrionaceae bacterium | reverse complement strand
AAGCCTCAGTATTGGCTGTGTTACGTTTAGCGATAATTTTTTAAATGGCGTTGAGAATGACAATGAGGGTAACCCTGTTGAAGCAATCACTGACAAGATGATTCGCGAAACGTACTATGCTACTTGCCTAGAGCTCGAGCTGATTATACGGCGCTATCGACAGCAAGGCTGGGATATTTGTGTTGGTAGCTCTGGTACTATGCGCGCAATAGCAGAGCTAATGCCAGCGGGTGTTGTGGCTGGCGTCATTACCAGCGAAGGCATTAAAGCTTTAGTAGAACAGCTAAAAAAAACCGGTAAACTATCATCAAGCGATGGTGTTTCTTCTCAACGTTTAAGTGTACTGCCCGCAGGTATTATTATTTTATGGGCAATTTTTGATCAGTTACAGCTCGACGAAATTTATGTTGTCAATGCAACTCTTAAAGAAGGTTTGGTTTACGATACTCTGGGGCGTTTTTCGGCTCAAGATATGCGCGACCAAACCATTAATAAATTAATTGATCAATATGCGATTGATAAAGAACAAGCGGAACGTGTTGATAGTACCCTCACACACCTTATCCAAGCCTTACCCAACCCTTTAGTGAATGGCGTTAATGTTAGAAAAATTCTACATTGGGCAGCTCTGTTACACGAACTAGGCATTAGTATTTCTCATTCAGGACACCAGCAACACGGTGCTTACTTAATTAAAAATAGTGACATGGCAGGCTTTAGTCGCTTTGAGCAAGAATTATTATCTTTATTTGTGGGCGCTCATCGTCGTAAAATTAATTCGGCTCGTTTAGCGATTTTAGCCTCTGAAACTCAAGAATCATTATCGGTATTTTTTGCCTGCTTGCGTATTGCGGTTATTTTAAATCGCCGCCGTGAAGATGGTATTGAACTGCCTAGTATTGACGTCAATGCACAAACAATCACGTTAAAATTTCCTGACAACTGGCTAGAAGAACACCCATTAACCTATCGGAATTTACTTCAAGAACAGCACTATCTAAAACCCTTAATGATTCAATTTGATTTTTTATAAACTATGATTAATTCGCTTCTCCTAATTATCGCCATCATTGGCTTACTGTATTCAATAAAGTACATTCGCCAACTACCTCCCGCTAAACGCAAACAATTTATCATTAAATACGGCTTATACTTTGCCGCTGCCATTTTATTATTACTGGTAATGACCGGTAGACTTCACTGGGTTGCCGCTGGTTTAGCCGCATTACTGCCACTCGCCCAAAAATTGTTTTATACGGGTATGCGCCTTATGCCTTTTCTTAAATACTGGCAGGCAAAAAAACAAGGCAAACCAAATTCTGAACAAGCGTCGCCGGCAAGCTCTTTTTCTGGAAAAATGTCAGTAAAAGAAGCGCAAGAAATCATGGGTTTAAAGTCACTAGAGAGCGTTGCACAGGTATCTAAACGCCATAAAGAACTGATGCAAAAAATGCATCCCGACCGAGGTGGCAGTGATTACTTAGCGGCTCAAATCAATCAAGCCAAAGAAACCCTGAAAAATCACCTTAAAACGTGAGCTCTATCAATAAAAAGATAAGTAACAAAGAAGAAAAAATTGCTCAAAAGGAAAACTGGAAGGTATATATGCTGTTAACCAGCGATGGACGCTTATATACCGGCATTACCACTAATATGCCTAAACGCTGGCGCAAACACTGTGCAAAAAAAGGCGCGAAATTCTTCTATGGTAGGCACCCCATCGCCCTCAACTACCTAGAAGGCCAACACACCCGCAGCAGCGCTAGCCAACGTGAATACCAAATAAAAAAATTAAATCGCATAGAAAAATGGCAGTTAATTTTAAATAATTACGGGCCGTTTTTATATCAGATTTAAAGAATAAAACTAAAAAAGTGGTGGGTACAGCCCACCCTAAGGGACGATAAAGTAGGGTGGGCTTTGCCCACCCGGCTACTCAAGCCTATAATGTTCTCAATTCTCGCAAAGGCCGAGAATGAAACTCCCTCATATACAATACAATCACTACCAGGGTGCTGGAAAAAACAAACAACCAATCATTCACAAACCACGCTAATACCGAAAGTGAAAAATAAAACGCTCGCAAACCATAATTATAGGTATGCGCCGCTAAATCAATGACCTTGGCACTAACACGAACAAAGCATTCCCTCTCTTCGTCATCTATTTCATCTTCTAACATCGGTGCCGCGCCAATCACTACAGTCGCAAAACCATATTGTCGCATAGACCAACTGAAGGTAAAAAAAGCGTAGGCATAAATAACAATCAATACAAACTGTTTAAAATGCATTAACAAAGACGAACTCGACACATAAAATGGTACATCAACCAATACCGATTGAATTTTCTCTGTCGCAGCTAACGAGGTTAATAAGCCTGCTAATACCAACATGCTCGTCGACGCTAAGAACGTAACATTGCGCTCTAGATTGGCTATCAATGCCGCATCGGGAATTCTGACTTCACGCTTTAGCAACTGCCCCATCCAGCGCTTACGTAACTTATTCATTACCGAAGATACGCTTTTATCCGAACGCTTAGCCATAAAGTGCGCAAAGCGCGCATAGCCAAACCATAAAAATACGAACCATAATAATGCAGCAATATTTAATGCGTTGATCTCTTGCATGAGCGTTTTTTGACCTTATATTAAAGAGTACTTCTAAAAATGCACTTTTTACGCGTTAGCTACGTACTCGAACCTTTCATTTAATCCGTGTAAACTCCTATTCTCTGTGTGGTGCTTCCTCGCTTCGGAGCGCCTACTTTTGGCGCTCTCAGGTAAAAATCACTATTTTTAAAGGCCCTTTGAGAATGTAGTTATAGTGCCAAGCCTAACGCTAGCGAATAAAATTCGCAATTAAAGCGTAATTAATATTCCCTACACGTCCCCGACCTGCAGCAGAAACGCTCGAAATCAGTTACACTTTTATACTTAACGGTATGCACGTTACAAACCGATCATTCCTATCGATTATTCAAGGTATACACCCGCAACTTATGAACATATCTACTCATCCCAGTTTTGAATACCTCCGCAGTAAAACCCTAAGCGCCCTCAATATTACCGTGAGTGAATATAGACATAAGGCCACTGGCGCCCAACATATTCATATCGATGCCGATAACGACGAAAATGTCTTTCTAGTCGCATTGCGGACCGTACCAGAAGATTCCAGAGGTGTGGCTCACATACTCGAACATACCAGCCTTTGCGGTAGCGAAAAATACCCCGTGCGCGACCCCTTCTTTATGATGATACGGCGCTCACTCAATACCTTTATGAATGCCTTTACCAGCTCCGACTGGACCGCCTACCCATTTGCCAGCCTTAACCGTAAAGACTTTGACAACTTATTAGACGTGTATCTCGATGCGGTTTTCTTTTCTCGCCTCGACCCGCTCGACTTTGCCCAAGAAGGCCACCGCATGGATTTCGCCGAAGCGGGCAATGCAGACAGCCCCTTGGTGTATAAAGGTGTGGTCTTTAATGAAATGAAAGGTGCCATGAGCTCCATTACCTCTCAGCTCTGGCAAACACTGAGTAAATACCTCTACCCTACCAGCACCTATCATCACAACAGTGGTGGTGATCCACAGGCCATTACCGACTTAAGTTACCAACAGTTACAGCAGTTTTACCAAACCCATTACCACCCCAGCAACGCTATTTTTATGACCTTTGGTAACATTGCTGCCGAAGAGCACCATGTTAAGCTTGAAGAGCGTGCGCTTAAGCGTTTTACCCAACTCGATAAAACCATTTCTGTCAAACCCGAAAAACGCTATTTCGCGCCAATAAGAGTAGAAGAAGCTTACCCATACCAGGTCGAAGCGGGCGAAGATATTACTAAGGGTATTAAGGATAAAACCCATATTGTGATGAGCTGGCTACTCGGCCCTAGCATTGATTTAAAAGCTAACTTAGAAGTGCATTTATTATCGAGCCTATTATTTGATAACAGTGCATCACCCCTACAACATTTACTCGAAACCACTAAGCTCGGTGCATCCCCCTCGCCCCTATGCGGTATGGATGACTCGCAATACGAAATGTTATTTTTATGCGGCATTGCCGGGTCAGAAACACAGCACACCCTCGCCTTAGAAAACGAAGTGATTGCAGTACTCGGAAAAGTGGTTGCCGATGGCCTACCCCAAGCACAAATTGATGCATCACTACATCAACTCGAATTGCGCCAGCGTGAAATTGGCGGCGACGGCTACCCTTATGG
>JBLHWO010000290.1:0-4242 GCA_047629215.1 Cellvibrionaceae bacterium | reverse complement strand
GCTAGACCAATACTAACTCGTAATGCTTTCAAGCTAGCCCATAATGTAAATGATCCCTTTGCTCTTTTTTAAGCCTCTATTCAATTAATACTTTTAGCAAGGTGGACCAATTCATAGTTGGGTTGCTGAGCGTACAAATGCGCCGTTGTTTGTGGCGTTATATTTTACACCGAGTGCAATGATTACATTGATATGCGAACAGATTCAGGTGACCCTTATTACTTCAAAAAATTTGTATGAAGTCTTAGAAAAATGTGATGATATGGATGCAGCCGATATACTTAAAAGATGAAGTTGGTGCGATTTTGGTCTCAGCCCTTAATCGTGTGATAAAGCGGTAAATTTTACAGTTATCGCATCTAGTGAAAGTCACTACGATCATCTTTCTAAAGCAACGCTTATTTCTCTTTTTATTACTTGGCATGTTTTGCTTAGTCTGCTTATAATTAATATTTATAGGTATGGCTAGTTTAGTAATAATTACACTTCGGGCTGGGCGCAGCCGCAATGTTTTCTTTTTTGAAGGATAGGTTATGCGACACACCACAGAAAATAAGTGGGCCCCCCACACTTAAACACAAAATATGACGCCAAAGGGTCATATAAATTCAGATAGGCTATTTAAATTTTATTTTGAGTGGGTTCTCCAGACGATCCCACCAGCCAATACATCATCCAGCGAGAAATACAGTATGTGCGAATTACTTGGAATGAGTGCCAATGTTCCTACCGATATCTGCTTCAGTTTTGCAGGCCTTAGTCGTCGCGGTGGTGAGACTGGTCCGCACGTCGATGGATGGGGTATTGTGTTTTATGAGAAGAGTGGCGTTAGAGAGTTTAAAGACTATAAGCCAAGTAGCCGCTCGAACCTTTCGAAGTTTTTAAGCGAGTACCCAATCAAGAGTCACACGGTGATAAGCCATATTCGACAGGCTAATGTGGGTAATGTGGGGCTTGAAAACACGCATCCCTTTCAGCGCGAACTCTGGGGCCAAGCCTGGAGTTACGCGCACAATGGTCAAGTCCCCTGTGCCTCGACCCTAGATAACGTAAGATTTTCCCCCATTGGTACGACTGATAGTGAGCGCATATTTTGCTGGCTAATGGATTCCCTAGCCGAGCGCTTTGACGCACCACCAGAGCCTGAGGTGTGGGCGGAGTATTTAAGCGGTTTGTGTGAATCGATAAATACACGTGGTGTGTTTAACCTATTACTCACCAACGGTAATGCATTATTTGCCTTTTGCTCTACAAAGCTATGCTGGATCACCCGACGCGCACCTTTTGGCGTTGCTCACTTATCAGATGAAGACCTAAGTATCGATTTCTCAGAAGTGACGACAGAGCACGATATTGTGACAATGATCGCCACTCAACCCCTCACTCACAATGAGGCTTGGCACACCATGGTGCCTGGTGAATGTCGTCTGTTTGTGACGGGCGAGAGTGTTTGGGATCACAAGACTACTGCGGTTTTACATCCAAGCGTTGAGCTGAATTCTACGACGTCAAAATGAGTCAGTGGTATTAGCTAGGGCAATAGGTAGGATAGGCAATAAGTAGAACAGCCACTCTTAAAACACAAAATATGATTCCACTGCAGCCATATAAATCTAGACCGACTATTTTTTAAAAAAGCGATTTTAGCGGGTGCATCGGAGCGACTGATGCTGTCACTTTTTGTGTAAAAACACACAAAAGCGGCCATCAAAAAATTGCTCGGTAAGCCGGGTATTATATGAAAAAGACGTTTTATAAAAGTTTATACTATTAGAACTTGCAGAGTACTTTACCTGTTTTTGGCTATATTCCTACAAGCATATATAGTATTGGTGACTTTTCTTGGCCTTGTGCTTTTTATCTGCAAGTTATATAACAAGTTAAAGCATGCCGATAGCGTAAACACTTCGAGTGTTTGAGGGCTTAGAATAATAACGGAGTCAACTTATGAATATTAAGCTCTGCCCAAAAGCATTTTTTTTAAAAAACTTGTATATAATGTGTTTTCTGTTGTTTGCAAATATTCTAGGGATAGTTGCTACGTATTACTTCGATCTCGTTTCTGGGCTGATCATTTTGTTTGATTTTAATTCTGAAAGAAACATTCCAACACTATATTCTTCGGTAGCACTTGTTTTTTCCAGTATTTTGCTTGCAGCTATAGCCTTTGAAAGTAAAAAGCTTAATTGGCCTTATATTTCGTGGCTTGGGCTGTCGTTGATTTTTTTATTTTTATCTGTTGATGAGATGGCATCAATCCACGAGAGTCTTGTATTTCCCGTAAGAAAATTCTTCGGGGCTTCAGGATTTTTATACTATTCTTGGGTCATTCCCTATGGTGTCGTTTTAGTATTTTTTATTATCGCATACTCAAAATTCTTGTTTCAACTGCCAAAGAGAACAATGATTTTGTTTTTGATCTCAGGTTCTATTTTTGTTTTAGGTGCAATTGGATTCGAATTGCTTGGCGGTAAGCAGGCACATTTATACGGAACCAATAATATACTCTATTCCATTTTCTATACATGCGAGGAGTTTCTAGAAATGTTTGGTATTGCAATCTTTATATATACCTTACTCACCTATATGGTCAATCAATTTGATGGAGTGGTAATATCTATAACAAGAAGCAAGGATGGCTAATAATTAATCATGCGTTCTGACAAATATTCCGGCAGATAAACTGCTGAATGCGGTATTAAGGCCCGTTATTCTTAAATCTAATTATATGACATACGAACAGGCAATACATTCTGACCTAGATACGATCAAGAATTTACTAGAGTTTTATGGGTTACCATCAAATGATCTCAACGAAAGCCATAGAGGCTTAACAACAGCTGAGCATGTTTTTAAGCTAGTCGAGAAAAAAGCGACTAATTCGGGCATGAAAAGTTTTTATCTTCTTACTGATACCGCTATCAAATACTTTAAGCGCTTCAAGTTCTCTATATGTAGTCGTAACAATGCGCTAACACTATTCGAGAACTAAACAATACAGTGAGCTTTGCCCCGATTCGGAAACTATGATGTGCAAGAACTTATGTATATAAAGTTAATCACTAACAGGCGTAGGCAGTCGCAATACCAAAAGCCTTAGCCTTCGTTGCTAGGTACTCGTGAGTCACTTTTAAGGAGTATAGATTGAGTCTACCGCATACCTTTGAATTTGAAGGGCGTCAGGTTAAATATGGTGTCAAAGGCGAGGGGGAGCCTGTTATTTTGGTGCATGGCACGCCTTGGTCGTCATTTAACTTAAGGCATCTAATTCGAGATTTATCCTGTCATTACAAAGTCTACTACTTTGATCTTCTTGGGTATGGAGAGTCGGATAAAAGCAAAGCAGACGTTTCTCTAGGAATACAAAATAAGCTACTAGACGCTTTAGTGGATTATTGGGGATTAGAGCGCCCCTACATAGTTGGCCACGATTTTGGTGGGACTACAGTATTAAGAAACCATTTATTAGACAAGCGTGAATATAGAAAAATTGTTGTGATAGATCCTGTTGCATTATCGCCTTGGGGGTCGCCGTTTTTCAAGCACATTGAAAAAAATGAAGATGCTTTTGCCAGTGTCCCTGATTATATTCATTGTGCGATTGTCGAAGCATATATAAAAACTGCGGCTCATCAAAATTTGGATAAAGATACGATTAATGGGATATTAGCTCCCTGGGTTGGCGAGCAAGGTCAGCAAGCATTTTATAGACAAATTGCACAAGCAGACTCAAAATTCACCGATGAATTTCAAGAGAAATTTGATGAAGTAAATGCTCCAGTTTTAATATTATGGGGTGAAGAGGATCAGTGGATACCTTGTGAGCAAGCCTATTTACTTCAACGTAAAATAAAAGGCGCTAAACTTGTAACCGTGCCTGATTCAGGACATTTAGTCATTGAAGAAGATCCTGCTACTTTGGTAGCTGAGATACGGATGTTTTTTGATAATTAAATATAACAATGAACCTAAAGAACAAGTAATAGCGTTAGAATTCTTTGGTTTATATTTTTCACGTGTTTTATAAGGTAAATATTTTTGCTTCAAATTAGTCAGAACATCTCTATTAACGATGATGAAATTGAGCTTTCTGCCATCCGTGCGCAAGGCAGTGGTGGTCAAAATGTTAATAAAGTTTCATCGGCGATCCACTTGCGTTTTGATATCAAGACATCGTCATTGCCTACTTTTCATAAGACGCAACTATTGAAAATGAAGGACAGACGTATCAGTAAAGAGGGC
>JBLHWO010000289.1:0-4259 GCA_047629215.1 Cellvibrionaceae bacterium | reverse complement strand
GCGCTTCAGCCGCTTAAGTCAGACTTGAAAAGTTACATTATGGCCGACGACCCTTACTCCGCTGAAAAATAATAGTTCTTAAATGTAAGCTATATAAGTATAGTTATTGAGTAGAGTACATATGTTGGATAACGGAGAGTAAAACCTTGAGCGATACAGACACTTTGGAGCATACGCCCTTAACGGATGATATGAATAGTAACTATCACCTATTCTTCAATGATGCGGCCAATACAGGTTGTGTATGGGGTTTACAAGATGACGAAGGTTGGGCCCAATGTGGCTCAGAGAAGTATGCTGAAACAACGGTAATCCCTTTTTGGTCTCAACCCGAGTACGCTGAAATTCATCGTAAAGATGATTGGGCGGGCTATCATGTCGTTGCTATTTCTTTAGAAGAGTTTTTAGATGATTGGTTAACCGGTATGCATGAGGATGTATTGTTGGTAGGCATTAACTGGAACGATGATCTTGAAGGCGAGGACCATGAGCCTTTAGACATTTTACATGAATTCGAACAGGCGTTAATCTAAATAACCCAAAAGTAAAATCATCTGCCGTGCGAAAGGCTCTAGATAGAAATCATGAGGTTTTTAAGCAACGGAAATATGTGTATCTTCAAATGTGTCATCGTTACCAAAAAGATATTTTTGAACAATTTCAACAACGTGTTTTTGGCTATGAGCCTCCAGTTCTATTAGGGTATCAAACTCAGGAGTAACCTTTTCTGAAAATTCGCTATTGTCTTTTACTAAGCCAACTTCGCATAAAACATATTTTTTAGGCGTTGCTGATTTGCCTTGAAGGCCGAGGACGGCAAACCCGAAATCAGAGCAAAGTCTGTGTAATTGGGGCAGCTTAGAATCTTCACCAACGTGAATCTCTCTAGCACTTTTCGCCAAATGCTGTTTTCGTGATGTAAAAAACATTTTCACCTGCCTCTCTCAACCTGGCATCGATACAGTTAAATATCGAATCCACTTTAGTATGATCTTGTCGGTGATTTGCAAGATCATATTTTGTGTCGTGGTTGAAAATCAAATAAATTATTACTTTAATGTGTTTCTTTATGATCTACAATATGGCCTAAGTTTGTCATTTTTGACAGCTCTTTGGCAACTATTTCGCAAGCATGCTTCATTTATGCGATGAACATCACCTTTCCTGACGCTTTTTTCGTCTAGGATGCTGTTTATATAGTGCCTCAGGATTATTTATAGTTAGACTTTAGTCTTGGTTGCGCTATTGTTTTTTATCTTCTGTAGCCCTCGCAATAGCCTTCTTCTTTTCTTTATTTGCCTAGAGGTTGGACCAAGCTGAAAGTAATCTGCGTTAAATAAAAGATAAGGCCAGCGGCTGTACCTAACGCATGAGAATCAATGGCAACCCCAACACCGATAAATTCTGCGAGAGCAGAACTTGCGCCGTAGAGTTGTTCATAAATGACCTTGCCGATGACGCATACAGCAGCGATGCTAAAGATGACTCGTGAGCTCTGCCAGTGAAGTAGAAGTAAATATATTAACAAACCGTGAAAAATACCAGAGAAACCAACGTAAGATGTTAAGTTGGTTATTGTCCACAAGCCAATGCTAATGAAGAGCGCACTAAAAATAATAAATACGATAAGCGTTTTAGCGGGGACCCATTCACGAAAAACAAAGCGCAACAAAATAAGATTGAGTAAGTTAATCGCAAGATGCAACCAGCTTGCATGAGCAAAATGGCCAGATAGTAAGCGCCAAACTTCTACACTAAGTTGCTCGAGAGAGTAATAAGGGCGCAGCTCAAATACTTCAATTACCGGCTCTATAGGAACCAGTACCAGCATCAGTCCCACTAAAATAGTAAACGGTAGACCAATGTTTTGGGTTAAATTGGGTTTCATCATCGTTAAAAGTAAAATGTTTCTGGTGTCAGCGTTTGCCCTTGCTTTTGTTGTTCGCTTCTTGGCCAAAAATCCATGCTTGGCCATAAGCCAGTCTCAAGAGCATTCGCATATGCGTTATTTAAGCCTGCATCAATCATTTTATTTTTAGCGCTTAAGTAGTCGTAATTGAGCGGTAATATCTTAATACATATCGAATCATTTTCAGTGGATAACATACTATACCAAGTTTGAGTGCTGCCGGCATGCCTATTGCGCCGGCACTATGCCAGATATTGTCGGCTATTTTTTTAACAAAAGGAATGCCGCTATGGCCAGAGATAATAATATCTGCTTGAGAATACGTGAGTTGACTGTTGAATTCTGCGTATCGGTAGACGCAAATATAAATTGATTTATAGAGGTAGGGCTGCCATGAACAACGTGCACTCTTCTCTCGCCAAGGATAAAAATAAGAGAAGTAGGGAGCTTTAAAAACCAAGCACGCTGATCTTCAGAGAGGCGTCTATTGGCAAATTGAAACCACTCTACTGATAGTAGGTCACAGCCAGTGCCTTCTCCGAAACCGCAGCCATCGGCGTCAATAGCAAAAGATTCTTCACAGTTTCCCATCAATACATAAATGCCCCAGTCGCGAATATACTCAACGGTTTCGTGTGGTTGACCACAATAAGCGACAATGTCTCCGGCACATATAACATGCTCAGACGCAATGCCCAGTAGCTCCGCTTTCTGTTTCAATGCGATTAGAGTATCAAGATTGGAATAGCTCCCTCCAAATAACAGTAACGGTTTTTCAAAATGACCTAAATTCATAAACAACTCTTTTTGTTTATGTGCTTTCTATACTAAGAGCGACTAAATCGCTTTAATGGTTTGAACGCTTCTGTCCGATGAAAAAGGCGGTGCAGCCGATGACTAAAATACCAATACAGATAATGAGTAACTTAGAATATTTGTGGCTGAAACCAAACAGGGGTTCCATCCAGGCGACATAAGAAGAACTTTCGAGTAAATATAAAGCCCCGCCTAGCAGTGCAGCCGTAAATGACACCAGTAAAGCCCACGTTTCAACCTGACGATTGCCCCAAATGTTGAAGAAAATAACAGGCGCCAAGAACATTGAAACTGTACCACTAACCGCAACAGCGGCATAAAGATCTGTACTGTCTAGTAATAAGAACAGGCCTCCACCGACTAGAAAAGCTAGCATTACCCAGCGTCCATTAGTGGGTGTGGGCTTTACAATCCCCATATCGACAGCAACTAATTTTGACGCACTAGAGAAGGTAGAGTCTAAGGTTGATAATGCGGAGATAATCAATGCCATATTGAAGATTAGCATACAAGTTTCGCCGAAGAGACGTGTCAAAGTGGCGATTATATCCTCATCGCCCGTTTTTAATAAGCCTGCAAAAACGCCCAACATGGCAAAGATTAAAATGCAAACAATAGAAATAAACGCGGCATAGTTAAACGATTTTTTTGTAGTATCGCGATCGGCTAGGAAACCTCTGTCCATCATAACGGGGTCGTGGAGTGGGTAGCTCCATACTTGTAAAAAAGCGACAGCAAGTAATACCCAGCCGGGGCTGGTAATGTCAGGGCTTGAAGTAATGGCGGCTTGTAAGCTGAATTCGGGGTGAAATAACATTAAGACCAGCAGCATTACTAGAGCGAGCATCACTAAAATTGCTTGAAATACATCCGTTCTCAAGGAAGCGCGTAGGCCCCCAAACATGGAGTAGGCGAATGTGACACTAGCAATGGCTACCATTGACAAGCTATTTTCTAAGGAGCCAGATAATCCAAAAATTAAACCAATCACAAGTAAATTAGAAAAAACTTCGCTTAACAGTCTCAAGATGATGACTGAGTTATAGCAGTGGTTGCCAATGCCGCCAAACTGATCTTGCATAAAACTTTGAATATTACCTTTCCCGTGTTTGAATCTAAGGTGATCAATAATTTTGCCACCAGTAAAGAAGCTAATATAATAGGCTGCATAAGCGAGTGCGCCCGCTATTCCATAGTAAAAGCCTAAAATGGCGGCCGTCATTAATGAGCGTGCAAATATCCAGGTGGTTACCTGAGATAAGATTAGCGTCCATAGGCTGGGTGCAGCACCAGAATCTGAAAAGCCTTTAAAAAACCCATCGGCCGTCTGCACTCGGGGCGAAAGTAAAAAGCAAATTAAGAGGGTAGCTATACTACCGATAATGAGATAGGTGGTCATAAAGTAACAACTGCTGGAGTGGATGAGAAAACGTAAGTGTTGATTTAATAGGTCTAAGCTTACGTTAGATTGGTCTGTGAAAGAAAGTTCAAGGTATATTGTAATATGGGCAAAATAACGACTTAGACAGTCATT
>JBLHWO010000288.1:0-4289 GCA_047629215.1 Cellvibrionaceae bacterium | reverse complement strand
AAGCTTGATCAATGGATAAGTCAGCAAGGCTATCGTCAAATCGGTGAGCCTCGTTATGCCGGCTACGATGCGCCTTGGGTACCTTGGCCGCTTAGGCGTAACGAGGTGATGATTCCGGTAGCCAGCCTGGCCGAATAAGCCTGCTAGGTATAGTAAATCGAGTGTTGTGACGGATAGCCTTTCTGGTCAATTTAGCACCAGAAGCTCTCGTGAGATGCCCGTCACAACACTTAATTTACTTGCGCTTAAAGTTGGCTTAACACTGTCTCAGCATCACTGACTTCAAAGCCTTCTTTTTCGACATTAAGGTGAGTCACAATGCCGTTATCGATAATCATCGAATACCGCTGAGAGCGAATGCCACCGAAATCAGCTGTATTTAACACAAGGTCCATTGCCGTGGTCAATGCCGCGCCGCCATCAGCGATCATGTCAATGTTTTCAGCATTTTGTGCCGCCTGCCATGCTTTCATAACGAAGGCATCGTTAACAGAAAGGCATGCCACTAAATCTACGCCTTTGGCGATGATGTCATCATACTTGACTACAAAGCCAGGTAAGTGGGCTTCCGAACAGGTTGGTGTGAATGCGCCGGGCAAAGCAAATAATACCGCTTTTTTGCCAGCAAAGTAATCGGCTGCTGAAACGCTGTCCTGGCCGCTTTTTGAAATAACAGTGATACTCGCTGCAGGAATTGAATCGCCTACTTTAATCATGGTTGTGCTCCCTAGGGTTGGTTGGAAAATCGTTTGGTTAGCCGCGTAGTATAAAGCAGCTGGTAAAAAAACGAATATAAATACTGGCAAACAATACGTAAATGTAAGGTGTAAACACTTGAATTCAATCCAAGGCTATAAAAATCCAGCTTTACTTTTCGAAACGGTATGGCCTAATGGAAACAGTGCATTTTCTCAAGAGCCCAGCAAACGCAGCCCATTTATCTAGATCAATAAAACAGAGCCTGATGGTAAAACTGAGCAACACACATTAACCGATGATTGAAATTTTCTCTTGAACTAAAGAAGCATGGTCTCACTATGTTTACTGGCAAACTCAAGATAGAAAGACGCTAAAGCGAATCAAAAGACTAATACTTGATGCACTGCGTTCTCCGTTTCAAGGGTTATGAAAGCCGGAGCTCTTGAAAGAAATTCTCGCTGGTTTTTAGTCTCGAAGAATCGATGAAACTAATAAACTAGTATACGTAGTTGATGAGGAGCAGATCACTGTCATCGCTTGTCGATATCACTATGAAAAGTAATTTTATAAGAGCCAAAGCAATACCGTTTCGCCCATACGCACATCCAACGCGCAAAGTCTTATGCTTACTAAGAGTCAGGTTTAATGAAGAAAAGCTTAATTTTTTACCCATTAGTGCTCATTGGTATTTTCATTTCCTATCAATACGGTCGAGGTGTGTTGTATCCGCTGGTATCAAAATTCATGGATAAGAAAACTGTTGCTAAGGTGATCGAAACATATGGCGATACAACTCGGAAAGACCTCACTCCTTTTTTTACTCAAGTTGGCCTAAGCTATCCACCAAAGAAATTAGCCTTAGTTGCTTTTAAAGATACCAATACGCTTGAGTTATGGGCGTCTAATACAAGTTCTAATTATGTTCTAGTAAAAAGCTATCCGATTAAAGCGGCCAGTGGTGAGCTTGGGCCAAAGCTGAGAGAGGGAGATCGTCAGGTTCCAGAAGGGGTATACAAAATTATAGGTTTCAACCCTAATAGTTCATACCATCTCTCGATGAAATTAAACTATCCAAATGAATACGATTTAAAGTATGCCGAGGAGGAAGGTAGAAGTGAACCTGGTACAAATATTTTCATTCACGGACGCGCCGCCTCTATTGGCTGCCTTGCAATGGGAGATCCAGCCATTGAGCAACTATTTTCACTCGTCCATGCCACCGGTCGTGAGAATACTACTGTATTAATATCTCCTAGCGACCCGTCAAAAAACAAACTTGCGATCCCAAGCGGCGCACCGGCTTGGACAAGTAAGCTTTATATAAAAATTGAAGAGTATTATGAAAATATTAATCTAAAATATAAACTCAAAAACGAAAATGGCATCTAATCTAGCATTGAAAAAACAAAGACTTTGCGCGTGCTTTACGGTGTTACCTGGTCTTTGGCTGAGGTCTCTATTAGTTGTCTGACAACGCCCCGAATTCGGAGGCTTGTTTTGCATGATCAAGTTCAAATTTTCAAAGGTAAGGGTCTGAGCACAAAAAAGGCCCTCCACGAACAAAGAGCCTTTAAGTTAAACTAGCCGGTGACTTACTCGTCAGGTGTCGTTTCTTTTTTAGCTTTGTCCATGTTGTCTTTAGCGTCCATCATGTCTGTTTTTGCTTCATTAGTCATTGAGTGTTTAACATCATGCTCTTTATGCATTTCATCGGCTTTCATAGAATGCTCTGGCTTCATGTCTTTCAAGTCGCCAACTTTTTTCTCGCCTTCTTCGTGGTGGCCGGCATAGGCAGCAATGCTGCCAAGCGCCATAGACGTAATTACAAGAGTCTTTAAAAGTTTTGCTAAAACTGATTTTGTCGATAACGGTTTTGTCGATAACATAGGTGTTCCTCGATGAGTGTGGTTATATTATTTTTCTTCTCGGTCGCCGCCTAACGTAGGGTTGCGATTATGACCGATGGAGCTTAGTCTAGCGAGCCGAGGTAAAGACTCAATCAGCCTTACTCTTCGGTAACCGCTAAGCGGTGAAAGTGAACTTTTGGTTAGATTGGCAACTGACTAAAATATTACTAAAAACTAACTATAGATGCCATAAGATTGAATATTACAGCGGGGTTGATGCAGTGTGGCAGTTAAAAACGGGTTAAAATTTCTTAATTTAATTACCATGAATTTCACACAACATTGCTGTGAGGTTTGTCTATTGGAGCGTTATATTTGAATTATATGGACCCCAAAACTATTAACTTAGATCCTCAGTGGTTAAGCCATTTACAGCCCGAATTGGATCGAGAGTACTTTCGCATGTTGTGCCAGTTTCTTCGGGACGAGAGATCACGGGGCCGCATAATTTGTCCGAGTGACGAAAATTGTTTTGCTGCCCTTAATGCCACGCCGCTACAATCTGTCAAAGTGGTGATATTAGGTCAAGACCCCTACCATGGCCCGAATCAGGCTCATGGTCTTAGTTTTAGCGTGATGCCTGAAGTCAAAACGCCGCCGTCGCTACGCAACCTGTATCAAGAGTTGAACACCGACCTTGATGTAAAAGTTCCAGCTCATGGTTATCTGATGAATTGGGCTCAGCAGGGGGTATTGTTATTAAATGCGGTGCTGACGGTGGAGCAGGGCCGGGCGGGTAGTCATCAGGGCAAAGGCTGGGAGCGTTTTACCAATAAGGTTATCGAGGTGATTGATGCCGAATGTGACAACGTGGTGTTCATGCTTTGGGGGGCCTACGCTCAAAAGAAAGGAGCATCGATCAATACCACCAAACACTTAGTGCTAAGCGCGCCGCACCCGTCGCCGTTATCGGCTTACCGAGGTTTCTTTGGTTGTCGCCACTTCTCCATGGCCAATGACTATCTAGAAGATAACGGTAGAGCTGGCATTGATTGGCAAATTCCGTAATCGCTGAGCGATGATTATTATGCTAGGTGCCGGCTAACAATTCGTATGAGGAAAATCATACACATTGATATGGATGCTTTCTTTGCATCGGTAGAACAACGAGACTTCCCTGAGTTACGGGGCCTGCCGGTTATTGTTGGCGGGCGCCCAGAGAGTCGTGGTGTTGTCGCCGCTTGCAGTTATGAAGCTCGAGAATTTGGTATACATTCGGCTATGCCATGCTCCCAGGCGGCAAAATTGTGTAAGGGCGCTATATTCGTTCCACCGCGCTTTGAGTCTTATAGAGAGGCGTCGGCAGGCATTCATCTTGTATTTAAGCGGTTTACTGAAATGATCGAACCGTTGTCATTAGATGAGGCTTATTTGGATGTTACTGAGTGCGCTGAGAAGGCCGGTTCGGCTACCGAAGTGGCAAGATTAATCAAGCAGCAAATTAAGCAAGAAGTTAACCTAACCGCGTCGGCTGGGATTTCATTTAATAAGTTTTTGGCAAAAATTGCGTCCGATATGGACAAGCCTGATGGTATCTATGTGATACGTCCAGAAAGCGCTGAGGCGTTCATTGAGCAACTTAATATACGTAAATTTTTCGGTGTTGGTAAGGTAACCGAAAAAAAGATGCATTCATTGGGCATATACACCGGTGCGGATCTAAAGCGCTTAAGCGAGGTGGAA
>JBLHWO010000287.1:0-4298 GCA_047629215.1 Cellvibrionaceae bacterium | reverse complement strand
ATTTGTAAACGGCGAAGCGTTTACGGTAAGTGAAGACTTTGCAAAGGGAGTGTGTGAAGGACGAGTGAATGATGGAATAAGTGACAATGAATTGGTGTATTTGGTTGAGTTGTTGGAGAGGGGGGATGTTGAGTTGGGGTAGGGCTTTAACAAAATCAATAGCGAATCAATAGGAATCAATAGGGTCAGACTCGATTGAAAAGTAATAATATCGTATTCAGACAATATTTCTCTACAGCCCTATGTTATAAAGCCGATAGTATAAAACTGTGAGGTAGCTCCACCTTAATAACATTCAAATATGCTACCGCCGCATTTCACGCAATAAGAGCTAGCGGTATATACAGCTTAATAGGAAAAAGGAATCCATCTATGTCTACACATACCCCTTATAACGTAGTGCCCAAAAATTGTTTGTGGGATCTGGCGGATCATTTTTACAATAAGCCAACTCTCTGCCCAATGATCTTTGAATACATTAATCTCCCGCATATAGCGGAGCAAGCCGGTACTCGGATACTCGACCCGGTTTTAGCTTAAGCGCTAAACTCTTCTGGCAAACTACTGGTGCAAGATACCCGCCAAAGCACCCTCACAGCCACACCCAAAGGTTAGCAACACTTTCAAACCAGTACCAAACACCAAACCGAAACCGTTGCCGGTAAATTTATCAGCGAACTCAAGTTCGTCGTCGATCTTAAAAACCAAAGGGTTAAACTTACCGGCGGTATTGCAACTCAAAGTAATATTAAAGGGGCCCCCGTTGTTAAAATGGAGGCGGGTCGTAATCACCTCAAAAAAGCTGTTAAAACAGGGTAGGTAAGCTTACTCTTCGGCGGTTAATGGTGACAGGTATCGGCATAGCTGTTGCACCTATAAGCATCGCTAAAAGCACAGGTCTACAAGAAGACAAATAGAATCAATGAATGTGGCAAGAAATAAATCTATAAAAGCAATATTGTTAATACGACTAACAGGCTTAATATTAGAAGGCGGGGGCTATCTATATGGCCTCCAACCTTCGGATGTTTTTGAACATCAAGAATAATTACTCAATATCATTTAAAAACAAACTCTCAAGTAAACTAAAATAAAGTGCCGCCGATAAAAACGATATCACAGCTAAAGCGCTAAAAAATAAACATTTGTATTCTAGATGTTTATTTGCAACAAAAGAAGAAATAGAACGCATACCATATGAGTTGGTAACATCAACCTTGTCCACAATATATTGCTTAAGAGATCTAAACTTAGGAGCGGTTACAGCTGGAGGAACTACCACAAGGAGTCTATATGTAGACCCTACAACAAAAAAATGTCGCAATATTTAAAAAAGATACATTAAAAAAATATTTCATCATGAGTTTAGCTCAATACTAATGATTAAGTATGCTTTTCGTGAGAATGACTGGAGACATATATTCGATAATAATTTTTTATATATGAATGACAACAACCCTCTTTACTATGCTATATCTAAGGTAAAGCAGACCAGATTGATGATGAGCAGTTGCATCAGCGCGGCCTACTAAATCAATACGCCGAAACTGGCGTTGAGAATGACTTTAATACCTATGCCGAAGTCATTTTTACCGAACCCTGAAAAATGAAAAAACTAATCAAGCAATAGCCTGTCATTCAACGTAAATATCAAGTCTGTAAAGATTTCTATCTGGGTATTGATAAGGGTTTTTCACCGGTATTTTAAAAGATTGATGGTTAGAGTCTTTCTTAAATAAGATTGTGTAATGTGGAGCAATAAGAGACCTTTTGATTGTCTCTCATAAGTGCATTTTTAGATATGCCCTTAATTTATAGCACTTAAGCCCCCTAAGTAGTATTCTGGCTCGTCATTCTCAGCCTATCGCCAAACATAAACATGAAAGACTGTAATCAATGCGGTAAATGTTGCACTAAATACAGTGACGGCGGTTTGTCGGCTTCTGCTAGCGAGATTGATACGTGGGAAATTTTTAACCCTGAAGTGTATGAATACGTCAGTAACGGTAAAATTTGGATGGATCCGAGTACCGGTAAACAGATTACTCTTTGTCCATGGTTGAAAAAAGAGCCGAATCAAGAAAAATACACTTGTCGTATTTATTATGATCGTCCCGATGACTGCAAGCACTACCCGGTCACGATTGAGCAAATGATTAACGACGAATGCGAAATGTTAGAAGTGAAAGATTTGTCTGATCCTAAGCGGGCGCAGATCAATCTAGATAAATTAATGTTCGACAGTCGCCCTCCATTTCATAAGTAATCAAATTCTCAGAATTTAAATTTTTTAATGCTTTGCTTCAAGTATGTTGTTTAAGTCAGTTTGTATTTCTTCAGTAATTGAGCCTTTTCTTCTTGCGACATAAGCGCTTTGAACTCCCATTGCGGAGTATACCTTCTTTAGGCGCTCTGCCTGTTCAATGGACGGTAATGCGTTTATTGAATGTAAGTGTTGATCGATTGTTTTTATGTCCCCTCGTGCAATTGGGCCAGTGAGTGCTTTTTCGGGACCATCGGTATTGATGTTTTCTAGGGTGCTACTCACCAGAGGTTCTAACGATTGCCACAGGGTTTTGCGATCTATCCCTGCTGCTTCTCCCAATTCTAGTGATGCATCCATCAATGCTGAAAGATAATTACAAGCCACAACGGCAGCGGCATGGTATAAACTTTTAGATTCTTTTTGTATTTTAATTGGCAGCATTCCGATGCAGGTGATCAACTGTTTTATATTGGCTCGGGCATCCTTATCGCCTTCGTAATAACAGTAGCTGCCCGCAAGCCGCGCTAGAGCAGACTTAAGGTTCGGGAATGTTTGCAGGGGGTGCATGGAGGCAATGTGTGCATGACAATGTTCACGAGCAGGTGTCAGCTCATCACTACTTAATGCGCCAGAGCAATGGGCGACAATGGCCCCCGCTTTAAAGGTCTTTGCTTGTGATAATGCTGTGCAAAGGTGATTAATAACATCGTCCGCTACCGTTAATAACACGATATCTCCGCTGCTAGCGGCAGCGTGTATGTCAACGACTGCTACATCGTCCCCAATCAACCTTGCTATATCTTTGGCTTTGGTTTTATCTCTTGCGCCAATCATAACGTTATATTGTTGCGTACGATTAGCCAAGTTAGCGATAGTGGTGCCAACTTTACCTGGCCCGATAATAGCAAGCGTGATTTTTGTGGTCATTCTTATCTTCCATTTTTTTTAGGGTGTTGTGCTAGTATTGACCGATTTTAAAGATTGAACCGATCTTCATCATAATACAGGACAGGCCTGTTTGTTCAAAAATGTTGTTAGGCGCGGGTGATTATTTTTTACTTAAATAAAAGGGAGGCGGTGGAGTTAATAAAATTACTGCAGTATGATGAATTATGATTAAAAATTTTATCGAATGAAAAATAATAAGAGTAACAACAATGGATAAATTTGATCGGATACAGCAACTGCATCGTTTATTGTGTAGTCATCGTTACCCCATAGCCATCAGTAAAATATCAGAAAAATTAGAATGCACAAATAAAACATCTAAAATCGCTATAGATCTATTGCGAGATCAGCTCCACGCACCGCTAGTGTATTGCCCGCAAAGCAAAGGTTGGCAATACGATAATGATGCCGATGCCTTTGAGCTGCCAGGGCTATGGTTAACCGCTGAAGAATTGCATAGCCTCGCAGCCATTTTAAATATATTAAGCACAATGGATAAAGGCTTACTCGGGAAAGAGATTAACGTAGTTCAGCACCAGGTAGAAAAATTATTAAAAGTAAAGGGCGTCAATATTGATGAGTTTAACAAAGTTATAAAATATATCTCAATAAGTAAGCAGTCAGTTATTAGCCAGCACTTTTCCACAATCATTGATGCCCTGATACATAACAAACAACTACATATTCATTATATTGATTATTCTGGCAAGATAACACAGCGTAATATCAGCCCTCAAACGCTCATTCATTATCAAGAAAATTGGTATCTTGATGCGTGGTGCCACAAGCGCGAAGCACTTCGCTCTTTTATGCTGCCCCGAATCACTAAAGTGATTAAGGTCAAAGATAAAGCCAAGCGACTACCGGCGGCAGGCCTCAAAGAACACTACCAAAGCAGCTACGGCATCTTTGCTGGCAAGCCCAAACATACAGCCATACTAAAATTCTACCCCCCAGTGACCCGTGAAGCTGCCAGCATTCAGTGGCACCCAGACCAAGAAAATGAATGGCAGGGCGACAACTACCACGTCACCATCCCCTACAACGACGACAGAGAACTCGTGCGCGATATACTCAAATACGG
>JBLHWO010000286.1:0-4314 GCA_047629215.1 Cellvibrionaceae bacterium | reverse complement strand
TTTTCTTCTTCTAGATCAACGCTGGGGCTTTTTTATTCCAAAGCATAAAGTAGTACACTTAAGGTCGTGTTTAAAGCAGGCTTTAAGCTAAATGTAGTTTTAAGCTATGGAATTCAATTTCTAGATAGCTTTTCAGTCGAAAAGGCGGTCAGGTTGTATTTAACGAGTCGCTTTTTAAATTAATTGATATTACTAGCTTTGCATTTATACATTAAAGCGAAAATGAATCACATCTCCGTCCTTTACTATATATTCCTTGCCTTCAAGGCGCCATTTTCCTGAGTCTTTAGCGCCAGCTTCACCTTTATTGTCGATGTAGTCGTCAAACCCAATAATTTCTGCTCGGATAAAACCTTTCTCAAAGTCGGTGTGAATTTTACCGGCAGCTTGGGGGGCGGTAGAGTTAGTTGGTATTGTCCATGCCCTGACTTCTTGAACTCCAGCCGTAAAGTAGGTGTGTAGATGCAGTAACTCATATCCTGCGCGAATAACTCGGTTTAGGCCAGGTTCTTCCATGCCTAAGTCTGCTAGGAACTCTTGTTTCTCCTCCTCATCTAGTTCGGCAATTTCAGACTCTAATTTATTGCAAATGGGCACAACAACCGCACTCTCTTGTTCTGCGAGCGCGGTTACGTTATCTAAATAAGTATTATCTTCAAAACCATCTTCGTCGACGTTGGCAATATACATTGTCGGTTTTAGCGTTAGGGGGTTAATTTCTTTTAATAGCTTGAGTTCGTCCTCGTTTAAATTCATTGAGCGCAGAGGCTTGGCTTCGTCCAAGTGAGGAATGATTTTTTCCATCAGTGTTTTCATGGCCACTGCATGCTTGTCTTGCCCCCCCTTAGCCGCACGAAGATAACGCTGTAGCGATTTTTCAGCACTTTCTAAATCGGCTAATGCGAGCTCTGTGTTAATCACCTCAATATCGGCTAGAGGGTCAATTTTACCGGCGACATGGATAATGTTTTCATCATCAAAGCAGCGAACGACGTGGGCAATGGCATCGGTTTCTCGAATATTGGCTAGGAATTTATTACCTAGGCCTTCACCTTTAGAGGCTCCAGCGACTAAGCCGGCGATATCAACAAATACCATTGTAGTAGGGATAATTTTTTGAGGCTTGACAATATCTGCAAGCAGATTCAAGCGAGTGTCAGGTACGGGAACAATGCCTGAGTTGGGTTCGATGGTGCAGAAAGGAAAGTTCTCCGCACCAATGCCCGCTTTTGTAAGCGCATTAAATAGAGTAGATTTACCGACGTTGGGCAGGCCGACGATACCACAATTAAAACCCATAATTTTTTCCTATGTTTGATTGGCTACTTGCGTAGAGCAATAGTCTTTTTGTCGCTGCTACAGTGTATGCAATTCTTTCATCGCTTTATTCCATTCGCCATCAACTAAAAGCGGTAGGACTCGAAGTGCATTATCAATACTGTCTTCAATAAGGCGATATTCATTAGCGGGAGCCTTTTTTAAAACATAGCTACTAACAAGTTTTGTCTTGTCTGGGTGGCCGATACCAATCCGTAGGCGTGCAAAGTCTTTGTTATTAGCTAATGATTTAATAATATCTTTGAGTCCGTTGTGACCACCGTGGCCACCTCCAATTTTTAATCTAGCGACTCCTGGTGCTAGATCCAGTTCATCGTGAACGACCAAAATGGACTCGGGAGGTATTTTATAGAATTGAGCGATAGCATTAAGAGCTTTTCCGCTTAGGTTCATAAATGTAGTGGGAATCGATAGCCTTACATCGGCAGCGCCAATAAAAACACGCCCGCTCAAGCCATAAAATTTAAACTCGGGAGCTAATTGAATGCCGTGTTGTAAAGCCAGTTTATTCACAAAATCGGCGCCAGCATTGTGTCGCGTATTTGCGTATTCGGCGCCAGGATTGCCAAGGCCAATAATAAGTTTAATGATGTTATCCATGGGCTTGGGATGGTGCGTGGGGTAGAGGGGTGTTTATATTATAGAGATAAAGTTTTCCTCGCCCCCATTCCTGGTAGCGAGGAAAACAGACATTATTAGCCTTCTTATTCGCTATCTTCAGGCGCATCACCTGATTCGTCGTCACCGTCCTTAATTCCTTTGGGCTTAGTAACGGCGGCAACGGTTAGATCGTTCACTTCACCATGAGCCAAATCTACTGATTCAACACCCTTGGGTAGTGTTAAGTCAGAGATGTGAATTAGGTTACCTATTTCGAGGTCGATCAAGTCTACCTCAATATATTCTGGTAAGTCTGCAGGTAAACAAACGATCTCAAGCTCAGTAATTGAGTGATTGACAATTCCGCCTTGATTTTTAACGCCCGCACACTTTGCTTCATTAATAAAGTGAAGTGGAACTTTAGTTGTTAGCTTCTGATCTTTCAGTACGCGCAAAAAGTCAGCATGTAAGATAACAGGCTTAGCTGGGTGGCGCTGTAGGTCTTTTAAGATAACGTCTTCAATTTTACCTGCAATATTAATTGAAACAATATGCGAATAAAAAGCTTCGTTTTCTAAGTGTTTGATTAATTCTTTACTTAAAATAGAGATGCTTTGTGGTTCTTTGTTGCCACCATAAACGATAGCGGGTACCAGAGCTTGGCGACGCAGGCGGCGGCTCGCACCTTTCCCAGCGTCTTCACGATTCTGTGCATCAATTACAAAGTCTTCTTTTGACATTGTTCGATCCTCATTAGACGTAACAAACTTGCGACCAGTTTATGAAAACGCTCACAGTTAGGGTAAGGGTTTAATATGGTTTGTTACGGTGTTTTAATTAATTGCTGCTGGCGCAGCAAGGTTTTACAAAGAGCTCATGTTTAACAGGGTCTTATATGAACAAGATTTTAATCAAACATTGCGCTCAGTGATTCTTCGTTGTTTAATCGCCTTATGGCTTCAGCAAGAGTATTCGTTAGACTCAGCTGGCGAATGCGAGAACATTGTTTAGCATCTTCGCTTAAAGGAATTGAGTCAGTAACAACTAACTCATCTAGTGAAGAATTATTAATATTTTCTAATGCCTTGCCCGACAGTACAGGATGGGTAGCGTAAGCAACGACTTTATTTGCACCTTCTTTTTTAAGGGCGGTAGCGGCATTACATAATGTGCCAGCAGTATCGACCATGTCATCTACTAAGATACAAGTGCGATCATTAACTTCACCGATTAGATTCATTACTTCAGCAACATTGGCTTTAGGTCGACGCTTGTCAATAATGGCAAGGTCTGTATTGAGTGATTTGGCTACGGCTCTAGCACGAACAACACCACCAATATCAGGGGATACAACCACAAGGTTTTCGTATTTTTGACGTTTAATGTCTTCTAACAGAATGGGCGCGCCGTACATATTGTCAACGGGTACATCAAAGAAGCCCTGAATTTGCTCAGCGTGTAGGTCGAGAGTAAGTACGCGATCTATGCCTACATTGACCATCATACCAGCTACTATTTTAGCAGTAATGGGTACGCGTGCTGAGCGAACTCGTCTATCTTGTCTGGCATAGCCAAAATAAGGAACGATAGCAGTGACTCTTCCTGCCGATGCTCTTCTCAATGCATCGACCAGAATGATAAGTTCCATCAAGTTTTTGTCAGTAGGGGAGCAGGTTGATTGCACAACAAATACATCGCGTCCTCTAACATTCTCATTGATTTCAATGGCAACTTCACCATCAGAGAATTGGCTAACGCTAGCATTGCCCAATTTCATCCCCAATTTCTTGACGATATTTTGTGCTAATACGGGGTTGGCATTGCCTGTAAAAACCATGAAGTCTGACACGGGAATAAAGTTAACCTCTAGCTGCTAGTCTCAAGCCGCTAGAAGTTTGTAGCTTGCGACTTAGTTGAAATGGGTTGATACACTTTGATTTTATAATCCACAAAGGAACTATCTACTGGCACTTGCCAATACAGCAGTGAAAAGGCAAGTAAATCAACATATTTGCACCGTATTCTTACTGCGACTTCTATAAAAATCAGGGAAGAGTTTTCTAGAAGGTGGGTAAATAATGGCTGGGGTGGGAGGATTCGAACCTCCGATGGCGGGATCAAAACCCGCTGCCTTAACCACTTGGCTACACCCCAATAATAAATAACATTACTCTATAATAGAGCTTAATTTTACATCTTACGAGATTTTATTTTGATGTCTATACTTTGACACCTCTACCTTGCACGGGGAATAGTTGATGCCTTTAGCAACAAAACATTCCCATTGGCTGGGTACTTCTTGCGATACTGCTTTTGCTCTAGCTTCAGTATCAAAACTAGTAAAGATGCAAGCGCCAGTTCCTGTAAGCTTAGCGG
>JBLHWO010000285.1:0-4350 GCA_047629215.1 Cellvibrionaceae bacterium | reverse complement strand
TATAGGCGGTAATATTGTGGCAGGAGACATACGTCGAAACCTAGGCCTAAGCACCAAGAGCATTATCCACGACTGGAAGAAATTAGGGGGCAAAGTGAGCACTATTCCTAACTTTGCTAAAAATTATGCTGTAATCTCAAAAATGTCACAGAACCTGAATAAAGTTGGTTATCTCGGCATAGCATTAACAGGCATTAATGCAGCGGCTAATATTTCCAAAGCATGCACAGCTGGAAATGATACTGCTTGTAATAAAGCTAAATACACAGAAACCGGCAAGGCCACTGGTAATATTTTTGGCGGCGTATTAGGTGGTAGTGCAACAGCTTGGGGAGTCTGCTCTTTAGTGTTTAGCTTACCCACTGCTGGCACCAGTATGTTTTGGTGTTCTTTAGTTGCGGGCGCAGGTGGAGGCTATCTTGGAAGTAAGGGTTTTGGCAATGCTGGTGAAAACATTGGTAATCAACTTTATAAAGTAAATTATGTTAAGTGAATTAAGTATCTCTAATGAAATATTAGCTCAGGCACTACTGATAGTTTTTTCTGCTTGTATAATATTGTCACTCATTTCGATATGTTTCGTGCTTTATTTAAAGTCAAAATGGTTTAGCTTTATCGAGAAAGTATTGGAAGATGAACATAAATTTTATTCTCTGAATATTTTTTTCTCGATTATGGGCTCGCTGCATTATGCCACGATTTTCTTTAGTAAATTCCATGCTAGGCGGTATGGCTTACTTGAAAAAAGAAGCTTAGTACCTAGTCATGTCCAGCAGCTATTTATTCTTAATTTTATCATTTTCATGGCCAGTATTGTTTTGATGCTTAGTGGCACTTTGATCGCTTATTTGCTTGAAGAGTCAATATAGTTGAAGGTAGTAATAGGAGGGGTCATTGGATCATGGACTATTTTTAATCCCTTTTTTGGCTTACCTTCTGGCGGCACAAGTATGTTTTGGTGTTATTTAGTTGCTGGCGCCAGTGGTGGTTATGTTGGTGGATAGGCGCTTTGAAAATTGAGCAAGGGTAAAGGTAAAGAGTTCTATAAAGTTAATTACAACAATCAATACATGACACAATACTGAGTAATATCACTATTACAACTATCTTAGATATAGCGACATCAATTGGCGTTATTCTATTAATCACCTGGATTGGCTTCATGATATATTTGCAGTCAAAGTGGTTGATATTTGTTGAAAATATTCTTGAGAATGGCTGCCGCCCTTACTCTTTAAATCTATTTCATTCCAGCATAGGAACCCTTCATTATGGCTCCGTATTCTTAAATAAATTTCATGCCAAACGATATGGACTTTTAGAGAAAAAAGAGCAGATACCCAGCCATGTTCAACGATTTTTTATTACTAGTTTCTGTTTTGGGATATCAGGCTCACTTATAATATTTGGCTCTATTTACCTGACCAGCTTACTTTAAAATTTTGACCCAGAATAAGGTGCCGGAGGGATTTAATTTCAACCAATTAAATATTAAATGGTTTTTAAAAGTAAGGTAATTGTACTAAGCTGGTTGAAATTAAACCCCTCCGGCACCTTTATGCTCACATAAAGTTTGTTATTTCTAACACCACGCCGTTCGGTATTGCATGACTCAGTGATTAGCTAAAGTTGATCACCTATTACTTTATTAAATGTAGACGCCATAAGAATAACTTTTTAAGAGTGCGCGTCCTTACTTACTGTTTGGAGAAAATTCTAAAGAACACTGCTTGTAACTAACTTTCACCGCCTTCTTAAACCCTCTGAAATGATAACCCGTTAATTGCACTTCGATTTTTTTTAGGTAATAATCCTGCCCGTTTTAATACCTTGTTTGTGTAGGGCTTAGAATAGCCAAATGGATGATTAATACTTAAGGAGAGAGATTGAATGTCGAGCACTAAAGTTATAGACGGAACCACATATCACCGCTTTGGCGTTGAGACCGGTAGAGCGGTTTATGTACAGGAAGGTATTGCGCTTAAGCAGATGCAAGAGTTAGAAAAGCAGCGTGATACAAGTTTTCATCATCGTTACACTTACAACCAAGTCAAAACGCTTTGCAATCCCATCAGCGGCTACAATTCAAAAGAGCAAACCAATTTTAAAGGTGAAAATCAAGTTTGTGAGATGGATATCGCAGGGTCCAAACTCGCTTACTTTAAGTCAAAAGGTGCCACCTATATTAAGTATTTACTCATATCAGGGGGCGGATATGATGATGCTAGAAATAAAAGAATAATGACGGGGCTCTATAAAGCAAAGCAGAATGAGGAAAATATCTGGGAGGTGAATAAGCCTATTAACACGGTTGAAACAACACACGCTGCAGTTAATGGTGACGCTTATAGAATAGAAGAAATGTTGCAATTTATGCCTACCATGATCAAGAAAGGCCACGACTCCGCAGGCGCTGAAATCGCTAACGAAGGCTTTAGTTTGTTTTACAGCCCTTGTGAAAAAGGTACGGATGATGGCTGGCGTGCGATGACTAGTAGTCTGCCTCAAGGCAAAGAGCATAAACAGGCCGCTAGGAAAGCGATTATTGACCGCTTATCGGCGAGTATCGAAATTACCAAAGACCAAAAGGTGAAATGGACCGTTCAAGGGACTGGCTCAACCTTATTTTGTGAAGCACTAACACAATTAAAGCAACGTAATCCACAAGGGATTGACTTGTCTCGTCATTCAGCATATTTCTTTAACCCACACACATCCCCAGTTACTATAAGCAAAGTAATAAAGCAATGTAGGGTTTCGGAGGGAAGTGACGGTTTGTACACTTCCGCTGGGAGAAGCCGTGGAAATTTAAATGCGATGGCTGATGGTCATAAGTCTTACAGTAAAGCTAAAATAGCACAAACGTTAGCAGAAGACCCTAACATGCCCGTCGCGGATAAACGCAATGATAGTAAAAGCATGCAACACCAAGCAATAACCGCGACTGATATGACGGTTAAAATCACAAAAGTTATAACAGTAGGAGCGTTTACAGCCACATGTTTTACTAATAAAGCCATTCAAGACGGTGTTCTCGATGCTTTACAGACACCTACCGGTCTCGTTACTGCGGCAGGTCTAACACTAGTAGGCGGTTTATATGGCACAAGCAAACTTGCAGTTAAAACAGGGCCAAAATACATTGCGTTAGCACAGCTAGGTAAAGCCGCTGTCGCGGGTGATCATCGATTGGATCAACTAACTGAGTTTGAAGCAATTAAGGGGGCCACCCAATTGAAAAAATTAAAACTTGGTTATAGTATTTAATGATAATTAATTACTTCAAAAAACCCAAAGGGCCTAATTTTTCTAAAGCAGATCCTGTGTCCTTAACATTTTCAGGCACGAAAGTTAATTTTATGTGTCCAGGTTATTCCTATCAAATGATTGATCAGGATGAAGAGGATAAACTGCCCACTGATATTAACCTCTATGATTTTAAACAGTATAAGTCTGTACTGTTTAGTCATTTTGATGAACCTTATAATCAAGC
This sequence comes from Cellvibrionaceae bacterium, assembly GCA_047629215.1. Classification (GTDB taxonomy): domain Bacteria; phylum Pseudomonadota; class Gammaproteobacteria; order Pseudomonadales; family Cellvibrionaceae; genus CANLBN01. Next base: position 857 of record JBLHWO010000285.1, on the reverse strand, counting down.
GATTGACATCGCAGCATTTGGTTGTTTTCATACAAAATGGGGCTTTCGCAAAGGTTTGTTAGGCAACAAATATGATGAAGGTACCTTCAGCTTCACCTTAAGCATTAGGCATATCACTCGCTTTGGCTCACTTTTCAAACCTCAAAATATGGAGCGAGCAGTAATCGAGGCGTTAGAGCTTAGCTTTGGGCCCAAGGGAACATGGGCTGGCGAGGGGTGTGGGGGGCGTCGTTATCGTGGACCTGAAGATTGGAAGATTCAGCACAGTAATACACTAAATTGGCTTCATTATTGTGTGACAGATATTGTCGGTGGCGATATTAAAAATCATGTTTGGTGTATTCCCATTAGTGAGGAACACTTCATCAGTTTTAGGTTCAGAGATACAGGTTATAGTTCAAACCAATTAATCGAGGCCCATAAGGTATTAGCAGAGCAGGTCGTATCAAGTTGTCGCATTGAATATAGTCCTGACGCGCTGGCGCAAATGGACAAAGCGGTGCAAGAAGGGCTGGGCGAACCTTATTCTGAACATCGCGAACCGCTCGCTTGGGAAGAGTATGACTTAGAACCCGAACGGTTTGAACGAAAAGAAAAATGTTATTAGGCTGCCTATGCATCCCTTAAACGATAGCCTGAAATCAGGCTATCGTTATCGTAACCAGTTATGATTAATTACTTCAAAAAACCCAAAGGGCCTAATTTTTCTAAAGCGGATCCGGTGTTGAAGATAGAATAAGGTGCCGGAGGGATTTAATTTCAACCAATTAAATATTAAATGGTTTTTCACCCAGTTGCAGTGGTAGATTAAAGAATAGGAATTTTGACAACTCAAGGAGTGAGTGATGCCAAGAAGG
>JBLHWO010000284.1:0-4359 GCA_047629215.1 Cellvibrionaceae bacterium | reverse complement strand
CGCTAACAAACGGTTTAAGGTTTTCTCTATAACCGTTTCGCCCATAAGCGATAAATATTGTTTAGGTCGTTCGCTACCCATACGACGACCACTGCCCGCCGCGGGCACAATAATCCAGACCTTATCTGCTCTCTTATTATTAGTGACCGTCATATTATTTTTTAGACTTAAGACCTGGCTCAACAATCATGAAAAAAGTTTCGCCTTCTTTCACCATCCCCATCTGTTCGCGGGCTCTTTCTTCAACGGCATCTAGGCCATTTTTTAGCGCATCGACTTCTAGAGCAAGAATACGATTACGTTCTTTTAAAATATCATTCTCAGCTTGCTGCCGCTCAATCTTCCTTTCCAATTCAATTCGATGGGCCACACTTCCCTCGCCCACCCAAAGACGGTACTGAAGACCAAGTAAAAGAACAATTAAAATCGCAATCACTATTTTCATGACGTTACATTAATGGCGTTTCTTTAACAGATTTACTTTAATAGCTTTTATTTAACGGCATTGCTTTAACAATAAAAAAATAAGGCACGTAATACGCACCTTATTTTTAAGAAAGTAATCGACATCCAATAAATTGAAATCCTTATATAAATAGAAATTAAGATTTAAATTCAGCGCGACCTTTGTAAGGAGCCCTATCCTTTAATTCCGCTTCAATGTACAACAAACGGTTATATTTGGCTACTCGGTCAGAACGGCACAATGAACCCGTTTTAATTTGGCCGGCCGCAGTGGCTACCGCGAGATCAGCAATAGTCGTATCTTCAGTCTCGCCAGAGCGATGAGAGATAACCACAGTATAGCCCGCTTTTTGAGCCATTTTAATCGCGTCCAAGGTTTCTGATAACGAACCAATTTGATTGAATTTTATCAAAATTGAATTGGCAATTTTTTTATCGATACCTTCTTGCAAAATTTTAGTATTGGTAACAAAAAGATCATCACCAACTAATTGTATTTTATCGCCTAATATTTCCGTTTGATATTTCCAGCCATCCCAATCCGATTCATCCTGACCATCCTCAATAGAAATAATAGGATATTGCTCACAAAGCTCAGCCAAATAATTGCTAAAACCTTCAGAGGTGAAGACTTTGCCTTCGCCTTTCATATTGTACTGACCATTTTCATAGAATTCAGTCGCCGCACAATCCATCGCCAAGGTAATATTATCGCCTAATATGTAACCCGCATTTTCAACCGCTTCTTTGATTACCGCTAACGCATCGGCATTAGACGCTAGATCAGGCGCAAAACCGCCTTCATCACCTACCGCCGTATTTAAGCCTTTAGCCGATAATACTTTTTTCAAGGCATGAAATATTTCCGCACCCGCTTGCAGAGCCTCAGAAAATGTTTTTGCACCTACAGGCTGTACCATAAACTCTTGTATATCGACATTATTATCAGCGTGCTCACCACCGTTAATGATATTCATCATGGGTACTGGCATACTGTACTGGCCGGGCGTACCGTTAAGGTCTGCGATATGCTGATACAAAGGAATATTTTTTGATACTGCCGCTGCTTTCGCAATCGCTAACGAAACTGCAAGAATGGCATTGGCACCAAAGACGGCTTTATTCTCAGTTCCATCCGCATCAATCATTACTTGATCTAACGCTCTTTGCTCGCTCGCTTCTTTACCCAGCAACAAATTTTTAATCGTGGTATTAATATTGTTAACCGCTGTTAAAACACCTTTACCGAGATAACGCTTTTTATCACCATCGCGCAATTCTAACGCCTCTCTAGAGCCAGTTGATGCTCCAGAAGGAGCGCAGGCATATCCGATCGCCCCGCATTCTAAGACCACTTCTGCAGCAACCGTTGGATTACCGCGAGAATCTAATACTTCGAGGGCTTTAATATCTACAATCTTACTCACTGAGTTTAGTCTCCGTTTTTTAAAAACACTTGGTAGGCTGGGGTGAGGAACGAACCCCAACAGATTATTAATCAACTGCTCTATCTAAAGTTATTTAGATTCACAATATAATTATTGGGGTTCATTCTTCACCCCAACCTATCTATTATCGAATCCCTAATTCAGGTAGCGATTTCATCACATCATCTACCGCTTTCATATGGCTTAAAAACCCTTTTAAAGCAGATAAAGGTAAGGCACTTGGGCCATCGCACTTAGCCTGATCAGGATTAGGGTGCGCTTCAAGAAATAAACCCGCAATACCAACACCCATAGCCGCACGACCTAATTCAGCTACTTGATGCCGACGCCCGCCCGATGCAGCACCCATTGGGTCACGGCACTGTAAAGCATGAGTGACATCAAAAATTAATGGCGCACCACCACTGACCTCTTTCATGGTTCGAAAACCTAGCATATCAACAATTAAATTGTCGTAACCAAAGCAGCTACCGCGTTCACACAACATCACTTTTTCATTACCGCATTCTTTAAATTTCTCAACAATATTTTTCATCTGAGCAGCGCTGAGAAACTGTGGCTTTTTAATGTTGATAACCGCATCGGTTTTAGCCATGGCCTCCACCAAATCAGTTTGGCGAGCCAGAAATGCAGGCAGCTGAATAATATCGCACACATCGGCTACCGGCTGAGCTTGTTCGATCTCATGGACATCTGTGATCACGGGAATATTGAAAGTAGATTTAATTTCTTCAAATATCTTTAAACCCTCGTCCATACCTGGGCCACGATAAGAGTGAATGGAAGAACGATTGGCTTTATCAAAAGATGCTTTAAAAATATAGGGAATGCCCAATTGCTGAGTCACTTCAACATAAGCTTCCGCTACTTGCATCGCTAAATCACGAGACTCTAAAACATTCATTCCACCGAGCAGGACAAAGGGCTTATCGTTAGCAATACTAATGTCAGAAATAGATATTTTTTTGTTCATCATTTTATTAGTCGCGATTAAGAGTGAGAGCCATCAACTTTCTTGTAATTGGGAGCATCAGCCTTGTTGTAATTGAGAGCATCAACTACGGTCATTATATTGAAGAGCCGCATTCACAAAGCTCGTAAACAATGGGTGTCCATCTCTAGGATTTGACGTAAACTCAGGATGAAACTGGCAAGCAACAAACCAAGGATGATCTGCTAATTCAATAACCTCTACCAAGGAATCATCCGAGGACCAACCACTTATTTTTAAACCGACATCTCGTAAAACCTGCAAGTAATTGTTATTAAACTCATAGCGGTGACGGTGACGCTCTACGATCATTTCTGAACCATAGATTTCAGCCACCTTTGCATCCTTTACTAGGTGACACTCTTGCGCGCCTAAGCGCATAGTACCGCCAAGATCGGAGCTGCTATCACGCTGCTCCACTTCCCCTTCAGAATTCACCCATTCAGTGATCAAGGCAATAACAGGGTGCGGTGTTTTAGTATCAAATTCAGTACTGTTAGCGCCGTCTAAATTCGCAACGTTACGCGCAAATTCAATCACCGCCGTTTGCATACCGAGGCAAATACCTAAATAGGGAATATTATTTTCACGAGCATGACGAACCGCCATTAACTTACCGTCCAAGCCCCTGTTACCGAAACCTCCAGGCACTAGAACAGCATCGACATTTTGCAAGCTTTCCAAGCCCTGCGCCTCCAAATCTTCGGCGTTAATATGGCGAATATTCACTTTTGTACGAGAATGAATACCCGCATGACTTAAGGCCTCATTTAAGGATTTGTAAGCATCAAGTAAATCGACATATTTACCGACCATGGCAATAGTCACTTCGTGCTCTGGGTTTAGTTTGCCATCGACAACACTATCCCACTCACTTAGATCAGCCGGGGGCGCCTCAATACCTAGGTTATCAAGCACGATAGAATCTAGGTCATACTCCATTAAAAGACGAGGAATCGAATAAATCGTTTTGGCGTCGGCCAGCGGGACCACCGCTTTCTGCTCAAGGTTAGTAAATGACGCAATTTTACGACGAGAATCCTCATCAATCATTTGCTCTGAACGACACAGTAAAATATCAGGCTGAAGGCCAATCGAACGCAGCTCTTTAACTGAGTGCTGAGTTGGCTTAGTCTTAGTTTCACCTGCCGTGGCGATATAAGGCACCAAGGTTAAGTGAATTAACTGAGTATTACGCGGACCTAGGTCTAGACGTAGCTGACGTACCGCTTCGAGAAAAGGCTGGGATTCGATATCACCTACCGTACCGCCAATTTCAACCAAAGCAATATCGTAACCATCGCCACCGGCAAGCACACGGCGCTTTATTTCGTCAGTAATATGGGGAATCACCTGAACCGTGCCACCAAGGTAGTCACCACGACGCTCTTTGCGTAATACCGTCTCATACACACGACCGGTCGTAAAGTTGTTACGCTTAGAGACTTTGGTGCG
>JBLHWO010000283.1:0-4366 GCA_047629215.1 Cellvibrionaceae bacterium | reverse complement strand
CTAAACGCCTATCAAGCGCTCAAATCGGTCACCCTTGATGCCGCTTGGGTGATGGGCTTAGAAAACTCGATCGGCTCGATTTCAATCGGTAAGCGCGCGAACTTTACAGTGCTCGACAAAAACCCATTAAACAGCGATGCTAAAGACTGGCCCAAGATCAAAATTTGGGGCGTTGTGCTCGATGGCGAGAAACGACCACTTCATTAATATCACTACAAAACTAGAGTTACAAAACTAGATCTAGTCTCAAATACCCAACTGAGACCTCAGCATAAATAGAGGGCTGCCTTATCATGTTACATCATTATTTACATCACTATGAATTATCCCCATTTTCAGAAAAAATTCGACTTATGTTTGGCTACTGCGACGCGCAATGGCAATCAGTTATATCGCCGGCTATGCCTCCGCGCAGCATTGTAGACCCCTTGGCCGGTGGCTATAGGCGCATCCCTGTAATGCAATTAGGCGCTGATGTTTTTTGCGATACAAAGCTTATCGCCAACGAGCTCGCAACGGCCTACAATAAGCCAGAGCTGGCCTTCGAAACCTGTGGCAAAGACGTCGCCGACTATTCCAACCACATTGACACGACGGTCTTCATGGCCGGCGTACAAACAGCTACTCCGCTCCAAGCGATAGCAACTGTATTCAAACTGTTCTCACCCTTGCAAGCAATTAAATTTATCAACGACCGCATTGCAGTGCGAAAGGCCTCATCGGTAAAGCCGTTGAGCCGTAAATCAGCGCTCAAACTTATCGCTGATCACTACGCCGATATGGAATCTAAGCTTACTGAAAATGAGTTTCTATTTGGTAACTCACCGACGATCGCTGACTTCTCGGCCTACCATAACCTTTGGTTTAAGAACTTAAGCAACGGCGGCAAACCACTTGAAGGCCACCAAAAGGTAAACGCTTGGTTTAATAGAATGTCGAAGTTCGGACATGGTCAGCGAACCGGTGCAACTAAAAAGAACGCCTTCGAGTCAGCCAAAAATCAAGCACCTAGAAATATCCCAACGAACATGCTGAAGGCTGAAAACATTGGTGAAAAAGTGCTCATCAAACCAAGTGACTACGCTAAAGATTCCGTTAGGGGGGTGTTAGTTGGCGAAAATCAGTCACGTTGGATTCTAGCCAGAGACACAACTGAGTTTGGGGCCTTACATGTGCATTTTCCGAAGCAGGGTTTTGAGATAAGTCTACTTTAACGATTAGTGTTTAATCAGATAAAACAGTCCTAAAGTAAATCCAATAGCTTGGCCTCGCTAAACCGTTATCCAAGACCTGTAAACCTGCAAAGTTGAAATTATCGGAGTTAGCAAGTAAGGCACCTTTGATGACTTTTTGATGCCCTCATCGTCTGCCACAGGACTATCTTTAGAGTCTGCGTGCAATCTTGTCAGGTTTAACAAAGAAATGGATCACGATACTAACAATACTGATGATAATGGCACCGAACACGGCCGAGAGAAAATCATCTACGTAAAAATCAACTTCATGGAAATGCTTTGCTATCCAAGAAGTCAGCAGCAGTAAGGCCGAGTTAATTACAATGCTGAACAGACCCAGCGTGAGTATTGTTAAAGGAAGTGCGATCAGACTAATTGTCGGCTTTACGAAGCCGTTGAGTAGCCCCAGAATGACAGCCACGATTAGAGTGCTCTGCCAACCACCAAGGTGAATACCATCGACTAGTTTCGCCGCAACCCAGATGCTCAGTGCAAGAAGCAGGCATTGGATAAGGTAAAATATGATTTTCTGGGTGTTACTTGGTCCAAACATGGCGCATATCCCCTTTGCTCACCAATTGGCAAGTGTATTGATTAATTTTTTCTCTATTCAACCAATAGTTCAATGACGTTTAAAATCATAAAAAATACGATAACACTTCTGGTCTGGGCCTACCTAGAAACTTCACCTCGTCGAATAGCTCCTAGCTAATCGGCTCTCGTATAGATGTTCTCTTTATGTTTCAAAACGTTATACGCGAGCCTTTGCAGTATTAATAATTGCTTGATACTCGGCTTTAATTGGCATGGTCTTGAAAGGACTAACGTTGGTACCGCCTGTATTTCCTTGAGGCACAAGACCGAATGCCGTTTTTGTTGCAGCGCCTACAATACGAAAAGATTGGCCAACAAGTTCTTTTAGCTGGGCGTTGCGAACGGCCCACAGAAACATAAGAACATGAACTTTAACATGCCAATAGGTAGACTCCTGACCGATGACATGTGCATTTTCTAGATATTGGAATTCTGCCATAATATTTCCAGACTCTCTAGCGTGTGCCGCTAACTCTAATTCAGAATTAACAAACGGCGTAATGTTTTTTGAAAAATTGTTCGTCATAAAATTACCTTAGTGTGAATACGCTAATAAATCCTATTGGTTCCGAATGCGATAAGCATAACCGCCTAATAAAGAACTAGGGATTATTAGGATTACCGCAATAATTAACATCCAAGCATAGTCACCGCCGTATTTGAAATCTATTAAATACATAAACCAAAGATTTAGTAGTAAATTAAGAACACCGACTATCAGAGGATTAACCAATGCTTTTTTAGATAAAAGCATGGAGCAATATCCGCCAATAAAAATCGATAACCATGTGAAGAAAATAGTAATTAAAATTGAGGAAGGATACTCGAAGAAAGCCACCAGCACTTCGTTTCCGTAGACTAAGAAGAATAAAATAATAAGTGCTATAGCCGCCGTTGCAGCTGCTACCTGAGAAAGCAACATACCCAGAAAAATACTCATTGGGTTAATATCTTTAAGCATGTTAAGACTCATAACGCCCCACCGAGCCCGCGCATAACATGCGACGGCTAATCTGATCACACGGTTTAACAACAATCTCTAATTTCATATACTGTTGCTCTGAGTAATTTTAACTGGGCTAGAGTCACACATCTTAACGGTATCGTTAGCCACCTCATTGTAGGTTTTTGCCATAAAGATACAATGCCCCACGTCTTCACATACCCCGTGTCGAGGGTGAATTTTATCGTCTTCTTTAACTCTAATGGATGCCTTCATCAGTATCGAATAGTTGGTTTTATATGGCGGCGAAACACTCTCACTGATCCCTTCACCAGAGTGCAACAAAACAGAGCCACAAACCTTAGGGTGTTTCGCTGGCAGACTGTCTACCGGCAAACCCAGTTCCAGTTTGACAAATACATCTCATGGATCAAAGTCATAGGCACACTTGATTAACTCCATGATATATCCGCCAGTCGGTCGCAGAGCAATCTCACCGAATAGTTCACCGTTACGATCACCGTAATATTCAAGATGAGTCAGCCCCCACTTTATATTCAACGCTTTGATTACTTGGTGGTTCACGATCGTATGCGTTCTACTTCATCAGCAGAGTAACCAGCAGGAACAATATTAGCAACCTTGGTCGTATGATACTCCGTTAGACTTGAAATATGATTTCCCCATCGCCAAAAAATGACTCAATACTACCTTCGCAGGTATCCAAAAATGTCTCGTAAAGCCTTTACGGAGCAAGCAGTGGACTCAATTTTTCTCGCGATTTAGCAATAACTACGTTTCGCCCACCAGAATTTTTTCTATCTTTGACGACCACCGGTAGCCCCAACTTATCGACAATCTCTTCTGCTGTTAGACCACTGCGTTGGGTAACAAGACCAGCCATCGGGATGTTATCCGTGCTCAAGTATTTTTTCATCGCAGTCTTGTCGGTACAAGGAGTCAACAATGTTTCCGAGGAGCGCCGCAGATTATAGAACCGCCTAAGCGCTGAAGCAAGAAATACGCCGGCCTCAGTGCCCGCGATTACATGTGTCGGCGTGTACTTAATGTCTAAACCCTTAACGCCAAGCTGAGTGTGTATTTTGAAGAACGGGGTTATCACGATATCGTCGACGCCTGGCTGAATTGTTTTAATTAGCTGATCAGATACGATCGAATAAAGAATTCCGAGTTTTTAGATCGATTTGACTAATTGTTGTCGATAACCAGTAATCAGAATGTAATGTGGCAATTAACAGCTCCGGAATGGTTTTCAATCTTGTATCTATTGTTAGTATCACGCTACCCTCTAGGCTGTTTAAGTTCAACATGCCCTTTTCTAACAACTCTAAAGCGACAAAAACTTGAAATATTAAATGGTAATTTCCGAACGCCCCTCAAAACTTAGTTTACCGCAGACAAACCCTGGCGTGGTTACTGTGCTGGAATATCTGATCTTTAAATTCCCCTATGTTGACGCGCAAATTTGGCGGCAACGCATCGCTGATGGCAAGGTACATTGCCACGACGGCACACTAATAACGACGCAATCACCGTTTAAAGCTCAGCAACGGATCTACTATTACAGAGAAGT
>JBLHWO010000282.1:0-4367 GCA_047629215.1 Cellvibrionaceae bacterium | reverse complement strand
GGCTCGATTATAAATACGCCCACTCGCCTTTTGCTTTAATGTAGGTTTCATCCATTCGCCAAGAGACTGCCACCGCTTACTTCTTTATCTGGGCTTTTTTAGCCATCTGCGGTGAGTAACGAATGATCCATCGATTCAAGGTGGAGTGATCAACGTTGACACCTCTCTCTGCCATGATTTCCTCGAGGTCTCGGTAAGACACGCCATATCTCACATAGAAAAAGACAACGTACAGGATGACGCCTTCTGGGTATTGAGGGCCTTGAAATTGATCATGAGTATTCTTTTTTAACTGAAAATGTCTTTTATCCTCGAAATCACAGAACTATGCGACTCAGAACCATAATTAAGGGATGTTAGCCACCTCCTATCACTTTATTTCGTAAAACATTATTGTGAAATGCATGTCGCTAGCAATGTGATTTGACAAGTTCACTTTTGGATTATATTGCGACCAGTTTCGAAGTTTATCCAAGGTGACCGCCGGTCGGCTGCAGTTACTGGCCGATGGTCAACATGGTGACGCAGTGTGCCGGCAAGTCGTGGATTACTTGCAAGATCTCGGCATCGATCCCGCCGAGCCCAACTATGATCCCGGACTGGGTCGATATGCTGGGATGTCGTTATTTGAAATACTGCAACGGTTCAGCGAATTTTGGACCTCTGTACCGGGACGCACTTTTTACTACAACATTCGCCAATGTTGGGGCAGGATGCTTCCGAACAGACAGTCACCAGCGCGTTGCCGCGTAAGATGTCTTTGAATACGCTATAGCGGCCAAAAGCTGACGGCGCCTTGGCGCGAATCCAGTTTGACTTTGGCAATCTTTCGCCCAGAAGGACTTAGTCCCGTTTGGTTTTCTGCGAGCCTCTTTGTTGGTCTGGTCAATTCTGTAAGTTATTGGTCTCGGATTTATGCGGTAATATAGATATAATATTTCTAAAGGTGATGGTTTCGGCGGTCATGTTCCCGGTGTCCTCACTAATTTAGTTATCAATCCCAACGATTATCGCAAACCTGAATGACACCATTTTTCATGCGCACTGGAAGCGAACTGGTCGGCTCATATACCGGCGCGGACAAACGATCTGATTTAAGAGCCCAAGCAACACGACTTGAGCAGCTATGACGACTTCCTGAAGCAAGCAGGAGATGCATCATGACAACAGCAACGTTGAATGGTCAACTGCAGGCATTGCGCTTATCCCAAATGAAAGCCAATTGGAGCGCCGAGCCATCGATTCAAGCTGGACGCCCGCATCTTGCCTCACTCAGCTTTGCGAACAGGAGCTGAAGCATCGACTACAGCAACGCCACAAACGTTACCTAAAAGAGGCTAAGTTACCCGCGGGAAGAGCATTAGCACCCTGTAGTTTGAATCACTTGGAGGTGTTAACCCTAAGGCTATCCGTCACCTTGGTGATCAACATGACTGGATTGAGCAAGGCGATAATCTATTGTTATTTGGCGCCAGTGGGCTAGGCAAAACACATGCAGCTTTCAGGTAACCAAATATAAAAATTAGTCCCCTTTCCTTCTTGGCTGTCAACCTCTATTCGGCCATGATGTGTCTCTATGATTGCGTATGACACGCTCAGTCCAAGACCGGTGCCTTGACCAACAGGTTTGGTAGTAAAAAAAGGGTCAAACATTCGGCGAATATTTTCTTTTGCTATACCCCCTCCGGTATCAGATATTTTGATGCATACCATTTTACCCACATGACGAGTAGTAATAGTAATTAAACCTTTGTTCTCTATGGATTGAGCAGCATTGATGAGAATGTTCGTTAGCACCTGAGATATTTGGGAAGGCAGGCATTCAACTAAAGGTATGTCATCAAAGTCTAATTCAACTTTTGCCTTGTACTTCAACTGATAGTTGACAAGATTCAGAGTAGACTTTATTGTTTGTCTTAAATCAACTTTATCCCACGCTGATTCATCGGTGTGAGCAAAACCTTTTAGGTCCGCGACGATGGTGCTGACACGAGATAATCCCTCCCTTGTTTCTTTCAAAAGGAGCGGTATTTCTTCTTTAACATAATCAAAGTCAAACTGGTTCTTATAAGCAGCAATTGCCTTTGTTAACGAGGCGTCGTGCTTAATTTCGTGATCCATTGACTCAATTAACTGAATTAGTTCCATGCTCCAATCTGACAGAATATCTATATTTGAAGTGACGAACCCAACTGGATTGTTGATCTCGTGTGCGACCCCTGCGGAAAGTAGACCAATTGCAGCCATTTTATCCGATTGAAGTAATTGAGCATGGGTATTAACTAGCTTGACGTTGGTTTTATTCAGTTCTGTAACATCCTGACCCACGCTAACAACACCCGTGATTTTACCGGCGGCATCTCGTCGTGTTGTCGAATTAGTGAGAACATCGACTCTAGATCCAGATTTGTTAAAGAACGAGAACTCAAAGTTCACCGTTTCTTCACCGTTCAGTGCTTTCGACAGAACATCGCCCACCGCAATCTTATCATCATCGGCAATGAACTCAGACACAAGGTCTTTGCCCAGCACTGCCTTCTTATCGAAGCCAGTGATCTTTGCTACCTTCAGATTCCACTCATTAATCCTTCCTTGCACATCTATACCAAAAATAGGGGCGTTCGCGCCATCAATCAACTGCGCTTGCTCATTGGCAATGACTAACTCAAGATTTAATTTGGCTAACTCCTGTATTTTTTTATGCTCTCGCATAGCAAAGGTATAGTAAGTGTTAAGTCGATGTAGCAGCTCTTCTTCATCGATTGGTTTTACAAGATAATCAATTACACCTAAATCCTTGGATTTCTGAATAAACGCTTGATCTTTACAATGTGCACTAACAAATATCACGGGGATATCGACCGTTTTTTTTCTCAATCTAATCATGGATACAAATTCAAATCCATCTATATTTGGCATCTGAACATCACACAAAATCAGGTCGACAGTTTGCTGCTCTACATAATTTAGCGCCATTAAAGAGCTACAGATACCTTTTATTTCAAAGGTTGTATTTTTTTCCAATACCGTAGTCAGTGCAAAGATATTTTCTTCAATATCGTCAATGATAAGTATTTTAAATTTTTTCATTTCGTTACTTCTTTTGATTATAGCTAAGGACAACACCCTTTTCCTTATGCACATTCACAAGACCAAAATTTACTCTAGGATAAGACTTCAAATCGTTAATAACCTGCTCTCTAAATATTATAAAAGGCTCTATGATTCTAAATATACTACTCACACTAAAGAGGTAACCGATGATAATATTATATATTTTATATCCCGTTGGTAATTAGTGTTTTGCTAAAACCTGTAAAATCAGAGATACCGCTGTATGACATTTATTTTTTTAAAGCTCTTAATGAAAAATCAATATAATAGCCTCTTAAGTCATAGCAGTAATACTCATGAATATTTTCAAGTAAACTTTTAATCTTATGCTTCATTAGGATGCCTACCTGCTAACCAAACTTTTAAAAGTGATAACAGCTGTTCATGGTCAATCGGTTTAGCCATATAATCATTTGCACCCGCATCAATACATAACTGTTTATCCTCGGCTTGTGCTTTAGCGGTAAGCGCTATGATGGGGACATTATTTATTTTATTGTCTTTTCTGATTTCTCTCATGGCTTCATAACCATCCATTACTGGCATCATGATATCCATAAGAACAATATCAAACTCATGCTCTGTGTTATTAAGCAGTGCTAATGCCTCTTTACCGTTTTGAGCAGAAGTTATGTCTAGCCCTTTACCTTCAAGAACAGAAGAAAGAGCATATATATTTCTAATGTCGTCATCGACCATTAATATTTTTTTACCTTCTAGCGCCTGATCAGCATTCATTGCTTGAGAAAGAAGTTGTTGCTTCTCCTCGTTTAGGGAATCTTTTACGCTATGTAAAAAGAGTGACACCTCCTCTACTAGCTTTACTTTTGATGTGGCTATTTTTAAGACAACGGCATCACTTTTTTTTCTAATTTTTACCGATTCAGCGTCAGTTAGATCTCTTGCCGTATAAATAACAATCGGTAAGTTTACACTTTTATCTTCAAGTAACTCTAACAATTTAAATCCTCTCATATCTCGAAGACCGAGACCGACTATTACACAGTCATATTTATTACTTAAGATGTCTTTTAAACCTTTCTTAGCCGTAGCGACGGTTTTGACAGAAATTTCTTTGTCAGCCAAGAGCACTTCTAAGTGCTTAGCTTGTAACTTGTCTTCTTCAATAATTAAGATGTTTTTTTGTTTATCGTTAACAAAGTCTACTAAGCTAGTGATCAGTTTATCGAGCTCATCTTCTTTAATTGGCTTTGAAATAAAATCGATAGCACCTAGCTTCTTAGTGATATTTT
>JBLHWO010000281.1:0-4373 GCA_047629215.1 Cellvibrionaceae bacterium | reverse complement strand
CGTATTGCGATAACAAGGTCAGGGTGCCGCTGGCTAAAATCGCGCGAGGTAAACAGCGTGTCACCATAAAAGTTTATATCGATGTCCCGTGGGCTGAATATGTGGTGAGGAATATTTTCTCGCGTAGCAAGATAAGGCCCTGTAGAACTGTAGGCGGTTGTTGCATCAACGCCACCAGGTTTTTGCTCGATCAAGCTTTTCACTTTGCCGGTATGGGGTACAAATTGAATCTTATCAATTTGTACCCCAGCCAGAGCCAGATAAGCCAATAATTCAGCGTGGCGAGTTTCGCCCATTAATTTTCGACCCTCCAAGTCGGAAAGACTGCGCAGGTCTTTATCTCTTCTGGCTAAAATGACAAATGGGGAGTGCTGAAATATGGCCGCAACGGCCACAACAGGTCGACCATTATTGAAATCAACGAGAAGGGTGGAGTTACCAATTCCAAAATCAGCAGCGCCGTCTATTACAGAATCAACGGGATCAATGCCAGGCCCACCTTCGATCAATGTAACATTGAGGCCAGCTTGGGAAAAATAGCCTTGCTCTAACGCCGCATAAAAGCCGGCGAACTGAAACTGATGAAACCACTTTAGCTGCACGCTAACCGCGGTTGAAGCAGGCAGGGATTCCTTGAGGACGACTTCATCGGCAAGTACAGATAAGCTAGACATGAATAAACCAAGAATCATCCATGTGTAGATCCAGTGATATAGCCTAGTCATTCTTTATTCCTGTAATGCCGCCTTACAAAGCGGTTTTTTATGACACTAAATTAACTGGCTTGATTAGCGTTAGCTTAAGTAAAGACAGTGTTCATTATCACCGACTACTCGCAATCCACCTCAAACTTAGGCTACGAACAAACCTTAAGCTGTTGCCATGTTGCGCTACCTATTAGTTAGTATAGATCATATTTACGAAGTGTTTTTTACCAAGGGCTGAACCTCAAGACGCTTGCCCTTGTTAACTGGTATTAGTCATTACTAGACATCGTATCAGTGACAGTTTTTGCAGCTTTTTGTGGAGCCAAGTGGACTTGCTATACTTTAATAAGCACCAATAAAAGTTGAAATATATATCTATTTGAGATTGCTGGGTTCTTTGGATCAGAAACAACTCTAACGATAAAAAGCATTAAATAGTCGCAGTTGTGCTAAAAGCAGTCATTTTATGGATGCAGTTCGCGGCGAAACTAAAAACCATAGGAAGGATTTATAGGCAGCGAGTTCTCCCGCTCTTAAACAAGCACCCCACTTCAAGTCCAGGCTACGGGCAATCGATAGCACGCCAAGGTTCATTAGCTTTCCAGCTAGATACCCATTGTGAGATATCACCGGCAGGCATGGGTCGGGCAATGCCATAACCCTGCGCCAACTCACAACCAAGTTGCAACAGAGCTATTCCATGAGCGATAGTTTCTACACCCTCAGCAATCACTTCGCGCTGAAATGCTTTAGCTAAACTTACAACGCCCTCAACAACCGCTAAATCGTCAACATCTTCTAACATGCCCCGCACAAATCTCTGGTCGATTTTAATCAAGTCTACGGGCAGGCGTTTGAGATAAGTAAGTGATGAATACCCCGTACCAACCCCACCTAAGGCAAAACGTACGCCTAGCTCATGGCATGCAGTCATAGCCGCAGACACTTGACCGATTTTATTAAAGGCGTTGGTTTCGAGTATCTCTAACTCTAGGCTGTGCGGATTCACGTCACTATGGGCTGTCAACAATGCGACTAAGCGAGTTGTGAAGTTAGCTTGCTGTAATTGGTAGGCGCTAATGTTGGCACTAATAGGTAAATCAACTCCTAAGCTTTGCCATTGACTTATTTGGCACAAGACAGTATCTATGACCCATTCCCCCAACTCAAGGCTAACGGCATGTCCTTCTATCGCAGGCAAGAACTCTGAAGGTGGGACTATGCCACGGTAAGGGTGATGCCAGCGAATTAACGCTTCTACGCCTATTACCTGCCCGGTGCGCATATTCACTTTGGGTTGATAGTGCAGCACAAACTCACGTCGATCCAACGCTGAACGCACATCACCTATAGCTTCTCGCTGAATCTTAATCGTATTATCTTGTGCAGAATCAAATAGATGACAGCGGTTCTTACCCGCTTGTTTAGCAACATGCATGGCTTGGTAGGAATGACGCATGAGCTTGTCTGCATCCACACCGTCTTGAGGATAAAAAGTGACACCAATACTTGCCGAAACGTGTATCAAGGCATCATCCACGACAACAGGGTCGGCAGCTGCCTCTAGTAGACGTTTTAATAAGGGTTCACTATCATCGGGCTTTTCCAAATCAAACATAACGACGACAAATTCATCGCCGCCAACACGGGCCAGTGCATCACCTTCACGTAAAGATTCTTTCATTCTATGTGATAGGGCAATAAGTAGCCTATCCCCCACATTATAGCCGTGGCTGACATTGACAGCTTTGAAGCCATCTAAGTTCATATATGCAACAACTAATGACCGATTGCGCTGTTGGCAGTGCTCGATGGCATGGCTTAAGCGATCTATTATTAATATACGGTTGGGTAGATCGGTCAGCACGTCGTAATAAGTAATACGTTTCAGCTTTTCTTCAGCTCGTTTCTGCTCAGTAATGTCATACATCATAACTAAGCAGTCCGTCGCGGTTATACCAATGCTAGCTTCGAGACTAAGCCATAAAGCATTTTGACCCGCCTGCACTAATATCTCACAGCTTTGCCTGCCAGTGGTTTCCAATACTTTTTCCAAAAAATCACTGAGTATCACTCGGTGTTGCTCAGTCACGTAGATTAAGAACCGTCGACCAATTAAGCTGTCTCTTTCAAGTCCGAGCAGGCGCGCACCCTGAAAGTTAACCTGCATGATCTTGCTGCTCTGATCAAGAGAGAAATAAGCTATTGGCGCAAAATCAAAGAGCTCGGTGTAACGATACAGTGCGATAGCTTCCCCGTCTCTTGCCTTTGACAGCTCTGAGTTCTGCATCTCCAGCTCGATTTGATAAACTTGCAGTTCGTATATTATCTTTTGCGCATCTGACGCCGACATCGCAGTGGCTGGCGTGACATCAACTTGCAGACGCCCTTCGGCAATTCTGCGCAGTTCGTCAGGAGAGGGTGATTTCATAATTATTCGCTACTCTTTTTAGGTTCAAGTCTGCCTTCACCTGACCCAGACTCAACAATTGTAGTTGAAACGCTATAGCGTATCGTTAAAACTTTTTTATAGCTATGGGTTGATATCGATGCCTAAAATATTCCAGTCCTTGGGATTATAGTACTTTTAGCAAATAATTCCTTTTGCTAAATACTCAATATTTTACTGCTTTCCTGTTGATCAGGATAAAGAAGAAGCAATTGATTTGGATAAAATTCTTTACGGTAGCAATCACTTATTACAAAACGTGAAAAAAGCTGGCCGTGATTAAGTTGTCTATTAAAAAAATCTCTGAAAAAAACAGAAATATATAGACAAACACTAGCAACCTCTATACATTACCGATCAGCTATAAAGAATTCTATATTTACATCCTACATTTCGCCGTTTTATTCGTAATACCTCGTCCTGCAGTTTTTAAGTTCCAGTCTATATTTTAAGCGATCCAAGCCTCTTACAGGCAATACTTTCTATAAATTTCAGGATATTATTATGTCTACTACAACTACAGGAACCGTTAAGTGGTTCAACGAAGCTAAAGGTTTTGGCTTTATCGAGCAAAAATCTGGCCCAGACGTTTTTGCACATTTTAGCGCAATCTCTGGCGACGGCTTTAAAACCCTAGCTGAAGGCCAAGCAGTACAATTCGTTGTTACTGACGGTCAAAAAGGCCCACAGGCTGAGAATATCGTAGCTATTTAATAAATAGTGATGTTATTTAAAGGGCAAGTCTTTTAAGACTTGCCCTTTTTGCATTCTAGCACTGTATTTTATGCATTGCATTTAGCGCAAACCAGAAAAAGTCAATTAACTTTGCTGTCCCTCCTTATTAATTATTGCCCATCTCTGCTCAAGAAACCCAATACAACGCCTTATATTAAGTATTTATATGGCGCTAATAAGCCAATAAAATATTCCCGCCAATTACCGCCTCGCTCAGCCATAAGATTAAAGCTCCCTAAAGACTGCGCAAAGTAATACCGAACCTAATATCAAGGCCTACGCTGCCCAAATTGCGAGAGCAATGCGCGCAATTTGGCTGGCTTTACGGGTTTACGTAGTAACTCAAAGCCCGCTCTAGCAACTAAATCACTTAAGTCAGCATCGGTGGCTGCCGAAATGATACAAACGGGAATAGAGACATTCTCACCAAGGCGCTCGCGCCAAGATGCAATCAATTGCTCGGCCAACATCACGCCATTAGT
>JBLHWO010000280.1:0-4377 GCA_047629215.1 Cellvibrionaceae bacterium | reverse complement strand
CGAACAACCACTGTATATAGCACTCGCCAAACCTGTGACCCCTGGACAAGATTAATTCAACATGAAAATATTAATTGTTGACGATAGCCGAGCCATGCAAAACATTGTCCGCCGGGGTATAGAACAACTCGGCTACGATAATATGGAAATACGCAATGCCAACAACGGTAAAGAGGCACTGGATATTATCCGCGTATGGGAGCCCAAGTTAATCTTATGTGATTGGCATATGCCTGAGATGAGTGGCGTAGAATTACTACACTCGCTCAATAGACAAATGATCAGCGCTCAAATTGGCTTTGTAACTACAGAAACCTCAGAAGCAAGAAAAATAGAAGCCTTATCTGCCGGCGCGAAATTCTTTGTCCAAAAGCCTTTCGACTATAAAACCCTGCACGAGGCAGTACTGCCTATTATCCAGGGTAACTCCGAAGGTGAAACAGCACTAGAAGAAGAGCAGCACGAAGAGCATGAATCAAATCATATCGCATTACCGGATCGCGAAACACTCAACACCATTCTTTCCACACTATCCAAAATCAAATTATTTGTAGAAGAAACTGACAGAATCCAGCTGAAAGATCACCATTTCCCTTGCTTAATTGGTCTATTCGAAGATGCTGTCAGTAAAAAAGTACGAGCTGTTGCCATTATGGATCTTAATGGAACATGCATTCTAGGCGCGTGCGTTACCGCAATACCTGCTGAACGCGTAAAAGAAATTATCTCACAAAAAGCTGTGCCTAAACAGATGATTAATAATTGCAAATCAATAATGGGGGAATTTTGCAACTCGCTTTATGACCAAGCAGATTTAAAACCACTAAAATTGCGCAGTATAAATGTAATGCGAAAAAACGTAGGCAGCATTGAAAAGTTATTATCGAAGCCAGCTGAAAAGAGAATCGATATTGAAGTAGCCATCCAAGGTTATGGCAGTGGTAATTTAACCATCGTTGCGTCTTAAAAAAATCAACTCATACAACTTGAAAAACGCAGTTGGCGCGAAAAAGCTGTACAAGTTATTGGGGTGCGTAGGAAACATCATAATCGTTTGGCGACCTTATTGGTCGTTAGTAAACTCTAACATTTACTAGGGGCATCAAGAATTTGTGAAGACTTCCGTGACTCAACTGCCGTCTTTAGGCTTAACAATATCAAAAGAAGAAGCGGGGGAGCAAGATGGTGATCAATAAATTTAAGTAGATCGGCTATATAAACTCTTATCAAAAACACCATGAATTTTTCCCCCAAAAAAAACGGCCCACCGAAGTGAGCCATTTTATTATTTCCTAAGGTTGGGACAGACTTACATCATACCGCCCATACCACCCATACCACCCATGCCGCCCATATCAGGCATACCGCCACCAGCTGGGCCATCTTCAGGAAGATCGGCAACCATTGCTTCAGTCGTAATCATTAAGCCTGCAATTGAACCCGCAGCCTGCAGAGCTGTACGCGTTACTTTGGCTGGATCAAGAATACCCATTTCCAACATATCGCCATACTCGCCAGTTGCAGCATTGAAACCGAAGTTACCCTTGCCCTGCTTAACTGCGTTAGACACAACAGACGCTTCACCACCCGCATTGGCGACGATTTGACGTAAAGGAGATTCCATTGCACGCAATAAAATACCTACACCTGCGGTTTGATCTTCGTTATCGCCCTTTAGGTCCTGAACTGCTTCGATTGCTCGAATCAAGGCAGTACCGCCACCAGGGACAACACCCTCTTCAACCGCTGCACGAGTCGCGTGTAGTGCATCTTCAACTCGGGCTTTTTTCTCTTTCATTTCAACTTCAGTTGCAGCACCGACCTTAATCACTGCAACACCACCCGCTAATTTAGCGACACGTTCTTGCAATTTCTCACGGTCATAATCAGAAGAGGTTTCTTCGATTTGAGCACGAATTTGGGTTACACGCGCCTGAATACTTTTTGCATCACCAGCACCGTCAATAATCACGGTATTTTCTTTGTTCATTGTAATGCGCTTTGCTGTACCTAGATGTTCTAAGGTCGTCGTTTCTAAATCTAGACCAACTTCTTCTGATATCACCGTGCCACCTGTTAGCGTAGCAATATCTTCAAGCATCGCTTTACGACGATCGCCAAAACCTGGGGCTTTACAGGCAGACACTTTAACAATGCCGCGCATGTTATTAACAACCAAAGTAGCCAACGCTTCGCCTTCAACATCTTCGGCGATAATGACTAGGGGCTTACCGGATTTAGCAACCGCTTCTAACACCGGTAGTAATTCACGAATATTTGAGATCTTTTTCTCTACCAATAAAATGAAGGGATTTTCTTGCTCAACCGTCATATTCTCTTGATTAGTAATAAAGTAAGGCGATAAATAACCACGATCAAACTGCATACCTTCAACAATGTCTAATTCGTTCTCAAGGCTATTACCTTCTTCAACCGTAATAACGCCTTCTTTACCTACCTTCTCCATCGCTTCGGCAATGATAGTACCGACATTCTCATCACTATTCGCTGAGATAGTACCTACCTGAGTAATTGATTTGGTATCGGCACAAGGAGTAGAAATAGACTTAATATGAGCAACCGCAGCAATCACAGCTTTGTCGATACCGCGCTTCAAATCCATTGGATTCATTCCGGCCGCAACTGACTTCAAACCCTCATTTAAAATAGCTTGAGCTAATACCGTTGCTGTAGTGGTTCCGTCACCCGCATCATCAGACGCTCTAGAGGCGACTTCTTTTGCCATCTGGGCGCCCATGTTTTCAAACTTATCTTTTAACTCAATTTCTTTCGCAACCGATACACCATCTTTAGTGACGGTTGGCGCACCGAATGATTTATCCAGTACAACATTACGGCCTTTTGGACCTAGAGTAGTTTTTACTGCGTCTGCAAGAATGTTAACACCGGCCAACATTTTCTGGCGGGCGCTATCACCGAATAGTACGTCTTTAGCTGCCATGATTTTTTACCTTAATTTTTTGTGTTTTTGAAAATAGTCATCAACAATAATAAGTCGATATTTCAGATTGTCGACTTATTCAATTAGTTACTTGTCAACAATCGCTTTGATATCGGATTCAGAAAGAATAACCAGCTCTTCACCCTCAACTTCGATGGTGTCACTACCGGCGTACTTACCAAATACCACAACATCACCAATTTTAACATCGACAGGCCGAAGATCTCCGTTGTCTAAAACACGACCAATACCGACGGCAAGCACTTCACCTTGATTAGGCTTTTCTTTAGCAGAACCAGGTAAGACGATACCGCCAGACGAGGTAGCTTCTTCTTCCTGACGACGAACGACAACACGGTCGTGAAGCGGACGAATTTTCATTATTGATTCTCCAATAAAAGGGGTTAGGAACATTAAAACAAGAGTTAAATAGATGCCAGTATCGTTTAGTTTAAAATTTGTTCAACGATAACAAGTCACTGTGCAGGCTAAATGGGGACTAGGGGAGACATTTCAAGTTAAAAGATTAAAAATTTTGATCTATAAGACAAATTAATCCGTGAATTTTATATGTGTTGATAGTCTTAGCCAGAAACCACGCTAAGACTCAGAACTATCACCCTTTATTTTACTAGCATCTCGTTCGGGCGAGCGCTCAAAATCGCCTTCAATTATACTCTGACCATCATCATACTGGCCTGAGCTAGCAGACTGACCCGCTGCAGAGAACCCACTAAAATGCACTTTTCCAGACTTAATCAAGTTATTTGCAAAAAAGCGAATAAGAATAGTTCTGATACCCGGTGTTAAACAAGCAAAACCAATAACATCCGTTACAAAGCCCGGGGTTAATAACAAAGCGCCCCCAACTGCAAAAAATAAACTATCGGCAATTTCTCTCACCGGTAGTTCGTTGGATTGCAGCTTGGTGCGCGCCCTGACCAACGCTTCCGAGCCTTGGTATCGAAGTAAGGCTAAGCCAATACAAGCGGTCAACAGCACTAAGCCAATGGTGAACCAGGCTCCGATCACACCACCAACCGTAATTAACAACCACATTTCAACTATGGGCGTGACGATAAACAACACCAGTAAAGCACGCATATTATTCCTCGTGGTCTAGACCACTGCATAAAGCCGAGTAAAGACGCTTTGATTTAATTCACCAGTAGTTTAAACCTTAAGGTGGTGACTAGGCTTGAACAAATCAAGCCCTACACTCATCCATTTGAATTAGATCGCCGACAAAATGAAATGAATTTATCACAC
Source organism: Cellvibrionaceae bacterium (assembly GCA_047629215.1). GTDB lineage: Bacteria > Pseudomonadota > Gammaproteobacteria > Pseudomonadales > Cellvibrionaceae > CANLBN01. Next base: position 146 of record JBLHWO010000280.1, on the reverse strand, counting down.
TGTGACTACTTTACTATTCTAATTCACTATTCTAATTTACCATTCTAACTTACCATTCTAATTAATTTTATTACAAGACCATCACTCGCTAGGAACCATCATGCAACACCCAATTAGTAAAACCTCAGCAGCATTAATAACACTAG
>JBLHWO010000279.1:0-4428 GCA_047629215.1 Cellvibrionaceae bacterium | reverse complement strand
AATACAGGTTTTGGGCAGCAGGCTTGCCGATCGTCTTACGGTCGAGGAAAGGACCTTATTTGACGCATATTTATCGATCCTAGATGATGCTTCAATGATCCGTGAGGTCACGGATATTATTGATAAATATGTATCCGCTCCCTATGCCTGGAGTCAAGTTATTCTGCAGCATGCCCAGACATTTGCGGCAATGCACGACCCCTACTTACGTGAACGCTCTGCCGATATTCGTGATCTTGGCCGCCGGGTATTAGGTTGCCTGCAGCAGTCCGGCGATATTGAGCGAGTGTATCCCGACAATACAATCTTAATCGGTGAAGAATTAACGGCTTCAGTTTTAGGCGAAATACCTCAAGATAAATTAGCTGGTCTAGTCTCGGTTCAAGGCTCTGCCAACTCCCATATTGCGATTTTAGCAAAAAGCATGGGTATTCCCACTGTAATGGGCGCGGTAGATCTACCGTTTACCCAATTTGAGGGAAACCAGATCATTGTCGATGGCTATCGAGGTAATGTATATATTAACCCTAGCGACGATATTATGGATGAGTTTCAGGCTCTGGTGCATGAAGATCAAGAAATGCTTAAAAGCTATGATTCGTTGCGTGATTTAGCTTGCGAGACGCTGGATCATCATCGCGTCCCCTTGTGGGTGAATACCGGCCTGATGGCAGATGTGACTCGCTCCATCGAAAGAGGTGCCGAAGGCGTTGGTTTATACCGTACTGAAGTACCATTCCTACTGCGCGACAGTTTCCCTACGGAAATAGAGCAGTACAATATCTATCGTGAACAATTAGAAGCCTTTGCGCCTCACCCTGTCACCATGCGGACCTTGGATATCGGTGGCGACAAGCCCCTCAACTACTTCCCCATTAAAGAGGCGAACCCCTTTTTGGGTTGGAGGGGAATTCGAGTCACCCTCGATCATCCAGAGATTTTTCTAGCGCAAGTCAGAGCAATGATGAGGGCATCTGAAGGACTGGAGAACCTTAGAATTATGTTGCCGATGATTTCATCAATACCTGAATTAGAAGAGGCGCAGGCCCTTATTTATCGGGGTTACACTGAGTTACTTGAAGAAGGCTTGAACATTGAAATGCCACCCGTAGGCGTCATGATTGAAGTGCCTGCTGCGGTCTATCAAGCCAAAGAATTAGCCGCTAGATCTGACTTTTTATCGGTAGGGAGCAATGACTTAACCCAATACCTATTGGCGGTTGACCGCAACAATGCTCGGGTTGCTGACTTATTTAATTCATTTCACCCCGCTGTACTTCATGCCCTACAGTTAGTTGTTACTGCTGCGCATAGCCAAGGTACACCAGTGAGTATTTGTGGTGAGCTAGCGGGTGATCCGGGCTCTGCTATTTTACTGATGGCAATGGGTTTTGATGTATTGTCGATGAACTCCAATAACCTACCTCGAGTTAAATCGATGATTCGTGCTATTACACTAGAACAAGCAGAGTCCTTACTTAAGGACGTTATGCAACTGCCAGATGCGGCATCGGTAACCAGTTGCGTTAATAACGCCTTGCAGCGTTTTGGAATACTGTCCAGACCGCGTTCATTGGGAATTTAAAGCTAGTCTTTGGCTTGTGCGTCGATTAGCCAACCTCCCGCTGCGCATTATCGAATGTGAATATTGACGATGACCCCTCTAAGCAAGCTTTACCGTTAGGGCTAGCTTGGTAGTTTTGCTCGCTGAATAAGATGCCTTCATCATTAATTGTCATCACGGTACTGGTGCGTGTGCCATAGTCTGGAAGCGCAATAAACATAGCAGACAGCGCCTTTTCTTTTCCATAATCAACACCTGTGCTGGGTAAACGGTTGTCATCTGCTAGCTCTGGATTCTCTAGGATTTGTCTGATTAAATCGTGGTTTGTACCTGCATGCTCAAGCTTAGCGCGTAACATCTTCTTACCGTCGATTACTTTTGGCCAAGGGCTATCGAGTAAATGATTACTAAGTCCATAGGTTCCAGCGGTTAATTTTTGGATGCCTTCACTGCGGTTACTTAGGTAATAAAGCGTGTTACTGGACGATGAAAACTCTCCTACTAATAGGTTAAAGCCAGCGTAATATTGTTGACGCTCGAGAATATTTTTCAAGTAATCAAGAGGAGATAAATTTTCAATTAAATAATCTCTGGTCAGCTCACCTCGTGAACGAGGATTTTCAACTTCGACTTCCGGCTCTCGGACGTTAGTGATGGCAGCAAATTTTCCGGCTTGTGTAATCCCGAGCCAAGTGCCACCTGCCACCAAGTCTCTTCCTGCCAGTACATCAGGGCTATCACCCCAGAACTGAGCTGGCGCAGTCGGCCGGTTAAAAAACTCGTCGCGATTCGCGCCTAATATAAGAGGTGTAGTGGTGTAGGGTTGGTAAGAAAATAAAATAACGCACATAAAAAAGAATCAGTTTAATTACAGCCTGTGAATGGATAGCCTTATGATGACATTCTGAACTATTGCCTCGCTCAATAGAAGAGCTTAGTTAGTCTAGCTGGAGAGCCATTTGAAGCGTTCATTGCAAAGCGATGCCTTTTTGTGGTGTTCCAGCTCCGCAGTCATGATGATATGATGGCGCGGTTTTAAATCTACTTACTTACTAAAACAAAATTTAATTGCGTTAATAGAGTCTTATCTTATGCTGATGCACCCCAATATTGACCCGGTTGCTTTTTCTCTTGGTCCAGTCAGTGTTCACTGGTATGGCATTATGTATTTACTGGCCTTTGCGACAGCTTGGTACTTAGCACTACAGCGCTCAAAGCGCCCCAACTCCCCTTTGGCGCCAAAGCAGATAGAGGACTTAATAGTGTATGGCGCCTTGGGCGTTGTATTGGGGGGCCGTTTTGGATATGTGTTTTTTTATAACTTTGAAACCTGGCTACAGGATCCGCTCTGGTTGTTTCGAGTATGGGAAGGCGGCATGTCCTTTCACGGAGGCCTGCTTGGTGTTGTGGTGGCGAATATTATTTATTGCCATCGTGTAGGCATCAAATTTCCAGAGTTAATGGATTTTGTTGCAGTCATTGTTCCTCCCGGCCTAGGTTTTGGTCGTTTAGGTAATTTTATTGGCCAGGAATTATGGGGACGACAAACGGATGTTACATGGGGCATGGTTTTTCCGAAAGACATTGAAGAGCTGGTGCGCCACCCCTCCCAATTGTATCAAGCCTTTTTAGAAGGCATTGTACTGTTTGCAATTGTGTATTGGTTCGCTAGAAAACCGAGGCCCCGCTTAGCGATTAGTGCTCTATTTGTGATGGTTTATGGCGTTTGTCGCTTCGGTGTCGAATTTTTTCGTGAGCCTGATTCACACCTTCAAGATCTTGCTTTTGGCTGGATGACGCGTGGACAATTACTGACTATCCCAATGATCGTAATTGGTCTAGGCGTTTTCATTTGGGCTTATACAAAAAGCTTTGGTACTGCCCCCGAACCTAAACGATCAAGTAATAGTAATAAAAAAGTACATACAAAAACATCTACAGATAATGATGGCAGCGAACTAAAAGAAAAATCAACGACTAAAAAAGTAGCGAGTAAAAAAAGACCTAAATCGTAACAACTGACTATACCGAGTTAAAAGTATAATGAAGCAATACTTAGATTTATTGAGTGACGTATTAAAACAAGGTGTCCAAAAAGGTGACCGTACAGGTACCGGTACGGTCTCCGTTTTTGGCCGACAGTATCGCCATAATTTAGAAGAGGGCTTCCCTTTATTAACAACTAAAAAATTACATTTTAAAAGTATTGCGAATGAGCTCATCTGGTTTTTAAAGGGTGATACAAACACAAAGTGGTTAAATGAAAACGGTGTAAAAATTTGGGATGAATGGGCAACAGAAGAAGGTAGTTTAGGCCCCATTTATGGTAAGCAATGGACAGCATGGCCAACTAAAGAAGGCGACACTATTAACCAAATTGATTATGTTGTTGATTGTTTGAAAAACAACCCTAATAGCCGCCGCATTTTATTTCATGGCTGGAATGTTGAATACTTGCCAGATGAAACTGTAAGCCCACAAGAAAATGTTAAAGCCGGACGCATGGCCTTACCCCCTTGCCATCTTTTATATCAGTTTTATGTGGCTAATAATAAGTTATCGGCTCAGCTTTATATTCGTAGTTCGGATTCATTTTTAGGTCTACCTTACAATACGGCAAGTTTAGCTTTGTTAGTTCATATGCTAGCACAACAGTGTGATTTAGGGCTTGGCGACATTATTGTCAGTACGGGCGATTCTCATATATATTCTAATCATCTTGACCAAGTCAATACTCAACTTGCACGTGAACCCAGAAAACTACCAACGTTAAGCATTAATCGCAAGCCCAGTTCAATTTACGATTATACCTTTGAAGATTTTGAAATTGTTGGCTATGACCCGCATCCTAGTATTAAAGCTCC
>JBLHWO010000278.1:0-4437 GCA_047629215.1 Cellvibrionaceae bacterium | reverse complement strand
CGTTATCAGACAAGGCGTCATGCTGTGCTATCAGCGTTGTGAATATTTCCATCCACTGCGCTATGCTCAAGGGGTTGACAATATTCAGTTCGTCAAGACTTGCCTGAAGGCGAGCTAGATGAGCTCGACCTCGAAGCAACATGCCAGAATAGACGGGAATAACTTCATACACGCCATCACCGAACATAAACCCACGATCAAACACTGAGATTTTTGCCTCAGCAGGCGGGACATAGTCACCATTCAGATATAATATTTCTGTCATTGCTGTCTCGCTTTGTGTACCACTGTTTGAATCACTATTATTTAAACATCAATTTAATACTATCCACCGCCCAATCAAATAAACTACCTTCATTGACCGCATGAGTTGCAACAATTTTTTCACTGGCCAATTTTTGGCCATCTAACTCAACGGTTACCATACCCAGTAACTGACCGCTTTCAATTGGGGCTGATATTTCACTTTTAATATCCATGGAAGCGTTCAGGCTTTGATAGCGTCCGCGAGGGATAGTAATATAAATATCGTTGGCTACACCCATTGAAACCTGCTCCTGGTCACCGTACCAAACGCGCGCCGTCTTTAATACTTCACCTGCGTTATAGAGCTTGTGTGTTTCATAAAAACGAAAACCATGATTGAGCAAAGATTGACTCTGTTGGGTTCGCGCTTTATCAGATTTTGTCCCAAGTACGACTGAAATTAAACGCATATCATCTCGCTTTGCAGAAGTAACTAAGCAATAGCCAGCCGCTTCAGTATGGCCTGTTTTCAGACCATCAACGGTTTCGTCACGCCATAATAATCGATTACGATTATACTGCCGAATACCATTAAATGTGAACTCGCGTTGTTTATAATAACTATAAATGTTTGGATGGTCACGAATGATAGCCTTGGATAGTATAGCAATATCTTTAGCCGTACTATAATGGCCTTCAGAAGGCCAACCAGTTGAATTTTTAAACTGGGTATTCATCATGCCTAATTGTTTAGCTCGATGATTCATATAACCGGCAAAAGCAGATTCTGTGCCTGCAATATGCTCTGCTAAAGCAACGCTAGAATCATTGCCTGACTGAATCACCATACCTTTTAACAGCGCCTCCACGGATACTTCCTTACCCACTTCGACAAACATTTTAGAGCCCTTCATCCGCCAGGCTTTTTCACTGATTGTGACCATTTCTTCGAGTGAAATATCACCATCAGCAATCGCCTTGGCGACCAGATAAGCCGTCATTAACTTGGTAATACTGGCAGGATCGACTTTTTTATCAGCATTTTTTTCAGCCAATACTTGACCACTGTCAAAATCGATGAGATAGAAGCTATCTGCATTCAATGAAGGTGCATCGGGAATGGGCTTTGCAGCTGCCCATAACGGGTTTGTCAGTGAAAAAAAAACCGCGAATAGTGCAAAGAAAAAAATCTTCATTTGATAGGGATTACCTGCAGGGTGGATGATTGAATTGTAACCATCGTAAGCTATGGTCACAAGGGTTATCCACAGTCATGTCTAATTGAGCCTATTTACTCGTGAACGACTACTCGGGATGTTTCAAACCCCTTCTTTTTGAGGCGGAGAACAGCTGAATTGGCTTCGCCAATATCATATAATGGTCCTAGCCTAACTCGGTAAAAAATACCTTTTGCATTGGCTAGTTTATATACTTTGGCTGTAGGCTCATCTGAGTCATGTAAGCCCCGCATTAAGTTTTGGGCGTTGAGTTGATTCCCAAATGACCCTAACTGAACAAATAGTGGCACGTCTTCTGAGCCATTTTCAACCAATGCAATGGTTCTTACCACCGGTCGTTTTTTACTTTCAGACGAACTTAGAACGCTGATTTCAACTTCGGCAGTGCCTGGCTCAATGACGCCAAGTTTAGTTGCTCCAGCAAAAGACAGGTCGATAATTCTATCACCTATAAATGGTCCTCGGTCGTTTACCTTAACCACAATACTTCGACCATTTTCTATATTGACCACCCGAACATAACTCGGCAAGGGTAATGTTTTGTGCGCTGCCGTCATCTCGTACATGTTATAAATTTCGCCGCTGGACGTTTTGCGCCCATGAAATTTTTTGCCATACCAGGACGCGATACCTCGCTGCACAAATCCATCGGCATTGTCCATTACATAATAGCGCTTGCCAAACACAACGTAAGAAGTCGGGTTTCCTAATTTGGAGCGGGTAGCTACAGGAGGTATTTTGATAGCATCTGGGCTACTGGTATCGGTTCGAGTACTGATTGGCACACCAAAGCTACAGGCGGACAGCGTTACGCTCAAAATAATAACCAATAGTAGGTAAAGGCTTGTCACTATTTTTCTATTCCAGCCTTAATCAATAATGACAATTGGTACACCGCCATGGCATAAAGCTCACTATGGTTATAACGCGTAATAACGTAAAAATTTTGAAAGCCCGCCCAATATTCACTGTGATCGCTTTGCTCCAGTTGAACCAGTGCCACGGGGGTATCTGCCGGCAACGTGGTATTTGATTGCAATCCATGGCGCTCAAAATCTGACCATTGGTAGTCTGTTTTAACACCTGGCTTTAATTGATTAACCGTATTGGTTTGCTGTAACTCTAATGGCCCGGCTATAGGCGCTTGCGGACGCCACCCGTGTTTAACGAAATAGTTGGCAACACTCGCCACAATATCGGGCATGCTATCGAATAAATTCACCTGTCCATCGTTATCAAAATCGACAGCATAATGACGGTAACTAGAAGAAATAAACTGTGGCATACCCATAGCCCCAGCGTAGGATCCCATTAGGCCCTTAGTGTCAAGGTTTTGCTCTTTGACGAGTAACAAAAACTGCTCTAGCTCCCGACTGAAAAACTTGCCACGCTTTGGGTAATCGAATGCCAATGTGACCAAGCTATCGAATACGGGATCTTTTCCGCGGTAGGTGCCATAAAAGGTTTCGACACCGATAATTGCAATTATAATTTCGGGTGGCACACCTGTTTTTTCTGCCACTTCGGTTAGTAACTGTTTGTTTTCGTGCCAAAATTTAATACCTTGATTAATCCGGCTGTCTTTAATAAAAATACGCCGATATTGATACCATTCAAGTGCTTTTTCAGCTGGCTTATTAAGGCGTGCGAACAGATGCTGCTGTTTTTTAACCGTTGCGAATAAGGTTACTAATGCCTGCTCGCTGTAGTCGCTTGTTTTCACCATGCGGTCGATGAAGGCCTCTACATCCTGTCGATTTTTATAGTCACCTTGTTCAAGTTTAGCGGCAAAAACATTAACTGAAACTAGTAACGCAATCGTCATTAAAAATAATTTCATAATTTATTTCGAGTCCTTTTTTAAACTATAAATTTTTAGTCATACACCAGGTGAGTTGCTCTAAATAGAGTCACTTTTATGATTTCTTATTCCATGAAGCGTTTTGCTGACCTAATCGACATAATTAATCCAAAACCAGTTAACAGCGTCACCATCGACGTACCGCCATAACTAATCAATGGCAACGGCACGCCCACCACTGGTAACATACCGCTAACCATGCCAACATTCACGAACAAATAAACAAAAAAAGTTAAACTTATAGCACCTGCCACCAATCTTCCAAAATTATCTTTCGAGCGAGTAGCAATATATAACCCCCGAAAAATAATAGAGAGGTAAAGAAGAATTAAAACGACGCTGCCAAAAAAACCAAACTCTTCGCCAAACACTGAAAAAATAAAATCAGTTGAACGTTCTGGGATAAAATCTAACTGTGACTGCGTTCCGTTTAACCAGCCTTTGCCATAAGCACCGCCTGATCCAATCGCAATTTTAGACTGGATAATATGATAACCAGATCCCAGTGGATCGCTCTCAGGATTGAACATAGTCAATATGCGTGAGCGCTGGTAGTCGTGCAGCGCAAACTTCCATAATAGCGGCGCCATAAGTGAAAAAAGGAACATCAGACTTAACATTATTCGCCAACGAATGCCCGCCAGAAATAGCACAAAAGCACCCGCACTGCCGACTAATATTGCGGTCCCGAGATCTGGCTGTCGAGCAATTAACATGGCAGGAATTAGCACTAAAATAAAGGATATGGACAAGTCTTTGAAGCCTATCGGCAATACTTTATCAGCCAGGTAAGAGGCAACCATCATAGGTACAGCCAGCTTTAAGATTTCTGACGGTTGAAACCGAATGATACCCAAGTCGAGCCAACGTTGAGCGCCTTTGCCAACCTCGCCAAAAAACATCACGGCTAGCAACAGTAAAACACCAAATAGATAAATCCAAACCGAAAAACCCTTCAGTAGCCTCAACGGCACGTTAGCAACCGCAATAAAGAAAAACAATCCAAGCAACAGCCGTGTTATTTGACGCACGATCAAATCAATATTAGAGCCACTGGCACTATACAACATCGCTATGCCGAAAGCGGCCAGA
>JBLHWO010000277.1:0-4460 GCA_047629215.1 Cellvibrionaceae bacterium | reverse complement strand
CGATTTTTAGACTCTACTTTTCAGTGAAATGCAGCTTATAATGTAAGAAAGTTTGTTTTTGTATTCGCTTCAGCATAACATAAGCCCTTAAATTCATCATTTTAAGACCTTTTATGATATCAGCTTCAGCTAGCATAGACATCATTAAAGGCTGTAATACCATCGCTTGCGTTGATTGCGGTCTAATCAATGAGTGCCCAGCTCTCGTGCCTGGGAAAAAGACACAATGTCAGCGTTGCCATCATACGTTAAAAAGTCTAAAGCGTGACTGGGAAAGCCGTGTTATCGCACTACTATTGACTAGCATTATCTTATTTGTCTGTAGTAATTCTTTTGGTTTTCTCAGTGTCGAGGCCGGCTTTAAAGCGCAATCATCTAATTTACTTTCTGGGGTACTGGCCTTATTCAATAATGAGCAAACTATCCTTGCGCTATTAGTCTTTATTACTATTTTTGTTTTCCCTCTTGCCGAGCTTTTGAGTCTAAGTTACGTCTTTATTTCGAAGAGGTTAAATAGAAAGCCACCTGGCATTAGATTGTGTTTGAAATTTCTTGTACATTCAAGAGCATGGAATATGCTCGATATATTTATGGTAGGGGTTCTAGTTACCAGCGTGAAGCTGGGAGAGTCTGCAACACTGCTGCCAGGTATTGGCTTATTCAGCTTTACCGCTTTGATTGTGACATTAATCCTTATCAATTTGCATGTTAATTTTCATGCTTTATGGAGCTGGTATTCTCCAGATAATTATTTCGCCGCAAGTGATGATAAAGAATTCTCCGCTTGCCTTACGTGCCGAGCAACAGTTGGAAAAAGCTTAATCGAAAGACAAGAACCGTGCCTAAGATGCTCTAGCGTTGTACGGCCACGAATTCGTTATAGCCTTCAGAAGACAAGCGCACTATTGATTACCGCTGTAATTCTCTACATACCCGCTCTTGCACTACCTATTATGACGGTAAGCTCCTTTGGTCGAGAATCTCAAGATACGATATTATCCGGTGTAATTCACCTATTTAACGATAGACTGTGGTTTATTGGTACGGTTGTTTTTGTTGCTAGTATCTTAGTACCTATTTTAAAGCTATTAACACTGGGGTATTTATTATGGTCTATTCACAACAAGCATCAAACTCACCGTCACACTCGACAACGCCTATTTAAACTGACAGAATTTATTGGTCGCTGGTCAATGATTGATGTGTTTGTCATTACTCTATTGGTTGCTCTAGTGCAGTTTGGTATCATCATGAATATTCACCCAGAACCTGCCGCTCTTGCCTTTGCTTCAGTGGTTATTCTAACGATGCTAGCAGTAGAAACCTTTGACTCCCGCTTACTGTGGGATGATGCCACTTCGGATACTAATAATGACTGAAAATCCAATCATTGCGAAAAACGTCGCTATAGATAAGGATACAGTCAAAGATGATTCTTTTTCTCTTATTTGGTTTGTACCCTTTATTGCCTTGGCAATTGCTATTATTCTCGCTATCAACTCATGGCAGTCCCATGGCCCGAAGGTTGAAATCTATTTTGAAAAAGCAGAAGGCATTGAACCTAAGCGTACAAAAATCCGTTATAAAAATGTCGATGTTGGCACAGTAGAATCGATTAAAGTCAGCGATAGCCTTGCGAGCATTATCGTCACCGCTGAACTAGCCCCTGAATTTTCAGAATACTTATCAGAAAATACAAAATTTTGGGTTGTCTCTCCTCGTATCTCTCTATCGGGTATTTCGGGCTTAAGCACCTTAGTCTCAGGAGTCTATATTGAGATTGACCCCGGCGAGCCCGGAGACGAGCAATATCTCTTTCAAGGTTTAGATGTCCCGCCATTGGTACGCTCGGATAGTAAAGGTTCTAGCTATACTTTATTGACTCAAGAACTAGGCTCTCTCGATGTTGCCTCGCCCGTTTATTTTAAACAAATTAAGGTAGGTGAAATCACTAGTTACCGTTTGGCAGAAGACAAGCAAGACATAGAAGTGACCCTGTTTGTAGAGGCCCCATATGACGAATTGGTTACCGACCATAGCCGATTTTGGAATGTCAGTGGTTTTGAGGCTGGCTTAGGCGCTAATGGTTTAAACATTGAATTAGAATCATTGAATGCACTCATTTCAGGAGGTGTCGCTTTTGATTCTCCTTATATTGACGAAGGATCTTCAGCTCCCATCCCGCTTAATGGCTTTTATATCCTCCCCAATCGTAAAGCCGTACTCGATGGAGCCTATGTTACCAGCTATTCTTTTATGATGAATTTCCCAAACCAATCTATTCGCGGTTTACAATCTGGCTCTGCAGTTGAATATTACGGAATCAAAGTAGGGCACGTTAGCGAAATAAATTTTTCAACCTTTGATATAAAGAATGGCTCAAACCAAGCATCTATTAATGTTCTTATTGATATACAGCCAGAGAGAATGGCGCAACAACAGCCTTTAGATCGTGGGCTATTCGAAACACGAATTAAGAGTATGATCAAAAATGGATTGCGTGGCCAATTAAAATCCGGGAGTTTAATTATTGGCAGCCTTTATATTGATTTGGTTCAGACAGATAATATAACTAATAATGAATTAAATCATGATGGAAACTACACCTTTATTCCGACTATTCCTGGCGCTATCGATCAGGCCATAAAGAAGTTAGCGTCTATTGTCGATAAAATTGATCAAATCCCTATCGTAAAAATAGGTGATAATTTATCGAGCGGTTTAGAAGAGCTCAACAGGTTAATAACTGATTTAAATAAAACAGGTTTCTCTGCCAATTTAGGCAATGCAGTTGCTAATATTGATGATGCTTCAAGTGAGTTTAAAGCTATTACTGTTACCGTCGGCGACTCACTAAAACAGTTGCAACTTACTTTATCGTCAGTTGAAGAATCTATTGCTCCAGATTCACAGCTTTATTTTGAATTGCTAGAAACACTAAGGGGCGTTAATGAGTCTGCCGATTCAATGAGGCAGTTTACTGACGAGCTCAACCGTTATCCGCAATCATTAATATTAGGAAAATAAATGAATACGTATTTCACGAAAGTTTTTTCAACTATTTTTTTAATTGTTATCGTAGTAGTGAGCATTGCTTGTAGTCGTGTGCCGACAACACGGTATTACACCTTGGTTTCGGATGATTCTATTCCAAATGCCTCTGACAATAATTCGGATGATAGCGGGTTCAGTATAGGGATAGGACCTTTAGTTATACCCAATAGTCTAGAAAACTTTAGCGTCATTAGTATTGAAAATAATAATAATATGATAATTAACCTCTATTATTTATGGGCGGGAAATTTAAAATCTAACATCAATCAAGTAGTAGCAGACAATATATCACGCGCGCTAAATATAGACAGCGTATGGGCATTTCCATGGGATAATCGTAATAGGCCCAAGATTCAAATTAGAATTGTATTTGAACAATTTATGGGGGAGCTTGGCAAAAGCGTGACCGTGCAAGCAAAGTGGACGATGCTCGCTGATTATGGGAAAAAAGAAATCAAGACAGAAAAAACAGTTATTACGGAGAGCTTATCAAGCAGCGATTATTTAAGCTATGTACAAGCGCTGAATATTGCCCTCAATAAATTGTCTTTAATTATTGCAGCTAAGTTAAGTGAACTTAATGCTTAAACTACAGCAGACCCGTAGGGTGGGCTGTCACCTACCCACTTTAGGTTCTAGTTAGAACACAAAAGGCATAGGCGTAAGGATTATCTTCTGAGGCAGAAAAAGCTTGTCTGCTGACTTCTTCCCACTCCCCGTCGATAAGCTCAGGGAAGAAAGCATCACCATCAATATCGGCATCCACCCGCGTTAAATATATTTTTTTTGCCGCAGGCAATGCTGATTGATATAACTCTGCCCCCCCAATCATCATCACTTCTGCAATATCATCTATTGAAGCCTGGCTATTAGCGAGATCCATCGCCGCGTCAATGCTATGAACAACTTTTACTCCTTCATGTTGCCAATCTTGTTGGCGCGTCACAACAATATTTAATCTACCGGGTAAAGGGCGACCAATGGATTCAAACGTTTTGCGTCCCATAATCATTGGCTTGCCCATGGTAGTGCGTTTAAAATATTTTAAATCTTCCGGTAAGTGCCAAAGTAATCGGTTGTCTTTACCAATAGCTCGATTATGTGCCATTGCAACAATAATAGATAAATCCGCCATAAAAAAACCTTATCGTTAAGTTCTTTGTGATCGATGGTTGCCATTGGCTAAAAGGCCAATACGAGAAACAAAACATCGTAAATTTTGCTTCGACTATTGAGGAAAGGTATGGAGCCTTCTTTCAATAAAAATCAGATGGCAATAGGAGCTTTAATACTAGGATGCGGGTCATAGCCAACAATTTCAAAATCTTCAAAGGTATAATCGTAAATTGAACTGGGCTTGCGATTAATGCTTAACGTTGGTAGTTTTCTGGGTTCACGTGCAAGTT
>JBLHWO010000276.1:0-4488 GCA_047629215.1 Cellvibrionaceae bacterium | reverse complement strand
AGCGAGAAAAGCTACTTACAATGGAGGCTACTTTACATAAACGTGTCGTGGGTCAACACGAGGCGATAACCGCTGTTGCAGATGCAATTCGCAGCTCACGCGCAGGTTTGTCAGACCCCAAACGACCTAACGGTTCGTTTTTATTTTTAGGCCCAACCGGTGTTGGTAAAACTGAATTGACCAAAGCACTGGCGCAATTTTTATTCGATACTGAAGAGGCTATGGTGCGCATTGATATGTCGGAGTTTATGGAAAAACACTCAGTTGCTCGACTTATTGGTGCACCACCGGGTTATGTAGGCTACGAAGAGGGTGGTTATCTTACCGAAACCGTTAGACGTCGACCCTATGCGGTTATCTTGTTAGATGAGGTCGAAAAAGCGCATCCCGATGTATTTAATATTCTCTTGCAAGTATTAGATGACGGTCGCCTAACAGATGGGCAAGGGCGCACTGTTGATTTTAGCAATACAGTCATTGTGATGACCTCTAACCTAGGCAGCCATCTAATCCAAGAAATGGCTTCAGAAAATGATTACGATAAAATGAAGGATAGGGTGATGGACGAGGTCGGCAAGCATTTTCGCCCAGAGTTTATCAATCGCCTAGATGAGATAGTTGTGTTTCATCCACTCGATAAACAACAAATTCGTGAGATTGCTCGCTTCCAAATGGCATATCTTCGCCAGCGTCTTGCAGATAAAGATATGGGTGTTGAATTTTCCGAAAGCCTACTCGATTTGATAGCCGAGGTAGGTTTCGATCCCGTTTATGGTGCTCGCCCGTTAAAACGCGCTATTAAAACTAAGATTGAAAAAGCACTGGCAAAACGTCTTTTATCGGGAGAATTTCAACCTGGACAAATAATTAATATTGATGTTGAAGAAGGAGAAGTAGCCTTTCATGCATCGGTAATAGCAGAAATTGTGGCATAACAATGGGTTTATTTTTACAGTGCTGTAATTAACAAATCATCTTTATAGTCATTCACTTGTTTGTAAGCGGCTAAAGCCGCTTTTGTGTTGAGGGGCCTTTGATCAAGTCTCAGCTCCTTAATATTAATAACGTTTAATAGCGGTGTATTCACCAGCAGTTTTGATAGTAATCGTCAGTGAATTTTTGGTGCGGTTACGCCAAAACCAACCGTGACCCCCGTCAAATGCAGCCTCTAATGTGCCTTCACGCTTTGAATCGGTTCCTTTATAGTAGGGGTGGTAGCTAATTTTAAGTTTTTTTGAATCACCGTGCACATCGAAGTTTGATTTGCCACCGTCGGTTTGCCAAATATAGCTAACTTTCGCACCCTTTGTCATAGTAACTTTCACTTCTGCAGCTTCATCAGGCGCAAGAGTAAACGTCATCTCGTGGTTTTGATCAGCCTTATTGTTGGGCGCGATAACGGTCTGCGCTTCTACCGCTTCAGTTTTCACAACTTCAACAACTTTTTTTACTTCTTTGACTTCTACAACAGCTTGAGCAGCCTCTACAATTTTGGCTGTATCCGCCTTTTCTTCTTCATCCAGTGAGATTCTTATTTCTCCCATACGCTTGAGACCGATTATTTCGCCAACGCCTGTATGGTCTATGCCATATTCTGCTGGCATGACCACAGTAAGTAATAAAACACCGGCAGTAATGGCCGCGATAATAGTTGATTTTATTAGCTTAGAAGTAGAAGGCAGCTCTCTTTCTGAAGGGATATTGGTGTTATACATTATGATATTTCCTATTAAAAAATGTTAAGAATTAGTTTACAGAACGAAATAGCCAGTTATGTGGTATCCCATCAATAAAAAACCCAGCATCATGATGAAGGCATTGGCTTTATAGGCATGTCGCAAAAAATTAGTTGATTTACGCCAATAAGTAATAGCGATAAGAATCACAGCCAGCGCTAAAAGTTGACCAATTTCCACACCGATATTGAAGAAAATCAAATTAGCATATAGACCATCAGTCGATATGTCGTATTCCAGAATTTTAGTAGCTAAACCAAAACCATGAAGTAGGCCGAAAAGTAAGGTAGCAATTTTAGTGTTAGGCTGAACCCCAAACCAGCGTTGATAGGCGCCCATGTTATCCAGTGCTTTATAGACAATAGAAAAGCCGATAATGGCATCAATAATATATGCACTAATGCTTATTTCCATCAACACACCAGACAACAGCGTTAGCACATGCCCGACTGCAAAAAGAGTCACATAAATAGTGACCTCTTTCATACGATAGACAAAGAAAATAACACCAAGCAAAAATAGCAGGTGGTCATAGCCCGTCATCATGTGTTTTGCACCAAGATAGATAAAAGGAATGGCATGAATCCCTGTAGTTTCTTGAATGTATCCTTTGTCGCCCAAGGTTACAGCATGCGCCCAAGTATCAGGAATTATCCCGAAAAGCCCAATCAGCATTAGCGCTAAACCAATAGCGGCATAGATGTAGTCTTTTTTTGAAAATTGTTGAAAAAATTGAAGCATAAAAGTTTTCTCCATTCATAACATAACTGTGCGTAAAAATTAGTGAAACCGTAAAAGTTCTGACTATCCACCTTTGGCAGAAAGTTGAATTCGCTGTTAACGGGTGACTAAATACGCAGTCGCTGAGTTGAAAGGTATGGGGGAATATTACTGGAGGTAGATATTTTCCAATCTATAGGAAAACGGCTCTTGCTTGGGGGAAGATCGTAATGGTGATGTGGTGTGATACCGGTGACTAATCTAAAGTGACTGTCGTATAAATCGTCGTATAAATCAAGGTCAGAAAAGTCTAGCGAGGTTTGACTGGCTCTTTGTAAATCGACATTGAGGTAATCACTGAAATACGTTGTTATATCAAAATGGATCGGATGGTGATCGCTTAGGTGAGTAGCCTTATTGCTACTTTTAATATCATGGCTTTGATTCTCATGACTATGACCATGCTCTTGTTCATCTTGCGGTGAATGGTCGTGGCTACCCATCACAAAATGCTCAATGTTATTTTTATGCAAGGCATGAATCGCCTCGAGAGGTAGCCATGCTCCAAACGCCGGCAACACAAACATAACAATTAAAAATAAGGATAAAATTTTCTTCATTGTTAGCGATAGTATCTAATTAGAGGGGATATGCAACATATTTAACAATCAATATTCAGCGTGCGCTAACTAGGAGTTGTAATCTTCATTATTATTCAATAATAATCGCGTTTGACCAGTTTATGCCCATTTATCTACAGAGCTATTTTTTATCTTTAATAATTTTACCTCGACTTCATCTGATGATTTATTTTATAAAAACACTTGAGCCTCGAGTCGGCTCAAGGTGTTTAATGGACTTATCAATAGATTTCTGTCTAAAAAATCAAGACAATATGTGAACTAAGGGTTTTTTTAGTGTTTGAAAATTGACCAATAGCTGCATCATGATCTAGATCAATATCAAGTTAGAAAAGGGGTTTAGAGTAAGCATAGCAAAATGTTATTAGATGATTTGCAAATAGCTATTAAGAAGGAATCTGACGCTTATGTTATTAACGTTTTAACATTTGTTTTATACCGCTTCCTTTAAAAATCTTCTTTGTTTGATTCTTTACATACTAGGATGGATATGATGAATACTAAAAAAATATATCTGATAATGCCAATTTTGATACTCAGCGCCTTAATGAGCTCTTTTAGTTATGCCGAGGGCGATTTAAGTCGGGCAAATGTTGAAACATTAGTGCTTGAGATGGGAGCAAATGCTTCTGGAATGTATTTTAAGCCTAAGCAACTTAATTTAAAAACAGGGCAGGCTTATAAACTAGTGTTAAAAAACGTAGATAAGATCAAGCATGAGTTTGAATCTGAAGGTTTTGTTAAAAAAATATTTAATCGTAAATTAGAGATAAAAAATACAGACGGTAGCCTACTAGCTGAAATCAAGGGATCTTTCTACGAGATTGAAGTTGGGCCAATGTCAGAAGTAGAGTGGTTTATTGTGCCTATTCAGCCAGGAAAAAATATTAAAATGGTCTGTGCTATAGCGGGACACGAAGAAGCAGGCATGCATGGGTTAATTAACATTCTTTAATATTCTTTAATATTAGTGCCAGATAAATTTGTTCACATAAAATGAGGAGCGGCAATGACGAAAGCCATTCAAGAAAACCCACATAATCATCATGCCGATGCTATTAAAGATGATACGCACGAAAAAATTCCTAGAAAGGAATTTATTATCGAGGGCGCTGGTTGTGCAAGTTGTGTTGGCAAGATTGAATCGGCTATAAAAAAAGTACCAGGCGTTACTCAGGCCGAAATGAACTTTGCCCAGCGTACCGTCAGTGTTAATGGCAGCGCAAACAATCTTGACTTAATTAAAGCAGTAGAGCGGGCCGGCTATAACGCTAAAGCCAGCAATGCTGATAATGATGATGCTGCACTTATTGAAAAAGAAAATGCCGATCACGCACACTACAAAAAATTAATGCGAGATATGTCAATTGCTTTGTCTTTGGGTATTCCGT
>JBLHWO010000275.1:0-4493 GCA_047629215.1 Cellvibrionaceae bacterium | reverse complement strand
GCTTTAGCCAATAACAATCCAGACATTGGGTTTATTATAGGCGTTGGCTTCGCAATTGATTGGTTAGAGCAAAGCTGGTATCTCACTCATGTACGGCTAACGCAACAAGAGGCCGATTCCAGTGTGGTTGAAGCCGCTTATGCTTCACACCTCGAAGAAATCTACTTCTTGAATCAGGAGCCAAGCTACGACTTATACCTTAAAAAATATGGACACACGCCTGATCCAATGTCAGAGGCTCGGTATCAGTTCGTACTAAAAAACTTCAAAGCGGATGCAACACAAGATTACAGAGGGCTAAAACAACCCATGCTTTTGTTGCTTGGAGATAAAGACTTAAATGTTGATATATTTAACACCAAAGAGGTGGTCGAAAATTTAATAGACGATCAACAAAGTATACAAATTTCGATCATTAAAAATGCAACCCACGGAATGCTAGATGCAGAACATTTTAATGAACAATCGCCTGGGCTTTCATTTTTATTGAAACTAATGTGGAAAGGAGAACGGGCTTTTGCCCCTGAGTTTTATAGCGTATTGGATGAGTGGCTAAGCCGCCAGAGGTAACGGCTAGATGGCCACATTGAGCTCTAAAAGTAACATTATATTTCATGTCTCTATCGAAAGAGTGCTGACAAGTTATTGATATTTTTTGAGAGAATATTGTTAATAAAAGCATAAGAAGCTTAAGAAACCTACGTATCAATATCAATCCACTATATCCTAACCAGAAGCTATCCTTTTCTCGGTTATTGTCTGTAATGCCTGAAAATTCATATACTGTTCGTGTACCAATAGAAAGCGCTATGAAGCGAACCATTGACCAATTTTGACTAAAAGTGATATAAAACTCACAGTGATGCCCATTGAACCTAATGATGACAATGCCGCAAGTGGTCAGTAAAATAAGCTAACTGATGGAGGTTCTCTCGTTCCGGGTAGCACATTAATAGTCATATTGGCCCACCTGGAATGTCCTCTATTGCATTGACTCGCTAATTTAACATCTTCACGTGAACTTCTGCTTTTAACAACAACTACAGCCGTTGGGATGCCAGCTGATGAAGGTAGTGCAAAGTGCCGAGCGCGGTCGAATCGTGACAACCGAAAGAGCTGCTTTATGATTGCTTACAGTCAAGCACTATTAAACTAAATTTAGATTTTAGACCTATCAAGTATGGGCTATTACCCATTAAATTTGCTTCATAGCACTATCAGATAATCCCACCAGATAACTGATACAACCAAGCTGTAGACATAGAACCCACCAGCCCAAGAAAAATATACAGTGCAAAAACAGGTTCCTTAACCAAAGCAAACACTGCAATGGCTGCGGGAATTGATGACACTGCGCCTGCTGTTATAAATGCCATAGCAGCGCCAGGTGTCATTCCGATTTCGAGTAAACCGGAGATGAGCGGTATTGCAGCGTAACCATTTAAATAGGATGGCGCGCCAACGATGGCGGCTAGTGGAATGGCGAACATATTATCCTCACCAACATATTGCACAATCCAGTTTGACGATACATAAGCTAGCATCAGGCTTTCAAGAAAGAATGCCAGGGTTAGCCACTTTCCGAGAAACCGAGCTATCGAGAAAGACTCCTTGAAGAAGATTTTTTTACGATCAGTATCCTGCCAGAAACGCCATTTTACCGTTGGGTCTATAGCCGGTCCGCAAGATGTGGTGCATGCGCCAGATATCTGAGCTTGCAGTGGGTTAGATAGAAAGCCGTCACGTTGAATGAATAAAACGGCGAAACCTGCAAATAACCCCATCACTATGGCTGCGATTGTTTTGGCGATAGCAAAATTAAATCCAATGCCAGCAGCAGTAAGAATAAACATTTCAGGATCCATAATGGGTGACGCTATCCAGAATGCCATCACCGGCGCCAGTGGTACGCCTGCCCCCAACATCGAGGCGATGAGTGGGATCACACCGCAGGAGCAAAATGGAGATAGCGCGCCAATAAATGCAGCCAGCATAGTTGCTATGACAGGGTTGCCGGTAAATACCTGGGCAATTAAAGAACTGGCATTGGTGGCTGTTGCATAGGCTGCGAATATAATTGCCAATACGAAAAATGGTAGCATTTCCCAAAGCGAACTTGCAGTGAATAACAGGCTTGGAAGTAACTGTGGTTGATCAACAAATCCCAGTACTAACAATGCCAGAAGAATGCATTGGAACACCTTGTCTCGGAATACTCCTAGAGCAGCATTAGTTATTATAGGGAGAAAGGTGGGGCCTATTTGCTTGCCTGATGGTCCTAACTTATCCATATTGTTTTACTTCTACACGTTGTTTGTATTACTGGTAATACAGTAATAACAGATCAAAAGAATATTAGCCCTTCTCAGAATGGGCTTCCTGATTTTGGTCGAGGCAGCATTCGTCTGTAAGGTACTTAACCAAATCGTCCAGGACGTCGTACTGCATTTTACAAAACAAAGTTGTTTGATCTCTCTCCTGACGAATCACCCCAGCATTTTTTAGATGGGTAATGTGGTGAGTCAGGGTCGAGTTTGGAATTCCCAATATTTTTTGAATGCTACCCACCGGGAGTCCATTCGATCCGGCTCGAACCAGTAAACGAACAATTTTTAATCGCGTTGGATTTCCGATTTTACTTAGAATGAGAGCGGCGGTTTCTAACTTCATGGCTACAAAATAACAGCCAGATAATATTTGTCAAACTATATTACCGGTTTAATCGAATTAAAAATGCGTCCTTGCATAAAACACGGGGCACTTGCTGTTTTGTTTAAAAGGGTGAACCGATAGGATATGCGACATGTCAGGTAATAACAAAAAACTTTGCAACATCATCATAGCTTTCGGTCAATGTCAGATGTTGGATGTGACTACCCCGTTGAGGTAGATAGTCGCTAATTCATTAGCGTTTTGTATATACTTGGAATACCAAAGCCACTGGTTTTTTTCTTAGGTAAGCGCCATTCCGATTTGATCTCTTAAATACACAGGGAAAAAATCCCTAAAGATGTTGCCGGCTTAATAATTTTTGACCTAGTTCGTCTACTATTTGTTTTGCTTTAGATATGGAGTGATCAATGGATACCTGTTGATCACCATTTTGGTCCGCGCGGATAAATTGAATGCGTTTGGCCTCACCATCTAGCTCACCACTAATGTAGCCTGCTGTCCGAAATTTTCCACCTTCAACGATGGGTGCCGGCTCGATTTTGAAGCCATTGTAATCAAATGCATCACATTGCAATTCTTTCGGTTCGGATGGCTTCGATTCACCACCGAACAAAGATTTCAATATTTTACCGATAGCCATTGTCTCGCCCAAAAGGAATGTAGAGGTGGGATAATATCACGCACTGTCGGTGGCAGCCTCCGAGAGTTTCAAATGCTAGATGTTTTTAAAAAAATTTTCGTAATCCAGCCGTAAAATTAATCATCTTTGGTGCTTTAAATTTAGTAAGCTTTTCAATACAAAGTCTACACGTTTTTTTCTGGTAAGCATTTAGCTCATGGTGCTTGAACATTCGGCATGCTGAGGTATCTATTGTTAGCCAAAGTCATTTTGATCTCTTCATTTTGATCGACTGAGACGAATGGTAATTCTAACCTGCAAATTGAATCGGAAGCCCTGGTCGGAAAAACTCCTAGTACGGCTCTGAGTCGATTATAGCCACCCATCGCTCTTCCTGTTTGTGTATTGCCTGTTTTCTTTAGCACATAAATCTGGCATCGTTCGACGTAGGTTAGTTAGCTCTCATCGTCTCATCTCTTGTTTGAGAAAAAAGGTGAAATAACAGCCTATTGCCACTCTTTATACTGGTTCGAGTTATGCACTTATGCGTTGAACCGAGGGCAATCTATTATCTAAAAAAACTTAAATCAAGAGGTTATATCCATGGAGTACATAGTCTACCTATCGGGTGAAATACACACTGATTGGCGTGAAAAAATTAAACAGGGTGCTGAGGCATTGGCACTCCCTATTATTTTCACTTCAGCTGTTACCAATCATGCAGCCAGTGATGCGGCGGGTGATGTACTTGGCACCGAAACCAATAGTTTTTGGCGTGATCACAAGTCGTCAAAGGTGAATGCGATTCGGACTAAGACCTTACTTGAGCAATGCGACCTGGCCGTTGTTCGGTTTGGTGATCAATACAAACAGTGGAATGCCGCATTCGATGCGGGTTTTTGCGCAGCGTTGGGCACTCCCTATATCACGCTGCACGACGAGGACATTATTCATCCGTTAAAAGAAGTGGATGGTGCAGCCATGGCCTGGGCGCAAACGCCAGAGCAAGTGGTTGAAGTGTTGCAGTATGTGACCAGTGCTAAATAAGTATTAGCGCGGGCAATAAATTGGGAGACCCGCAATCGGGTCCCCCATAAATGTCTGAAGAGATATTCTTCACACTACTGAAGTTAAATTACCAAGGTAAAGAAAAAGTCTTAACGTTGGTGTAACTATTCATTGCTTCGATAACACCTTCTTT
>JBLHWO010000274.1:0-4509 GCA_047629215.1 Cellvibrionaceae bacterium | reverse complement strand
GTGCCTTCAAGATCAGGCTGATTGGTAACCACATTATGTACTATCGATACCTCACCTAACTCAACACCAATACGTAACTCAAACCCAGCCCCAACTAACACGTTACGCAACATACAGGCACAAGCCAAGCCGACCGTGGCATTATTAAAGGTCACTCGTAAAGAGTCGCCTTCCATATTGGGGTGGCCTGCATTCCAACGCTGTAAAACAGGCTTCACCAAACCGCGAAATAGCGCTAACTTATACGCCAGCTCTTCATCTTTCCATTTAGAAAAACCGCTTAAGTCCATAAAGATAATCGTTAAATTACGAACAACTTCACGTTCGTTTTCGGACGCCAACTCTAACAGCCGCGGCCAAAAGTTTTCTTTAATATTCGCTACCTCTTCTTTTAAGGCACGCTGCAATACTACATCCTGGCGCATTGCGATTTGCGCCATCATAATAGAATTTGCTTCACGCTGTAGGGCCTCACGTAGCTCTGAGGGCTTGTAAGCACTCACCTCATCGATGGACAAGGTAACGAGTGAGCCACCCGCATAATCTTTAATCGACTTCAAGCGAATAGAGGTCCCCCAATGGGAAGCCTGTAAATGCTCGATTAAAATAGGCAAGGTTGATATTTCTGCCGCCAACATCCGAAATGGATAACATAACTTTAGCGTTAGTGTATCGGAATAAATACGTTCGAAATCATGCTTACCGTAGTGGGTTTTTTGCTTGCCGGGCTTATCCCAGCTGGCATGACCACACTTTACATCCGAGAGGGTCCAATCAATGGTATTCGCCTCCCAGAGCAAACAACCCGTCATATCTGCTTTACGAAAGTTAGAACGCTTCATAGTGGCCTGACGAAAATCACAATCAATCAAAAGCGCTTCTTCAAAATTAATACTTTCCATATCATTTTTAGCAAAAATAGACTTGGTTAAATTAGCCTTATTAAAATTAACTCCATTTAATTTACAACCAGACAAATCGACATTGATTATTGATGCTTCTTGTAGATTAGCCTCCGACAAGTCTGAATTAGCGAGAATGCAATCATCGAGGCAGGCACCGCTAAGGTCTGAACGCGCAAGATATTGATTAGAAAGGTCCGCTCCCCGAAAGGAAACATCGCGAAGGTCGAGTGCCTGCATATCATGCCCAACAAAATTAACATACTCGAAGCGTGCGCCTCTGACAGATGCAGTTAATATGTTGGCATTTTTGAGTATAGAGCCCGACAAATCGGCATCGGTTAATTCTGCGGCAATCATACGCGCAGAAGTAAGGTCGTTATTTTGAAGGTTGGCCTCATTTAAACGTGCCGAAACTAATGAGGCTAACTGTAAGTTACAATCATTAATAACCGCATGGCGAAGTGAGACACCTGAAAAATTAATGCCTTTCAAGTCAAGCTTATGCAGCTCGACACCGTCTAAATTGGGGTAAAAACCTGGGTAGCGTTTGCGCCACTGATTCCATGCTTTAGCTCCTTGGGAAATAAGCTTAGCGGCTTTTTCAAGATCTATTATCATTTATAGTTTAGTCACAAAATAGTTACTATTAAATGGAACGAGACCCTCGCACGAAAAGAGGGCGTTTATGCGTGACAAATGACTGATCGAGACCGTTTTGCCTCGGTGTCCCCTTGTGGGGTAAACCCGCATCAAAGAAAAATGGCTATCGTACAAAGACCTCAGAATAACATATTCAAATTCTTAGGTGGGCAGCCTAACAGAAAATATGACTCCTTTGCCATTCTCATCATTCGCCGCAGCAACCTGCCCCTGATGCAATTCTGCAATAATGCGCACAACATAGAGCCCCAAACCTAAATGAACTTTTTCTCGCTCAGCCGAACTATTACCCGCTAAACCTTGGCGCACGGAAACCATAGAATCAAATAAACGCCCCTGCATAGTGACGGGTAATAAGGGACCTTTATTTTCAACTTGAACAACGAGCCTAGCGTTATCGCTCTTCAACCTAATAATAACCGGGTCAAATACCGAGGAAAAACTGACGGCATTGTCGATAAGCTTATCCATCATCTGAACAAATAGCTCTTGAGCAACAGGAAAGGCGGATGCCTCTACCTCACTAATAAATTGAACCGTATGCTCAAGATAAATATCATTATACATATCAGCCAATGCAGCTAGAAAATCATTGGGTTTAATCTGAGTAAACTCTGCTCCCATAACACTTTCCTCTATACGATTAGCGCTACTCATCGCATTCAATATAGTATTGAGGCGCTCGACACCTTTTTTAGCACGAAGCTGATATTGCTTTTGCTGAGCAGGGTCATCAACATCTGCGATATTATCCAAAGACGACCTAACGATAGCGATAGGTGTTCGCAGCTCATGGGATAACTTATTAGATAATCCCCGCAGATAATTCTGACTCTCCCGAAGTCGCAACAATAACGTTTGATAGCTGCGCGAAAGATCACCCAGCTCATCATTTGATTTTAACTCGGGCCAATCAATATCATCTATCGTAATTATTCCCTTGGCCGTTACTGCCTCGTTAGCACTACGATTTAACCGACTCACGCGCCACGACAACCAGCTCGCATAGAATATAAGCCCAAGAGCAACCAATAAAAAAATACTCAGCGTATACGTAAATAGTCGATTAAACGCTGAATTTGTTAAAGCAACGAGCTGATCTGTGGTTTTTTCTAAAACCAGAAAACCTTCTAATGAATCATCAATATTGATTGGCACCACCACACTAACTGCCGTTTGACCACTTAAGCGCTGGCTTTTAATTCTATACCACAATATCGCAATATTTTCGGTCTCAATATTTTTTTGACTAAACTCTAAAGACTCCCATTTATCGTCACTTACAAGCTCCGACCGTAAAGGCATATCATCAACATTTAAACTTTTCCGATAAACCCACTCAATAAACCATGGCGTATTATTATCAGATAAATCAATAAACCCTGCTTCTTTTTTTGCGACAATATAATGCTCTCTGTTAACAACATACGAAGAAACATTATTTAAATTTAGCGACAATAGCTCATCTTCTATTTTTTTTGAAACCGAAATTAATTCGACTTTATCGTAAATAGGATTTTGAGAAAACGCGTCATTGATCAATAATCGATTTCCACTAGGCGAGCGGTAATCAACAATATCGAGATTAAATCCACCGCCTAGAATAGATTTTTCTACCTCCATTTCTATTTGATAACCTTGCCCACTTTCTCGCCATACGCCTTTAACATTATTCACGTTACGAATCCGGCCACCGGCGTCTTTATAACGAGCGGTAATGTTACCGGGCGTGCTGGCATATAAATATATTTTTTTATCGGTATTACTAAGCGAGTATAGGGTTAGCACTAAATGATCGGCAGATAGATTTTGACCATTCGCTGGATTATAATAACTTAACTGATCATCTTTCACTTCAATAAAAAAATAAACACTTTTTTCATAACTAGCCGTCATCAACGATGCCGACAACAATGTATTAGAAAATGTTTTTTGAGGCAGTGAATAATTGCGCCAATCATCTCCATAACCATCTACAAGAGGACGACTATTAAGTTCGGCTAAATATAAAGGCAACGAACCTTTAGAAACGTTAATGGGAGGAGAATGAAACAATTCAGGTTTAGCGGCTAAACGATCCGCTATAGATTGCGCATTAGTCGTTAACGATGAGGATTGTAAACCACGCAGCGCTACATCCACCGCCTGTAAATATTGGCAGCCTGCCCAAGGTAAACTGAGCAATAACAGGCTAAATAAAAAAAGTTGATGGCGTAATTTCAATGTAGGGCCTTCAATATAAAATCTTCAGTATTTAATAACCCACCGATAACCCATGCCATAGGCTGTTTGTATAGCATCAAAACTGGCATCAACAGTAACGAATTTTTTACGTATACGCTTAACGTGAGAAGTAATGGTATTATCATCGAGCACAACATTGGCGGCGTCCATGAGCTGTTGACGGTTTTTAACATGGCCTGGATTTTTCGCCAATGCATGTGCAATCCAAAATTCGGTTACCGTTAAATCAATCATCGACTCTTGCCACTGCACCGTCATACGATCAAGGTTCAAGGTCAACAGGCCTTTAGTCATAACAGACTCTTCTTTTACAGGTTGTCGCAGTGCGTCTGTACGCCTAAACAATGCCACTATTCTTGCCAGCATATGCGCTTGACTAATATCTTTTGTTAAATAGTCATCAGCACCTAAGCGCAAGCCAGAAATAACATCAAACTCACTGTCTCTTGCGGTTAAAAATATAATCGGCAATTCTGAAGACTGAGTACGTAATTCCCGACACAGTTCAAAACCGCCCTCAATATCATCCTTTAAACCCACATCGATAATCGCCATGTCAGGCAAGCGCTCACGCAAACAGGCCAAGGCATCAGGGCGATTACTATAGTGCGTAACGCGGTAACCATGGCGCTGCAACGCGTCTTTATAGTTATCCGCAAGTAGCCTTTCATCTTCAACAAGAACAATATTTTTTGGCATA
>JBLHWO010000273.1:0-4550 GCA_047629215.1 Cellvibrionaceae bacterium | reverse complement strand
TTCCCATGGATGTCGGTATGACCTTGGAAAAGGCTTTCGAGCAAGAGGCGGTCTTACGTGAATTTTTAGCGGACGATGGTGCGGCCCAAGAAATTTGGGATACCTCGCTGAGATTAGAGGGGGTTACTCGTAATGTCGGTAAGCATGCTGGGGGTGTAGTGATTGCGCCAACTAAATTAACTGATTTTTCGCCTTTGTATTGTGATGAAAGCGGTAAAGGTTTGGTGACACAATACGATAAAAATGATGTTGAATCAGCAGGTTTAGTTAAGTTTGACTTTTTAGGTTTGCGTACGCTGACCATTATCGATTGGGCGGTTAAGATGATTAATCGTAACCGCAAACAAAGTAATGAAGCGCTAATAGACATCGAGCATATTGACCTAAGCGATAAACCAACCTATGCCATGTTAAAAACCGCCGAGACCACAGCTGTTTTTCAGCTTGAATCTCGCGGCATGAAAGATTTGATTAAGCGGCTACAGCCAGACGATATCGAAGATATGACGGCATTGGTGGCGCTCTTTCGTCCCGGTCCTTTGCAGTCGGGAATGGTTGATGACTTTATTAACCGTAAGCACGGTCGCGCGAAAGTGGCTTATCCCGATGCTAAATATCAACACGAAAAACTAAAACCAATTCTTGAACCAACCTATGGGGTTATTGTGTATCAAGAGCAGGTGATGCAAATAGCACAAGAGTTAGCCGGTTATACTTTAGGTGGTGCCGATTTACTTCGGCGCGCAATGGGTAAGAAAAAGCCAGAAGAAATGGCAAAGCAGCGCGAGTTTTTTGAAAGTGGCGCTAAAGAGCAGGGTGTTGATCCTGAACTTGCCATTAAGATTTTTGATCTGGTAGAAAAATTTGCGGGTTATGGTTTTAACAAATCTCACTCGGCGGCTTACGCGGTTGTTTCGTTTCAGACGGCTTGGTTAAAAACACATTATCCTGCGCAATTTATGGCGGCAACTATGTCCTCGGACATGGATAAGACCGATAAAGTAGTGACTTTCGTTGAAGAATGCCGTTCGATGAAATTAAATTTACTTCCGCCCGATGTGAATAATGGCGAATACCAATTTACGGTTAATAGTGAAGGCAATATTATTTACGGGCTTGGAGCCATCAAAGGCTTAGGTGAGGGTCCGGTTGAGGGTATCATCGAAGCGCGAAAAGACGGTCCTTTCACTGATCTTTTTAATTTTTGTTCACGAGTAGATACACGTAAAGTGAATAAGCGCGCTTTAGAAGCCTTAGTCCGCAGTGGCTCATTTGATACCATTGGTCCCGTTGTCAGGGCTCCTGAATTAAAAAATTCTTCAATACGAAATTCTACAACAAAAAACTCTAGAGTAGAGTCTCCGCATAATAAAAAAGAGTCATCAGGTAAGTTAGATTTAGACTATACCCGCGCCATGTTAATGGTGGCGTTACCAGAGGCAGTGAAATCGGCAGAACAAAAACAAGCAAGTGAAAATGCCGGGATGAGTGATTTATTTGGTGATGTATTACCTGGGGCCAATGGGGGTGATGAAATGCAAGATATCTATCAAGACTTTTATCGCGTACGTCGCTGGAGTATGAAAGAGCGCTTAAATGGTGAAAATGAAACCTTAGGTCTTTATTTAACGGGCCATCCTATTGATGAGTATAATCAAGAAATTAAACATTTAGTGTCATCGCGTATTGCTGATTTAACACCAGACAAGAAAACACGTAAAATTGCTGGATTGGTCGTGGCAATGCGAGTGATGAGAACCAAGCGTGGCGATACCATGGGTTTTATCACCTTGGATGATAGGTCGGGTAGAATTGAAATCGCCATTTTTGCAGATACTTATAATCAATATCGTGATAAATTAATTAAGGACGCCTTGTTGATAGTCGAAGGCCAGGTAAGTCAAGATGATTATAGTGGCGGCTTAAAAATGCGTGCGGATGGAGTCGTTGCATTAGAAGATGCAAGGCAGGATGGGTTAAAATCCATCATTATTAGTTGGCGTAGTAATAATTTGAAAACAAATTCCCAAAAAATGCTTGCTCGCATAGTGGAGCCTTATCGAATCAGCGCGGAGAGTGATAAGCGGGGTTGCGACGTACTTATTAATTATCAGCGGGTCGATGCAGAAGCTTTGTTGCGTTTACCCATTGAATGGAGGATACAGCCGGTCGATGAACTTATGTCGAATTTACGCGAGGCTTTTGGAATGGAGAATATCCAACTGCGTTATTCATAAAAATCATTCAGGCATCAAAAATAACAACTAATCATGGCAAGATATCGTGGAAGAAAATAAAAAATTGATACCAAAAATTCCTAACTTGAGGCGTAAATAGTAGGTGATAGCGAGCTATTGCCAATATTTACAATAGCTTCCGCTCCTGCCCACGCTAATTACCTACGTCCATGTAAGCAACAGCAATCAGTCTATTTTAGACTCGGAAAAATAATCTATGGCTTGATCAGAGCTTCCTCAACACACTAATTCATAAAAACCATTAGGAGATACCATGTCCGATTATTTGGCTGCTGTTCAATATCATGACTCTGGTGCAGCAGTTGCCGATAAAAATTGTAAAGCATCTAGGTATTGCTTTACGCAGTAGAGATGCCTCGTTAGTATTATGTTATGAAAAGCCACGAGTGTAGCCGTGATGCTGCAGGCAATGTCGTTAAGACTGTTTGCCAAGTGATGAAAGCAGGTAGAAACAAATTTCGTATAACCTTCTACTACAAACTACAAATAGTGGCTAAAGAGCTAGGTAAGTTCGGAAACCTATAAGCTCAAATACAATGGCTGGGTAACCCAGCCATTGATCCTTTCTTGATCTTTCTTGTCTCCAACACTGCTCTTTCAGTCGTTTTTTACTCGCTATGCTCGACGAGAGCAACAGTTTAGCGTATCTTTCCCATCCATTAATATCGAAGATTTAATCCTTTTAGTTTTAACTATTATTTTTGTG
The DNA here is from genome assembly GCA_047629215.1 of Cellvibrionaceae bacterium. Lineage (GTDB taxonomy): Bacteria > Pseudomonadota > Gammaproteobacteria > Pseudomonadales > Cellvibrionaceae > CANLBN01. Next base: position 1,586 of record JBLHWO010000273.1, on the reverse strand, counting down.
TAGGCAGTGACGATATGAATCCAAATTACCTCGATTTTGAGCAACCAATAGCGGAACTCGAAGGTAAAATCGAAGAATTACAGCTGGTTGGTAATGATAATGAGCTGAATATCACCGACGAAATCCAAAAGCTTCGAGAAAAGAATAATAAGCTGACCGCCACACTCTACGATAACCTAACACCCTGGCAGGTTGTCAAGGTTGCCCGTCATCCTCAACGACCCTATTCAACTGACTATATTTCCCGCATCTTTGACGACTGGGAAGAGCTTCATGGCGATCGTCATTTTGGAGATGATCACGCTATTGTCGGTGGTGTCGGACGTATAAATGACAAGCCAGTAATGATTATTGGCGAAGAAAAAGGTCGTAGTGTAAAAGATAAAGTCATGCGTAATTTCGGCATGCCTAAGCCAGAAGGCTACCGTAAAGCCTTACGCTTAATGGAAATGGCAGAGCGTTTTAAAATGCCGATTCTTACCTTTATTGATACTCCAGGAGCTTATCCTGGCATCGATAGTGAAGAGCGGGGTATTAGTGAGGCTATTGCACAAAACCTAGCTGTTATGTCACGCTTGAGAATACCCATTATTTGCACTGTGATTGGTGAAGGCTCTTCCGGTGGCGCTTTGGCGATTGGAGTGGGTGATCAACTCAATATGCTGCAATATTCTACCTATTTTGTTATTTCTCCCGAAGGCTGTGCCAATATTATTTGGAAAACAGTTGATAAAGCACCTCAAGCAGCTGAAGCAATGGGTGTTACTTCGAAAGTATTACAAGAACTAGGCATTGTAGATGAGATCATTTCTGAGCCTTTAGGCGGTGCGCATCGAGATATTGAAGTGATGGCTGCGAGCCTAAAATCTCGTTTGATAGCGCAGTTGGATGATTTGCTAAAGGTGCCAACGGACGAATTGATCGAGAAGCGTTATCAACGTTTAATGGCCTACGGGAACTAATCAGAGGTTCCCTGAGCTTAACCGTTAATTTAGGTCAGTTTCAGCCGTTAACCTTGTTCTAAGCAGTCAATAGACGGTCATACTTTTTACTCAAAAAATCATAAAACTGCTCTCTGAGAAGGTTGATGTCCCGCTTCATTGCTAAGATGTCTTCTTCACTGATGTCCGTTCTACCCACGTAAACCTGACGGCGGAAGTTGGCTACTTTGGCGCCATAGAGTCTAAGGTTCTTTTCAAGTAACTTTTCACCTAACATTAACAATTTAGACTCTGCATCTGAAAGCTTCTTAAACTCGTCAACGAGTGCTTGGCTTATATTATCTAGCTCTTGTTTACGAGAGTCCGGCCAGCGAGAGCCAAAGCGGATTGATTCAACAACGAGAGAGGAGTACTTGGCAAAGATATGGCTAACGTTACCCACATCAGCCGCAATGCTTTCTAATACCTCTAAACGCCGTTGCTCAGCGTTGACAGGACGAGGTTGACGCCGATGAGTAAGAATAATGCCAAACATAGTCGCGATTAATGCCCCGACACCAATTTTCATTGAGGTGTCAACGAGCTGCCATAATAGTGTTGTATCCATAGGGCTCACCTTATAAATAGTCAGAAAAAAGTCAGAAA
>JBLHWO010000272.1:0-4586 GCA_047629215.1 Cellvibrionaceae bacterium | reverse complement strand
CATTATAAGAATCACCCGCTGCAATAATACGATAGTAAAGTCCTTGAAGCGCTAATATAGACTGTCGCTTTGGGTCTTTTTGTCTCAGCATATAATTAGTTACTCGGCCATCAGCATCCACTTCTAGCCTATGGCATAACAAGGTCGGAAAGCCTAACTGCCGCATTAGGGGTTGAGAAAACTCATAGAAAGTATCTGATAAGATGACGACTTGAAAGCGTTCCCTAAGCCAATCGATAAACTCGCGTGCGCCAGGCAAAGGCTCTAAAGTAGCGATAACTTCTTGGATCTCATTTAAGCCAAGCTTGTGCTCATCGAGAATCCTTAGACGCTGCTTCATCAGTACGTCGTAATCAGGAACATCCCGGGTAGTCGCTTTTAATGCTTCGATTCCTGTTTTATTTGCAAATTCAATCCAAATTTCTGGGATCAACACCCCTTCCAAGTCGAGACACGCTAACTCCACAATATTACCCCACTCTATTTTAAAAAAAACGCAATCTACCCGCACTGCTACTATATTGCAATCAAACAGATTTTTTACTAGAGCTATCTCGATCAATTATCAGACACTTTTCACGTGAAACATATAATAAAAATGAAGCTAGACAAAGCTAGAAATTACATTAAGTTATTTAGAAGTGGCTCGTAAATAACTGATTAAAAAGCATTTTTATACCTCATGCTGTGGAAGACAAAGTATCTACACACTATATATTGTATAAATATAAAACGATATTGTCGCAAATAAAACAGTTGTTTCACGAAAAACTTTTAGTAATAGACTTATAAATTAGACGACTATAGAAACAACTAAAAGTTATTTTGCATCTCCGCTGTGGTTTGCTATTGTGACCATCGCTAGCAAGAGTTGGTACGACTAATTTAAAGGTACAGCTAAAAAAAACAACTGAACCACTAAGTTGAACCACTAGAATGGAGATTAAATGAAAATTACTTTAGTAAAAAAAATATTGGCTGATGGCTCACCCTGCAAGAAGTGCGGTGAGGTGATAGAAAAAATAGAAGCCGCTAATCAAATGCGATTTATCGATACTATAGTGATTGCTGATGAAGCAGATAACAATAGTCAGGGCATGGTGTTAGCGGCGAAATACGACGTCAACAGAGCGCCATTCTTTATTGTTGAGCATGACAATGACTCGATAGAAGTCTTTACAATCTACTTTAAGTTAGTCAAGGAAATCCTTACCCCTCTTCAAGAATCAGCTTAATGTAAATCTACTTGGTTAGTGCGCTGCAGCGCACTATTAGTACTGAGTGACTAGGAGCCTGTCGGACTTAGGGTATCGTATCGAGGCAGCGAGAAATTGAGGGCATTTTTTCGATCATTAGAGGCGAATAGTGGGCCTATTTACCAGAAAGTAGGCGCTATTAAGCGACGATAATAAGCGGAAAAATGTACCCCTTTCCCTCTGCCGCAGTAGATTTCTCCTAAGTCCGATAGGCTCCTAACAGCGTTAGATTGGCTCCACTTGCCAAATATCGACTAGTTTTGTCTCACTCGATACTTCGCAGGTCACGTTAAAGGCTTTCGATACACTATCGATACGAGCTGAGGTCTCGTACTCAAGAAAAATTTTGTACACTTCTGTTGCGGGAACATAACGACTTTCGATCATGCCCACCTCCCAGCTTTTCCTTTCCTTAACCGATTCCTTTAACTTTGACTCACATATCGAAATAGCTTCTCCGATTGAACGTAAGTTCCTCGCCTTTGATTTAAACTCGGGTAATGGTGGCAGTTTAGCGTAAACGAAGTCTAACGCTGCAGCCTCTTCCGCTTCTCGTACTTTTTTTAGCTCTTCTGGCGATGGGCCATTCAACCAATCCACAAAAAATAAAGTACCGAAGATTGATCCATTAACTAACAAAATCACGGCAACGCCGATGAGAATTAATCGCTTTGGGGACATAGCGCTCAATTAATATAATGAGTAGAGAGAAATGGTTACTATCTATTAGTAAGTTTAGACAAAGAGGGCGAAGTATAAATTTTAATTTCAGACTTTATTCACTGCTTTTCTTTAGGGCTAATATTATAAAAACATAAAAAAAGCCCCAAATAGGGGCTTTTTTAGTATTGATTATCTAGAAGCTTAATGAACAGGTAACTGAATATCGCGGAATAACTCGTCCAGCTCTAGCTTTGAAGTACAGCTATAAGCCTCCTCAACTAAATTACGGCTGAGATGAGGAGCAAAACTTTCAATAAAATCGTACATAAAGCCACGAATAAAGGTTCCACGACGGAATCCAATTTTGGTGATACTTGGCTTGAACAGTTTGCTTGCATCTAATGCAACTAAATCGCTATCTAACTCTTCGTCATAGGCCATTTTGGCAACAATGCCTATGCCTAAGCCCATACGGACATAAGTTTTAATTACGTCAGCGTCCGCAGCAGTAAAGACAATTCTAGGAACAAGTCCACGCTCCATAAAGGCTTCATCAAGTTTTGAGCGGCCCGTAAAACCAAAAACGTAGGTCACGATAGGATGTTTGGCTAATTCCTCTAACGTCAGCTCAGATAGTTGGCATAGTGGGTGGTCTTTTGGAACAACGATTGTCCGATTCCACTTGTAGCAAGGCATCATTACTAGGTCGCTAAAGAGCTCCATTGCCTCGGTCGCAATCGCAAAATCAACGGTACCGTCAGCGGCCATCTCCGATATTTGCATTGGCGTACCTTGGTGCATATGCAATGAAACATCGGGATAATTTTTGATAAAATTCTGAATAACATTGGGTAATACATAGCGCGCTTGGGTATGGGTCGTGGCCAGCGACAAGCTGCCCTTCTTGTCGTTGCTAAATTCCTGCGCAACTTGTTTGATACTTTCAACTTTACGCAGTATTTCGCCCGCTGTTTGTAAAATTGCCTCACCGGCAGGCGTGATGCGCGTGAGATGCTTACCGCTTCGTGAGAAAACCTCAACACCTAGCTCATCTTCAAGTAGCCGAATTTGCTTACTAATGCCTGGTTGCGATGTATACAGGCTTTGAGCTGTCGCTGATACATTAAGGTCATGGTGTGCAACCTCCCATATATAGCGTAATTGCTGAAGCTTCATGTTTCCTCCGCAGAAAATAAGTAGTCATCGTATATTTTCAACTGAATTTGAAAAACCAGAAGAAATATTGATATAAGTCGATAAGTCAATAACATCTTAGTTATAAAAGTATAATTAAGTATTCTTTTCAAGAGTAGTTGCTCTTGTGTATATTTACCATCACTTTCTGAAAAACAATTATGATAGGTTGTCCTATCTATAACTTTCTACTATATCATACGCCTTATTATGGAATTCACCTTTCTTCTTTATATTCTCGCTGGAGCCGTTGTTGGTGTTGCTGTAGGAGTTACCGGCGTTGGCGGAGGCTCGTTGATGACGCCTCTTTTACTGATATTTGGCTTTCCTCCTAATGTTGCCATTGGAACAGACCTTCTCTATGCCGCTATAACTAAATCAAGCGGTGTACTGGCACACCATAAAAAAGGCAATATTGATTGGAGAATAGCCAAGCGAATGGCGCTAGGCAGTGTTCCTGCTGCGATACTAACATCGCTAACACTAAAATTATTTTTTAGCAATGCCAGCGATTACACCCATATACTGACGTTATCCCTAGGTATCATGTTAGTCGTAACGTCTTTTGTACTGTTTTTTAGGCACAAATTAAAAGAAAGGGCTGAAAACAACCAAGGAATTATGGGTTTGGCTCACCGCCACCCTACTCCTTTTACTATTGTTATAGGTTTTATCATTGGCGTATTTGTTACTTTATCGTCCGTAGGTGCTGGTGCAATTGGAGCGGCGGTATTGATGTCTCTCTACCCTCACCTTCCCGGCCACCGTGTTGTGGGAATTGATATTGCACACGCGGTACCACTGACTTTTATCGCCGGAATTGCCCACTTGTGGCTAGGCAATGTCGACTTTGTGCTGTTATTTTGCTTATTAATTGGCTCTCTACCAGCGATTCATTTAGGCACCCAAATTGGCAGTCGCATCCCAAGTAAGGTGCTTCAGCCTATATTAGCATCACTGTTAATGTTGATAGGGCTTAAGTTCGTTTTTTTCTAACCCGAATAGGAGTGAGATTACAACGCTCTATGACCATAAGCCGATTTGTGCCTGCTTTACTCTGTCGTCAAAATTGACAGGCCTATTCGGAACAACATAAACTGGAACTATAGCGTTATTTAGCACCTTTTGAGCCACTGTCCCAAGATAACTAGAGTTGCCAATATCAGGAGTATGGCTACCCAGTATAATTAAATCTGCTTGCGACTCCTCGGCCACCGCTAATATGACGTCAACGGGCATTCCGGACTTAACAACAACCTCAGCTAACTGTAACAAGTCCACTGAACCACCTATATGCTCCTCTGTTAGGGCATCAATTACCTGAGCTTTAACTTCATTCATCATCGCATCTAGGCCCGTTGTGGTCATTAAGCGAGTTGTTTCGGGTTTTAAATAAGCATTGAGTAAAGCATGCCCAAGTGTTCCTAGGGGTTCAACTGCGTGGACCACTATTAATTTTGCGCCATGTTGATT
>JBLHWO010000271.1:0-4607 GCA_047629215.1 Cellvibrionaceae bacterium | reverse complement strand
GAAACTTAGTAAAAGAACAGGAACAGATAATTTTGTTATCAAATGGAATAAGGAGAAGGAGGCATGACAATCACTATAGAAAGCCAGCTGGACAGCACTATCGACCACCTATGTGAAATCAAGGCGCTCTTACATCAAGGTAAAACGGATTGCGCACTATTAAAAATCAGGTCATTGGAGTCTTCACTGTATCAAGCGCTAGCAGTACACTCGCTAGAGCAGAATCGACACATTGAGCAAATTACCTGTGCGGACTATCCTGTATTAGTTTTGGTTTAGGGCAATGGTTTCGGGTAATATCTACAAATAGGGAACTAGCAAATCAAATGGCTCAGGCTCGATTGAAATCGTAAAAAATACAACTAACTACACTAACCCCCGTTGTCGGTAAGCAACACAAACACAACAAAGGATAAAAAGGATGCTAAATTTATTGCTGAACTAATAACAATTAAAAAATTAAATGGGGGTGTACCCCAATAAAAAACAACTTTAAAAAGTTAAATCTAATCACGTTGTCGGTACGAGATGTTCACTAAAACAAACACAAGGCAAATAGATGCTTATATTAACGAGACGTATTGGCGAAACATTAATGATTGGTGACGACGTTACCGTCACAGTATTGGGCGTGCAGGGTAATCAGGTTCGAGTAGGGATTAATGCCCCTAAAGAAATATCGGTGCACAGAGAAGAAATTTATGAGCGCATTCAAGCAGAAAAAATACGTACAGGAGAAACCGCTTAAAAACTATCGTAAAAAAGCGCAGCTAGTTTGCTAGCGCTTCGCGTCACCTACAGGGTGGTCGGTTTTTGATCCATGCATACCCTAAGGGTATGTGTAAATCGATATATACCGCTTCCCTATGGCTCGTAGTCTTGCCGGAGTGATTCTGGCACGTTACATAAACACGGAACACGGAGAAGAGTTTAATGTTAAGTACTGATTTTATCCATCTAGAAATGCTGGCCGATATGTATATTGACTCTGTTGGCGAAGCCAAGCAACAACTCGCAAATGGTCAATCCAGCGAATGCCTAGAGATACTGACCGACCTGCACGAAAAAATGCAAATCACCTTAGCGTTGGGTGAAGGTTACGATACTAAAGTGATTAACTGAGAGTAGGTGTTGGTCTTTTAGCTGCGTTGCAATCGGAGAGAGCCGGCGCTGACCGTCGTCACATGGCTTGCTAATGCTGCTTCTACACATACTTGTGCTGGTTATTCGTAATAAGCAGATATTGGTATTGCTGAAAATTAAAGAGGTGAATGCGTGCTTTTTTACAAAGCCGACTAACTTAAATGTTTGATTAGTGTATAGGTAGTTGGTTAGCACCCAGTTGGGCTTGTCGCTATTCCATCGCATAGAATAATTAAACCTCTTCAGTCGCTGCGAGGTGATTATATAACAGGTTAAAATTAGTGTCGGCGATAGAGCTTGCAAATATTGATGGGATCTCTTTTTTTTCTGACAATACGTGAGGTGTGCCTCCTTGATAAATAATAACGGCGCCACGGGTTCCAATAATTACAATCATCTTTTTTGTGATCGAAATTACCTACACGCAGTATTTGACGGGCTCCCCTCCAATTAACATTGCAAGGTGAAGGCCTCTCGATATAATATTAAGTCTAATAGAATCAAGCTCTACGGTATCCCAATCCCAGTCATCAAAAATGGCTCATTCTTTGGCTAGGAGAGAAATAATCACTTCTTTTTTTCAGATACTTAGAAATCAGCTATAATATTTCCACTTGTTGTTTTTATGTGAATAGTATAATTTAATTCCCAGCTAATATCTTTCATGCTATTGACTTGAAACAGTCATTATTCCAAGCGCCACTCTGGTTTCAACCGCCACTCTGGCCTCATTTTCTTAGACATATTTTAAAGGTGGATACAATCTATGAGTAATTCCAGCTATTCAATTCCAGCAATGATCAAGAAAGCAAAAGTAGCGCAACAAAAATTTGAGCTTATGTCACAAGCGGAAGTCGACAGTATTGTTAGAGCGATAGGAAAGGTGATTTATGATAATGCCGAAGAGCTGGCTCGCGATGCCGTAGATGAAACCCGTATGGGCAACTACGAAGATAAAGTGGTTAAAAATAAAGGTAAATCGCGTGCTATTTGGAATAACTTAAAAGATAAGCGTTCTCGCGGCATTATTGTAGACCGTGACGAAAACGGTATTATTCAAATTGCTAAACCTGTGGGTGTAGTCGGGGCGGTAACCCCCACAACAAACCCAATTGTTACGCCTATGTGTAATGCCATGTTCGCCTTAAAAGGAGGCAATGCCATTATTATTGCACCGCACCCGCGTGCAAAGTATTGCAGTACAAAAACGGTTGACCTAATGAATGGCGAAATTAAAAAGCTCAATGGTCCGGACGACCTTATACAAGTAATCTCAGAGCCTTCTATCACGCTCACTACAGAGCTAATGTCAGCGGTTGACGTGCTAGTGGCCACGGGTGGGCCGGCGATGGTAACGGCGGCTTATTCTAGCGGTAAACCTTCTTTTGGTGTTGGGCCGGGTAATGTACAAGTGATTATCGATACCAACATAGACTATAACGATGCCGCCCAAAAAGTGATTGCGGGGCGTAAATTCGATTATGGAATTATTTGTTCTGGCGAGCAATCAGTTATTGCCCCAAGAGACGAATACGAGCAGGTTATCAGTGCCTTTATTGCCGAGGGCGCTCATTATATTGACGACCAAGCAGAGGCAGATAAGCTACGTAATGTACTATTTACCGATGGTCACATTAGTCCCGATGTAGTCGGCCAAAGCCCAGCGAAAATTGCAGAAATGGCAGGAGTATCTATTGCTGATGACGCGAAAATCATTTTGATTAAATCCAATGGTCGTGACGACGACATTTTACGTAAAGAGAAAATGTGTCCAGTGATGGTCGCCTTTGAATACGACACCATTGACGATGCTATTGCGCTGGCGAAGTTTAATTTAGAAATAGAAGGTAAAGGCCATAGCTGTGCTATTCATTCTTCTAACGAGTTAGTCGTTAAAAAAGCAGGCCTGCAACTACCCGTTAGCCGACTAGTTGTGAACGAGGCATCGTCTTTAACCGCAGGCGGCAGCTTAAAAAATGGTTTTGCGCCTACAACAACCCTAGGTTGTGGCTCTTGGGGTAATAACTCAATTTCAGAAAATTTAGACTATAAGCATTTAATTAATATTCATCGCATCGGTTATGCGGATAAAACCAATGTCCCTACCGATGAAGAAATTTGGGCATCCGCCTAATATTCTTCGGGTGTTAGTAAGAAAGGTGTGCAATGCACACTTTTCTTATGGCTTACGGTTTATATAAAATGCTTTTACGCTTTGGCTAAATCTTCTTTTTTGGCGCTTTAGCGTCAGTAATACTTAGTCGCCGCTCGCCCTTGTATTCGATCTTAGGGTGCCTCTTGTTCCTCAGTATTCCCCTTAATCTCGACAATACAACTCTGTTTGCGTAAATATATCCCACGTTGTCTGTGGGTGAATTCCTACATCATTTCATTTGTTTTTCTGAAAAAATGCGCCATACATTAATCAGGAGACAATACATGCAATGGTTTTTTATAGATAAAAATATTTTAATTGAAGAAATGAGTCGTTTTACCATCCAACTTAATGCCGGTACTTGGAGAGAGCCGCAAGATATTACTCCAAATAAGACAAATTCATCAGCATACGAACAGGCTAAATTGCTTCGGCTTGGGCTTGAGTTCGCAAAAGAGGCTTTGGCTATAAAGGTAGCCGTCTAACGGTTCTATCGTAAAGGTTTTCAAAGGTAGAAATGCGCTTATCTCCCAGACACCATTATCCTGCTATGGACATAAATGGTTCATGAGCAGGGAGAAGATTATCGATGAGTTGGCCCTTGCGAATCATATGAGCCACTTCTATGCCTTAGAGTGTAGTGCGAGGAAAAATAAGCCGTTGATGTAAGCAATCCACGCATTATTCGAACCGCTCTGATCAATGATAACTGTTTCAGCAACGCCATTACATTACGCCGCGTTGAACGGTGTCTGTTTGCTCGATACGCCCCACAAATGGCAGTGGCTGTGTGAGCGTGTGCCCGTTACAGATATATGGGAAATCGGTAAGCGATTGGCTGTTATTAACGTGACAACCGCAGCAGCGCTTGCGGCGTTATCACAATCATAAGCAAGAGACGTGGGGGGGGGGTGGCACGTACCGTTAGTGAGTGTAGTGGTCTAATAGCACCGGACATATTAATGAGAGGCAATTGCCGTCAACAATTGAGGTGTCAATATGAGACAGAAACGTACCTATAAACAATGCCCCCGAGAGTATAAAGAAGAGGCAGTTGCCTTGGTAACCGATCAAGGTTATTCCGTGCCCTAGGCCGCTAAATGACTGGGCATTAACCCTAACATACTCTACAAGTGGAAACAGAAATTTGAAGCTGAGGTTCAGGGTCAGTCGCTTCTTGAGCCCGAGCGAGATGAGCTTAAACGTCTGCGTCGAGAAAACAAAGAATTGCGCATGGAGAAAGAGATTTTAAAAAAGGCCAGTGCCTTCTTGGCGAAAGAAATGAAGTAAGATTTGACTTCATTAAAGT
>JBLHWO010000270.1:0-4683 GCA_047629215.1 Cellvibrionaceae bacterium | reverse complement strand
ACAAACAGCAGCAGCTGAACTTATTCAGACAATGAATGATTAATGCTTAGGATTAATTATCAATGTAGGCTCAAAAAAACATATAAAGCAACCGATAAAATAATTAAGATGAATCGAAGAGAGATACCCGTGCTTTGCTCAACAATAACATTTAAGCAATTGATAGATCTCTAAATTCGGCAGATTCACGGTACTTATAAATAGCAACAACATTGGTAGATATGTTCATTTCAATGCAGTCATCAGTGTCGCGAACTACTGAGTTGATTCAGTAGCGGGCGATTTTAATTGGCTACGTCCTGAGTTAGGGACAAGTCAGGTTGTTGGTAAACGAAGGCCTATTTTGTGAAACTTAAGCAGTCACAAAAGATGAATTATCGATACTCTTTTTATTCGACAGCTGACCACGATGGTAATAAAAATTATCGGATTGATACTTTTAAATTTTCAACTTTGCCATATTGAAGAGCCGTTCTGTTTCTGATCTTCGATAAAATCTAGCCCTTGCTTCTTGTTGGACTTGTTCAGGCTGCAGTCCAACAAGAAGTGTTAGCAGGTTAATCAATAACGGGAACAATTGTGAGACTCTTGTAGGGTATGCGCTTACAAACCTATAAGAAAAAATATAAATAGCAATGTAGATTTTTATATTGATTTACGAATCTCTGACAATGAGATCAGTAAATTATCGATTTCAACACGCATCTTCCTTCATCATATCTGCGGCTTTTTCTGCAATCATTATCGCCGGCGCGTTAGTATTGCCAGAGACAATCTCAGGCATAATTGAGCAATCCACCACACGCAGTCCCTCTAGACCATATACTCTTAACCTTTCATCCACGACGTTCATCTCGTCGACCTCGGGGCCCATTTTACAAGTCCCTGTTGGATGATAAATAGTTGTCGCTCGGTTACGTGCATACTCCAGTAATTCGTCATCAGATTGATGCTGAATCCCCGGTTCATGCTCCTCGGCAATTAATGGTTTAAGAGCTGGCGCATTAATAATTTTGCGCACATGTTTAATTGAGTCAATTGCAGTTTGTTGATCTAGCTTAGTGGCCAAATAATTAGGATGAATAGCTGGATGTTCAGCGGGATCGGCTGACTTTAATTCTATGGTGCCGGTACTTGTTGGACGCAACTGACACACTGATGCAGTAAATGCTGAAAACTTATGGGTGCCATCAGCAGGTTTATCTGCGCTCAGTGGCTGTAGGTGATATTGAATATCTGGGCGTTTTAATTCTTCTCGACTTTTTGTAAATATCGCAACTTGACTTGCAGCCATCGTTAACGGCCCTGTTCTAAATAACGCATATTCGATACCCATCATTATTTTACGAAGAGGATTGCGTAGTTCGTCGTTAAGCGTTAGCGGCTTATTTACTTTATAAATAGTGCGTATTTGCAAATGATCTTGTAGATTTTTGCCGACACCTGGAGCGTGTTTAACAACATTAATATTATGCTTTTTAAGCTCGTCTTTGTGACCCACACCAGACAACATTAAAACTTGAGGTGACCCAATAGCTCCTGCAGAGAGTACGACCTCACCAACACACTCAGCCGTGCGCTCTTCTGCGTCTACCGAATAGGTAATGCCGGTGGCACGCTTGCCAGTGAAATTGATTTTATGAACCAACGCCTTAGTTACGACACTTAGATTAGGCCTATGTAAAACTGGTTTTAAAAAACCAACGGCAGTACTACAACGCGTGCCTCTCTGGGTGATTGTCAGCTGAAAGTAACCTACACCCTCTTGATCTTTACCATTAAAATCTTTCGTGCGCGGGATACCAATTTGCTCTGCAGCATCAATGAACAACTCACAAATTTTACGTTTCACACGAATATTAGACACGCTTAATGGGCCACCGGCGCCGTGATATTCATCCGCACCACGCTCATTATCTTCAGATTTTTTGAAGTAAGGCAAAATTTCGTCATAAGACCAGCCTTTATTACCTAGTTTGGCCCAATTATCGTAATCTTCCGCCTGACCGCGAACATATAAAAGACCATTGAGTGAGCTTGAGCCACCAAGAATCTTACCTCGCGGCCACTGGAGACTCCTACCATTCAACCCTTTATCTTTTTCTGTGTTGAAACACCAATCGGCTTTAGGATTGTGCATCATTTTAAAGTAGCCGATCGGCACGTGAATCCAAGGGTTAGTATCTTTACCCCCTGCCTCCAGCAACAACACTTTCTTATTTGAGTCTTCAGATAAGCGATTGGCCATTACACAACCAGATGAGCCAGCACCTACGACAATATAGTCATAAACTTCAGTAGACATAATTGATACACCAATTAATTTTTATGATAAAAATTGTGTTAACCGCAATATAAATATATTGATAGATTATCAATCTCTAAAGATTAAATCAATTGAAAAATAGATATAATGATTACTTGAGTCTCATTTAAAATGATAATAGCTCGATGCGCATAGAAAGGGCCTAAGTAAAAACCTAATAGCCTGGCGAGCCCATCACCCAAAGCACTACAGCATCTTCATCGAGAGATGAATTCTTCATAAAATGCGGTTCGTCACCTACAATTGAAAAACTATCACCCTTGCCTAACATAAAGCATTTATCACCAATTGTTAACTCTAACTCTCCAGACTGAAGCACCCCGGCCTCTTGTCCTTTCCGTATTCGTGGCTCTCTACTAGTTTCTACCCCTGGTGGAAAAGTAGTTAATATCATTATTAAGTCACCACTTAACCATGGTGATAAGAGCTCTTCCCGAATACCCGTGTCAGTAAAATCTAAAGTGCGCCTTGAATTGTGCCTGACAACATAATTAACTTCATCGATTTTTTGTTGGTTTTCCGTATGAAAAAACCAAGTGATCTGAACGCCTAAAACTTCACTTATAGCTTGTAGAACCGATATCGGCAGTGACGAGACACCACGCTCAACTTGACTGACGTAACCGACAGACCGGCTAATTTTTTCGGCGATAGCAGATAGTGTAATGCCTTTAGCTTTTCGCAAGTCGCGAATTTGAAGCCCAATACGAACTTTGTTTTTATCCATATCCGTAAATACGGAATTAGTTGATTGAAGCATGCAGATAACCTTATGTGTTTGTCAAAAACAATCAGACTAAAATATTAACTAGCACTCAAACACCCTATCGAGCACAAACAATGTGGGCTTATGATTATAATGATGCTTTTATAGCGGCATCCAATGTTTGACTGATCAAAGTGTTAATTGTCATTGGGCCCACACCACCTGGAACTGGTGTTAGCGCAGCAACTCGACTTTCGAGTCCTGCTTTGTCGATATCGCCTAAACCGCCAGGATGAAAACCTGCATCGACGACAACAGCGTTATCTTTAATCCATTGAGCTTTAATAAATTCAGGGCGACCCACAGCTCCCACTAAAATATCAGCTTGGCCAATATGCTGAGCGAGGTTTTGCGTGCGGGAGTGACAGATAGTCACGGTACAATTAGCGTTCAAAAGCATCGCAGCCATCGGCTTCCCAAGAATAGGACTACGTCCTACTACCACAGCATGCTTACCATTCAGGTCGATATTATAGTGATCGAGTATGTGCATAATACCAGCGGGTGTTGCTGAGCCATAGGCCGCCTCACCCATTGCCATTAAGCCAAAGCCCTTGGTGGTAACTCCATCGACATCTTTTTCAATCGCTATCGCATCAAAACATTGACGTTCGTCGATCTGTGACGGCACCGGATGCTGTAGCAAAATTCCATGCACATCTGGGTTGGCGTTGAGTTCATTAATTTTAATTAAAAGCTGCTGGGTTGTCGTATCCTCACTCATTTCTACTTTAATAGAATCCATTCCTATACGAAGACAGGCAGCCCCTTTCATTTGCACATAAGTTGCAGATGCAGGATCACTACCGACTAAAATAGTCGCCAAGATTGGCGTCGGAAAACCTTTAACGTTAACAAGTTCGTTAACCGCAGCGGCTAACGCTACCTCTCTTTTTTTTACTAGTTCTTTTCCATCGAGAATAAGAGCTGTCATTAATTTATCTCTTTTTGTTTTGCATTTAAGTCACTTGCTTAAAATTACACTATTTGAAATTAAGTTACTTTAAATTATGTCGTTTGAAGAAATTTATCGGCTCGACATTAAAAAAATATTTTTAGCATTTGATTTTTTCCATCGCAGCATCATAGATTGATCGAAGATGTGGATTGACTTTGTAGCGAACGCATTCAACTTCAATTTCAAAATTAGTATTATCTAACCACTCTTTGTTAATACCTCCATCGTAGTTCACATAACCCATAGCGATTGTTGCACCAATAGAGTGACCAAACATACCAGCTGTTGTTCGCCCCACGATCTCACCATTAGCATAAATAGGTTCCTCGTGGTAACACAGGGGCTCAGAGTTTTCAAAAACGAAGGCAACAAAACGCTTCGATAATAAACCTTGTGATTTTTGCCTAATGAGTGCTTCTTTACCTATAAAACCACCCGCTTTTTCAAAATCGGATGCAAAACTTAAACCCGCTTCTAACGGTGTATCTTCATCGGTAATATCATGGCCCCAATGACGATAACATTTTTCCATGCGTAACGAGTTCATCGTATGATAACCATAAGGCTTAATTCCAAATTCTTCACCGGCTGCCAGGATCGCCTCGAATACGCTAGGTGCGTACTCAGTTGCGA
>JBLHWO010000269.1:0-4700 GCA_047629215.1 Cellvibrionaceae bacterium | reverse complement strand
GCTAAAAAAGCACCCGTAAAAAAAATCGTTGTTGAGAAAAAAATCAAAGCAATTACTGATCGTTATTCTAAAACTCAAATGCTCACACAAATTTCAGAAAATACTGAGCTTACCCGCAAGCAGGTTCAATCCGTATTGGACGAGCTGACCGATATTATTGAAGGTCATGTTAAGAAGCGCGGTTGTGGCGAATTTGTACTGCCGGGCTTGATGAAAATTGTTACCGTTAAAAAACCCGCTAAAAAGGCCCGCAAAGGGACAAACCCATTTACTGGCGAAGAAACCATCTTTAAAGCGAAGCCAGCCAGCATTGCTATTAAAATTCGCCCGTTGAAGAAATTAAAAGAAATGGCTGAATAAACCATTACCCTAAAAACCGCAGGTGGATCGTAGCGACAGCTTTTTGCTCCTGCAAAAGCTGGACACATTACGCCCCTGTAAAAAGGGGGCTTAAGGTGCAAGATATAAAGTATTTTTTTGTTTTTTTAGGCAGATTAGTAACTACACTACGGGTGCAAGCTAAAAAAATGAAAAATACTTTAGATTCAGCGCCTTAGGCAGTCGCAGTAGATGATTGCAGCGAGCACGAATGCCACAGAGGAATGGATACCCAAGAGTGGCTTAACTACGGTTTTTAGGATTTTCATCAGATAACTCAGTAGCAGGCCGCTACTGAGCTATGTTAACTTCAAGCGCTCAAACCCTATATTCTCTTTGGCTATCGCTATTTGTAAAACCTCCGTACGACGCTCTCATAATTCGTCACTATAATCACTAGCTCCTAAATACCCATATTGGCCTCGGCCAGGCAAGATCACTCTGAAAGCGAGCAATATGATGCAGATGAAGCTGTTGCACCATATTACCTAATGCCGCCACATTCATCTTGCTAGGATGAAAGAGCTTCTCCATTAAACTAGCCAAAGCACACGATTCTTCTAAAACTGTATTCGATCAACTTTACTTAAAGCATGTATTTCGTGTAAACCTTCTCGCTTTGGTACTAAAATACACCATGGATAATTAGCATCTCGACTCAAAAGCACTAAAGATAGAGGCAATTGCCCTAAAGTAACCGAATCTTTTTCTAATCGAGCATCTAATGCAAACATAAAATGACTCCGCTCCCATAAATCGCTTAGAATAACGTTTTTTATATTACGGGAACATGACTACATGCGCGCCAGCCGTTTTTTAATTGCCACCTTAAAAGAAACACCCGCCGATGCGGAGGTTATTAGCCATCAGCTTATGTTACGAGCGGGCTTAATTCGTAAGCTGGCATCCGGACTCTACTCCTGGCTACCGCTAGGCTTAAGAGTGCTGCGTAAAGTCGAAAACATTATCCGCGAAGAAATGGATAAGTCAGGCGCGCAAGAAGTCTTAATGCCGGTAGTGCAGCCAGCTGAATTATGGCAAGAGTCTGGGCGCTGGCAACAGTATGGCCCCGAATTACTGCGACTCAAGGACCGCCATCAGAATTCTTTTTGTTTAGGTCCAACTCATGAAGAGGTGATTACTGGGCTGATTCGAAATGAGGTTAATAGCTACAAGCAATTGCCTGCTAATTTTTATCAGATTCAAACCAAATTTCGCGATGAAATACGACCTCGATTTGGGGTTATGCGATCTCGCGAATTCATTATGAAAGATGCCTATTCATTTCATAGTAACCAAGCTTCTCTAGAAGAAACTTATGATGCTATGCATCACACTTATTGTTCTATTTTTAGCCGTATGGAATTAAACTTTCGCCCTGTTTTGGCAGATAGCGGCTCAATAGGAGGTTCGGGTTCGCAAGAGTTTCATGTCTTAGCCGATAGCGGCGAAGACGATATCGCCTTCAGCACGCAAAGTGATTATGCCGCGAATGTTGAAATGGCTCAAGCAATTGAAACTAACGAAAGGGAAGCGGGTAAAGAAGGACTGACCGAAGTCTCAACTCCCGACCAGCATACCATTGACGACCTTGCTCAATTTTTAGAAATCGATACCAGCAAAACGGTTAAAACACTCATTGTACTTGGTTCTCGTTCTGGCAAAGACAAGGAAACTGAATCAGGCGAACAACCGTTAGTGGCACTGATCTTGCGAGGAGACAAAACACTCAATAGCATTAAAGCCGAAAAACTGGCTGACATTGCAGAACCGCTTACTTTTGCACCTGAAGAGCGTATCGAAAAAGAAATTGGCTGCAAGATAGGCTCGCTTGGACCGAGAGACCTTTCTATTAAGATATATATTGACCGCAGTGCAGCAGCCTTAAGTGATTTTGTTTGCGGTGCCAATAAAACAGGGTTTCACTTTACCGGTGCAAACTGGGAGCGAGATTTTGCCAATGAATTTTCTTCAGCCGATGTTGTTGATATACGTAATGTTGTTATTGGAGACCCGAGCCCCTGCGGTAATGGCACCTTAGAAATTAAGCGCGGCATTGAGGTTGGGCACATTTTTCAACTGGGCACCAAATACAGCAGTGCATTAAATGCCAAGGTGCTCGATGAAAATGGTAAATCTCAACCCATGATAATGGGCTGCTATGGTATTGGCGTAACTCGTGTTGTTGCCGCTGCTATAGAGCAGAATCATGACGATAAAGGTATTATTTGGCCTGAATCTATCGCACCGTTTCACATTGCATTGATTCCCATCAACCCTCACAAATCACCTGCTGTGGCTGAAAAGTGTGAGTCACTTTATAGTGAACTACAAGATCAGGGCTACGATGTACTTTACATGGATGAAACTAAAGCTCGCCTAGGCGTGATGCTAGCAGATACCGAATTAATGGGTATTCCTCACCGCATTGTCGTCGGTGATAGAGGCTTGGGAAAAGGCACCATTGAATACAAAGGCCGACGTGATAAGGAAAATCAAGATATTCAACTCGATGATTTAATGAGTTTTTTGAAGCGTGTTTAAGAAAATATGATCAATACTGCCTGTATAGGGTGGGCCGTAAAAAAACTAGAGAAAAAAAGTTAGCGTCATAACTATTCAAACAGACTGTGATAAAAATTTTGGTGGGCACACAGCCCAGCCTATGATGATAGAAACCACCAAATATATTTTGAATTGATTTTTTACTCTATTTTGCTTTATGAAAAAAATAATTAAATCGCATAATCGTATTTTCTTTGTAGCGCTGGCAACCGTTATAGCTTCTTTTCTATACGCTCCCTATTCTACTGCTAATACACCTACAAATGAACGTCAGCCTATTGATGATGAACTGCGACAACAATTAAAGCATGCCATTGCCAGTGCCGATAGCTTTGAAGACCGCTTCGATGCCGAAGTGTGGTTAACAGCCATGTCGCATAAATTAAAGCGCTACGTAAAAGACCACAAAGAACGCTTAACAATTTTGCGGCATGTTCACAGAGAAGCAAAACGGGCCAATCTTGAGCCGGAATTAGTGTTAGCAGTAATACAAATTGAAAGCGCCTTTAATCCTTACGCGGTTTCTATTGTTGGTGCTCAAGGCATGATGCAAGTAATGCCATTTTGGAAAAAAGAAATCGGCAGACCTAGCGATAATTTAATTAATATGGAAACGAATCTTCGCTACGGCTGTACCATTTTACGGCATTACTTAGATCGTGAAAAAGGCAAGATTGCCCCCGCTCTCGCTCGCTACAATGGCAGCTATGGTAGCTATAAATATTCGAGCAAAGTCATGGGTGCTTGGTATAATCGCTGGCAATAATTCATAGCAGTTATCAAAAGTCACCAAAAATATTTTTATAAACCTTGCCAAACCAAGTTCAACCTGAGGACTACCGTTGGCGCGAAAAAGCTGTGCAAACTATTGGTGTGGAAAGTTTCCGCTTCTGCTTATTCACATGGATGTGATGCATGACGGTTCCGCATCGTTACATGGAAGTAACTTATTAGAGCAACGCAGGAGCAGTTGTCGAGGAGCAAGAACCGGTCACGCTCCTTAGTTACATCCCTGTAGACATAGTAAATTTTAGAATCCCGTGGCGATCTTATTGGTCGTGAATGAATTCTAACTTATCTTGGCAAGAAAGGTTCTAGTGTATCAAGAACTTGTGCAGACTTTCGTGATGATGTGCAGGACGCATGGGTACCCGTGCGTGGCTCAACTGCCATTTTTAACGATAGTGCTCATTGAGCTCTGACACCAGAATATCAATCCCTTCTTTAATTTTTTCCCATGGCTGACAATAACTGAGGCGAATACATTGATCTCGGTGCTCCCAGTTATCCTCTCCTAATGGCTCAAAAAAATGATGCCCCGACAAAATCAAAACACCTTTCTCTTTTAAGTTTTTATAAAGCTGCTGACTACTGAGTGGCAAGTTTTGAAACCACAACCAAAGAAAAAATGCACCTTCAGGCTTGTGAATTTTAACCGGTAAATCATTTAAAATACTCAATAAATAATCGACCGTTTGCTGCATTTTTTGATGATAATAAGGCCTAATAGAACTCTCTATAAGACGACTTAAGTCTCCCGACTGAATCAGTGACTTACACAGGGCTGGGCCCAAGTTACTGGGAGCGAGGGAAAGGTTAGCAGTGGCGCGTGAAAAACGCTTAATAATATCAGGAGCTGCAATGACAATACCGGTACGCACACCTGGCAAACCTAACTTCGACAAACTAAGAACAAATATCGTCTGCTCATCCCACGCTAAGCTATGATTAACGAAAGTAACATCGGGAAAGGGACT
>JBLHWO010000268.1:0-4748 GCA_047629215.1 Cellvibrionaceae bacterium | reverse complement strand
AAACTTAACCAGCGCTGAGCCCCTTTTGCGCCAACCCCACAAAATAATACCAACACTAATAATATCAAGGCGCCCAAGTATAATAATATCGACCACCGCGCAAAATGCCCAAGATGTATCTGGGCAATGGCAAACATACCTGCATAAGCAATAATAAAAAAAATAAATTGACGCCGAAGAAGGTTGGAGTTGCCCTCGCTGGCACTGAAGAGAACCACTAAGCCAAGCACCGTTAAGCATAACAACAATGCCAATAAAACGGGATCTATATGAATAACTTGCCAAAGACTTCGACGACGACGTAAATCATGGCTGGCCTCGGGCATACGCCGGATAAAATCATTTTGCTGAACCACCTTTAAAAACCCCTTTGAGCCACTCTTTTCTCAGAGCTAGCCTCAAGGTTTGAAGCCAGCTCATCGGCAAGCTCACTAGAAAGAGAGTCGCTGGAGATAACGGAAGGTTTTTTAGGCTCTAAGTATTTCCCCAAGAGGTGGGCATCAAACAATTTTCGGGCGACCGGAGCGGCTACACCAGACCCGGATTCACCATTTTCTACAATCACGGCAACTGCAATTTTGGGATTATCATAAGGCGCAAAGCCAACAAACAAAGCGTGATCGCGATGACGTTCTCGGAGGGCGTCGGAATCATATTTTTCATTCTGTTTGATACCAACTACCTGAGCAGTGCCGGTTTTACCCGCAATCAAATAAGACGCGCCTCTACCAATCCGGCGTGCTGTTCCGTTAGGAGCATGAACCACATCTCGCATTGCATTAAAAATAAAATCCCAGTGGCGATCATCAGCCTCAACTTGACCAAGAATAACAGGGTCAATAATTTTTCCATCTATAGCGTTAACTATTTGGGGCTTAAAGCGAGTACCTCGTGCAGCAATCGTACTAACCATGGAAGCTAATTGAAGCGGCGTCGATAATGCGTCGCCTTGCCCAATACCGACGTTAAGGGTATCCCCAGGAAACCAGGGTAAACGACGCACTTGTTTTTTCCATTCACGGGAAGGCCATAAACCCCTTCTTTCGCTGGGCAAATCAATTCCAGTATATTGACCAAAACCAAAACTCGTGCCGAAACGATGAATCCGATCAATACCCATACGAAAAGCAAGATCATAAAAAAAAGTATCTGAGGACTGAACAATGGCTTTGTGAACGTTAACGATACCATGGCCCGTTCGCTTCCAGTCACGATAAAGTCGGTCGTCATTTTCAAGCTGATACCAACCCGGATCAAAAATCTGATAACTTTGACTAATGACTTGCTCAGTTAAGCCCGCCAAACCAAACATCGGCTTGATCGTTGACGCTGGGGGGTAACGCCCTTGTATAGTACGATCAAATAAGGGGATATCTAAACTATTACGCAATGCATCATAATTTTTATAACTGATTCCGGTTACAAACAAATTTGGGTCGTAACTGGGAGTGCTGATAATCGCCAGTATACCGCCTGTTTTTACATCTATAGCCACAACAGCGCCGCGACTTCCATTCATTGCAGCAAAGGCTGTTTTCTGTAATTCGCTATCCAGATGTAACTGCAAGTTTTTCCCTGCCACCGGATTTTGCTGCTCTAAAGTCCTCAATACACGCATGCGCGCATTTATTTCGACATGTCGGTACCCTACTTCGCCAAACAATACATCTTCGTAATATTTTTCGAGGCCAATTTTTCCAATAATATGTGTACCTTGATACTGCTTTATTTGATCTTCAGAAAAACGGCTCCACTCCCTATCATTAATTTTACCCACATAACCAACACTATGGGCAAACAGATAACCTGCTGGGTAATCACGAACCAACCGAGCCTCGACTTCAACACCGGCTAAACGATATTCATTAACCGCGATACGTGCGATCTCCTCCTCCGTCAAACGGTAGCTGAGAGGAACCGGCTGATAAGGCCGTCGATTTCCCTTCATAGAATCGTAAAAATCTTGAACATCATCATCGCTAATATCGAGTAGCTCCCTCAAGAGGGAAATAGTACCCTTAATATCAGGCGCATTCTCAGGGACAACGGACAAAATATAACTAGGTCGATTATCTGCAAGCAGCTTACCCTTGCTATCAAAAATAAGCCCTCTTTGAGGACTAACCGTTTGAACTAATATTCGATTATTATCTGACTGCGTGGCATAAATTTTGTGTTCAACAATCTGCAAGTTATAGTAACGCACCAGCAGCAGCAAAGCCAAAATAACAATACATCCACCCGTCACAATCACACGCTGACTAAAAGTACGCGTTTCGATATGATGATTTTTAAATTGCTGTCGCTCTTGCATACTTTATATTAATTACTCAAACTGAAGGCGGTTTAATTCTTACATCTTTTTTAACTGTGATCATACAACGGACATCAAATAACTATAAAAATAAGACATTAAAACACTCATTTGAAAAACCTAGCCTTACTTTACACTATTTTACTTATGGTACGGATGATTATTGATCAAGGACCACGCACGATATAGCTGTTCCATCAACAGAATCCGCACCAATGGATGCGGTAATGTGAGTGGCGATAGAGACCAAAGAGTCTCTGCGCGCTCACGACAAGAGGCACTTAAACCATCCGGACCGCCAATTAATAGTGTGGTGTCTTGGCCCATCATTTGCCAATCCGCTACTTGCTCGGCAAGCTGCTCCGTACTCCAAGCTTTCCCATTCACTTCTAGAGCAATCACCCTTTCTTTAGAGCCAAGCGCTGACAAAATAGATTCCCCCTCAGCACGAATAGCCTTATTAATATCTTGAGACTTACTTCGTTGCCCTATGGGTAATTCAAGCCATTCTAGCTTCCACTCACGAGGTAAGCGTTTTTGATATTCGCTAACACCTGCTGTCACCCAACTAGGCATTTTAGTACCGACCGCAATAATTCTTAACCTCATAGGCTACGCGCTTGCATCACTATTATTGGGCATGCCAAATTCATCGCTAGAAGCGCTTCCGGCTCTTTCAATTGGCGACCACAACTTTTCCAAGTCATAAAACTTTCTCGCCTGAGGCAACATAACATGGACAACGACCGAACCATAATCAACCAATACCCAATCTGCAGCTTCCAAACCTTCTATGCCAACAGGGTTTAATTCTTGCTTTTTAGCTTCATCAACCACATTGGAGGCAAGCGATTTCACGTGTCGGCTTGAGGTACCACTGGCAATAACCAATGTATCCATCACTTCGCTCATAGACATCACATCCAATGTCACTATATTTTGCGCTTTAAGGTCATCTAAGGCCTTACATACTGTATTTACCAACTCACTTGTCATTCATTACGTCTCCGTTTATGTTTTTTAATTCATCTACTACTAAGAGGCCTTGCACAAGTCTCTTTTGTCATTCCGAGCTTGACTCGGAATCCATATAAATCAATCACTGACGGGTCCCCGCTGTCGTGGGGATGACCTTAACCAGAGATTCCTAAATAAGCTCTTACCTATTTTCATCAAAACCATAAAGCTGCTTGGATACAATATAGTCTCTCACATATGGCTCCAAACCCTCAGGAATAAGACCTAAAGCCAACTGTTGGCGAATATCAGTTGCCGACAATTCTATTTGCGGCTGATTAAGCGCGAGTATGCAGCCCGATGCTCGGCTATGAACATTAATCACTGACTCGTCGCCTGCAGATGAAGCATTCAACCAGTCAGCTAAAACACCTTCATCGGGCAGCGCATAACCCGGCCTCAAAAATACACCTATATGAGCCAATTGTGGTAGCTCTTGCCAATAATGCCATTGCGTTAAGCTACTGTAAGCATCGGCTCCCATTAACAAAACAATACTAATATGCTCACCCAATTCTCGCCGTAGATCCTTGAGGGTATCAACCGTCCAAGACAGGCCCGATCTCTTTAGCTCTCGATCATCAACCACTAAACCCTTGTGCCCTGCAACCGCCAAACTCAACAAATACAAGCGCTCCTCACTAGTTAGCTGGGGCTTACCTCTATGGGGAGGCCGATGGCAAGGTATCAAATGAACTCGATCAAGCTCAAGGCACGACAACGCTGACAAGGCCATCTGAATATGGCCTTTATGAACAGGGTCAAAAGTGCCTCCAAAAACGCCAAGCACAGTCAAAGCATTTCCCCTTTGGCTATTGAACTAATGATTGAAGAGCAGGCTGTAGATGCAGTGTACAAGTAAAAAGCCATCACTACTGACGAATATGTCCGTCGCCAAACACTATCCATTTCTGTGAGGTCAGCCCTTCCAAGCCAACAGGCCCTCTGGCATGAATTTTATCCGTTGAAATACCAATTTCTGCACCTAGGCCATACTCAAAGCCATCGGCAAAGCGGGTAGACGCATTAATAATGACCGAGCTGGAGTCTACCTGAGCCATAAATTGGCGAGCACGATTGATATCTTTAGTGACTATCGCCTCGGTATGCCCAGAACTATAAGTAGCAATATGCTCTATGGCTTGGGTCATATCATCAACGACACGAATAGATAAGACCGCAGCCAAATACTCTGTTGCCCAATCTTCGTCAGTTGCCGGCATAGCATCAATTAACTGACAAGTACGCTCACAACCGCGAAGCTCAACACCGCGCCCCTCATACTCTTTTGCTAGACGAGGCAAAATAGATTGAGAGACTTTTTCAGCAATCAGCAAAGTTTCCATTGCGTTACAAACGCCATAGCGATGGGTTTTTGAATTGATGGCAATATCATAAGCTTTATCAAGATCAGCCA
>JBLHWO010000267.1:0-4796 GCA_047629215.1 Cellvibrionaceae bacterium | reverse complement strand
CCAAGCTCGAAAACAGTTCCATGATATCTTCACCGGACTGCGGATCGAGACTAGCTGTTGGTTCATCGGCAAACAGCATTTTTGGCTCCTGCATCAAGGCACGGGCGATCGCTACGCGCTGTGACTGACCGCCTGACAACTGATCACAACGTTTGTCCGCCACATGAGCCATGCCAACCTGATCCAGGCAGTCCATGGCCCGTTCCCGAACTTCTTGTCTTGCCAAACCCTGCAACCAGTTACGCGGGCCGCTGCGATGCGCCAGGTTACCATGTAGCACATTACTTAAAGCTGACAAACGAGGTACCAGACAGTGCTTTTGAAATACAAACCCGACCCTGTTTCGAGCCCTGCGCAGTTCACTTCCAGACTTCGAAGACAATGCGACGCCATCAAGAATAATCGTACCAGCATCCGGCTCGATAAGGCGGGCACAACAGCGTAGCAAGGTACTTTTACCGGCGCCATTGGCACCAATTAAAGCGACCGACTGACCAGTGGAAACCGTAAAACTCACATCAGAAAAGACCGCTTGTGAACAACCATCGAAACTTTTGGCGAGTCCGCTAACCTGAAGCGAGCTCGTGGTGGCCGAGACACTTCTAGCCATAGTAAGAGGTTCTGCACAACTGTTCATCGATGCTAATCTCCTATGAAATCAGAAAATTCAGGGTAACCAGCGGTCGCGTACATGGAGCGCACATAGTTATAATCGCTATCCTTAACACCCGTTATAAAGCGCATACCCGAGTATTTCTGATTATCCTCACCGGTCAGAATGGCGGCAACTAGTTGGTCAGAATGTGTAACAAAAGCGTCACTCATGGTCTTCAGTATCTTGTCACTGACATGATTACCGGCCATTAATAAATCATTGGGTAGATCAGGACCTCGTGCTATTACACGAAATGCGCCAGGCTGTAGGCCACCATTTTTCATTTCCATGTCTCGCAAAGAGAGGAACTTCAAATGATTAATCCCAATAGCAGAAACGTCGCCTTTCTTCAGTGACTGCCATAATATCGGTATCTTTGTGTGTACCGTTTCAACATCATTTAACGGATCCAAACCTGCGTCTGCCAAAGCCTGTATAGGGCCGAGATGCTTTGAGGTAGACCCAACTGAACCTAGACCAATTTTGGAATTTTTCAAATCCGCTACACTGTTATAAGGGCCGTCTGCCATCGCGATGATAACTGCAAAATAATCAGGACGAGAGAAACCCGCGACGATTTTCGCCTTGGCGCGTTTCTGCATCACCACATATTCGGCGGGGCCCGTTAGCACGAAGTCAACCTTGTTAAAACGCAAGGCCTCCACTGCAGCGGTGCGGTTGGTGACCGGTTGAAATATAATATTGTAGCCGGTGGCTTTAGAAAGTATATCCTTGAAAGCGCCAAATTCACGCTGTAGTTCTTCGAGACCGACCAGGTCGGTTATCGCCAGTTTAACTGTTTCTGCTTGCGCAGATGAAAGTAACACAACGAACATGGCCAAACTCAGGCCAATACGGTGAATCCAATTTAACAACATGATATTTTCCCAAAAGTTGTCTATGCAGAATTGCTAAACCACTGTGCAGGCAAAACATGACATTTCGGTGAATATTTCATGACATTACCATGACATCAATCATTGAGGTCGCGTAATGCGGATATGAGTTTTTCCGTCGCACACACTAGTCGGGGCAATAGATAATCATGCAAATACTCGGTATTCAGATTTATTCACTGAAAACCCACTAGCGGCAGAAACGCCTAACGCTACTAGCATCGAGACCAAAGCAGGTGACTCGATGTCGGAAGTTTCAATGTCAGCTTATCGATGAAAAATACTTTCACCTTGAACCAAAGTTAATGGGAGACCAGCAGTTCGACAAGCTCAAAGAAAATGAATATACACCAAAGAAAGTACATACTGATATTTATAGTGTTGAAAAGCATATCAGTCGATACATTACTGAACTGGTTAATCGTGATGACAAAGAGAGATACTGATATCAAGCCGATCCAAGACAAAAAGCTGAATGAAAACGCGGTAATTGCTCTAGAGGCAGCGGTTTATTGAGGCTCAAAAGAGTATCGCTTTTGCTCTCTATCAATCATTGAATAGACTTTATGAAAGGGTTTGCTTTGCTCTTTAAGCCAGTGCGGGTTTATGAGCACGAAAGCGAAAGAATGCATAAGGGACAGGCACTCTTCAATTGACAATATACCATTGCCCACTAAGCATTAAATATCAAGGAGAAAGGATATCCCTCAATCGTTAAAAGAAATTACGATGACCCTACCCAGAAAACAGCTTGTCGCAGTTGAAGATACTCCTATTACCATGTTGTTTCGCGCTGTGAACGCCGCAGTTACCTGTGCGGAATTGATACTTATTGAGGTAAAGGCTATGGGCATCGCCGACAGTGGATAGAGAACCGTATTCGTATTTTATCATCACTCTTTTCCATCGACATTTGCAGTTATTGTGTGATGTCCAATCATATTCATATTGTCATAAAGTTGATGCCGCAAGAGGCAGAAAACTGGTCGGATAATGAAGTTCTCGAACGTTGGAGGCATTTATATACTGGGCCGCGTGCCGTTCAACAATGGAGCGCTAACACATTGGATAATCCGGCTGACTATGGGACCCTCAACAAGCTAATACCTAAATACCGTAACCGTTTGGGGGACTTGGGCTGGTTTATGAAATGTTTAATTAAGCCTATTGCTAGGCAAGCGAATAAAGAAGATGGATGCACTGGTCACTTTTGGGAAAGTCGGTATAAATCACAAGCTCTTTTGACTGAAGAGGCCTTGCTCACGTGAATGGCTTACGTCGATCTTAACCCTTTGCGTGCCGATATATGCAGCACACCTGAAGAGTCAGATTACACCAGCATCAAAGAGCGTATCGCCCCTAGCTTTGATCTAGCGAAAGCGACTAAGGCGCTGCGTGGCGCACAAAATTCATCCGCGAGTTGGTCGGGCTCAGCCGGTAACTGATAAAATCGCGCAATAGCAACAAGGTTATGAAGACCAGTGTCCATCATTCAATACCTCCTTGTATTAACAAATAAACATTATCACTACTTTCTTATAATCTAATGAAAAAGTGTAGTTAATATTATTTTTATGATTCTTTAATCTCAGCAGTCGAAAATTTTAGCGTCAACAACTTGTAGACTAGCTTCGTTAGACTTATTTTTATCAAATTGAGACTTAGTAAATATTTAGCGTTAAATGGGATGGTGTATCTATAGGATGGGATGATGAGTATGAAAATAAGAATGAGTGGCGGTTTAAAATCAGATTAGATTCGATTTGTTCAAGATTTATTTAATCCTGTCTGCCTTACAGCTCTGAAAAATCATCGCCCCACTCATCACCAATCTCTTCATTCCATTCTTCGTTACAATCTATATCTTCACTATCAGCTTCTTCAACTAATTCGTGGAGTTCTTCTAAATAATTTTCCATTATTTGATCCTTACTAATTGATTTTATTATAAAAGTACCATATCGGATAGTTGTGACAGTTTTACTACAAAATAATAAATATCGCCTTTTATTTGGCAAAACTAATAATAGGATAGTGCAATAAATAGTGTCTGGGATTAGGTAACTTGGTGGATTATTAGAATATAAAATTTTAGATCTGAGGTCAGAGTAAAAGACTACGTTACGATTTTCTTAAAACATACATCAAAGCTCTAATAGAAGTACTCTACTACAGAGATCAATTGAGTAAGCGCTGAGGTGATTGAAGAATCTATCTTAAATTATGCGAAAAATTTTGGGAGAGAGGGGCAAAATATCTGAAGAATTAACTAATAAATAGTGATCAGTTGCTTGTGTTTTCACCAGTGTAATTCAATTTTTGGCTGTTCAAAGCCGGTATCGGCACCAATAACCTCATCACATACATGAGAGTGACTTAACCAGACATTACCAAATGATCTACCCGAGAAGTGTTGCTTAGCCTCTGCTAGGCCTTTAAAACGTAGAGGCGAATTTTCTTTGGTTAACACAGTAATCTTACTACCTTTATCTTCCAAAAAGGCTAAATAAATACCACCTTCATACGATTGAATATGTAGATCCATAATTTTCACCTGTGGTTGATGTGGCATTTTCGAAAAAAAAGATATTTAGGATCACTTTGATGCGCAATAGGCGATATATTAAGGTGCTTAACGAGTCGATAAAATTACAACCTAAGCGCTTTAAGCTAATTGAAAAATCATTATAAATTGAGACGCCAGCCTTGAAAAATTGATATGAAACTGCCTTCACTTATGGCCATTAAAACCAGATTTTGTTCTACTAAATAGCTAGCCATTTTTTTTTGATCAATTGTTTTTTATTGAGATAGACGCTGCCTTTAAATTCATCGCCTTTATTAATAACACCAACACCTGCGGGTGTGCCTGTCATTATAATATCGCCATCTTCTAGGCTTAAAAATGATAAGACTTCATTAATTATATCTGTTGGTTTAAATAACATCATAGACACATCGCCTTGCTGCACAAGGCTGTTGTTTATCGTTAAGCTCAGTGAAAGCTTGGCAATGTCTGTGGGCTCAATAGACACAAAATGACTAAAAACGGCGGCGCCATCGAATACTTTTGCGCGTTCCCAAGGCAGGCCTTTTTCTTTGAGTCTCTGTTGTGTGACTCTTCGCGTTAAATCGAGCCCAAAAGCAACTGCAGAAATCTCATTGTTTTTAATAAGAAAACATAATTCAGATTCGTAGTGATGCAATTGTGCTGAGTTGTTATGACTATCATCAGATGGCGACTC
>JBLHWO010000266.1:0-4824 GCA_047629215.1 Cellvibrionaceae bacterium | reverse complement strand
ACCGCTTTTGAAAAAGCAGAAATAGGACCCGCTATGGCCGCCCATTTCAGAGCGTTACACAAGGACCATCAAACAATCCTAAGTGAGCTTGTTTATTTTTAGTCTTACCTAAAACAAACCCACGAGCTGTTCCCTATAAAGGGAGCCGTAGAACGGGAACTAACCTAAAGAAATCTGAACTTCAACACCTGCCGCTAAATCTAGCTTCATTAGTGCATCAACAGTCTTTTCGGTTGGCTCCACAATATCTAACAAGCGCTTGTGGGTACGAATCTCATACTGATCACGCGCATCTTTATTTACATGCGGCGAAACCAGGATGGTAAATCTTTCTTTTCGAGTCGGCAAAGGAATAGGCCCGCGAACTTGCGCACCGGTACGACGAACAGTCTCGACTATTTCATGTGTAGAAGCATCAATCAACTTATGATCAAATGCTTTTAGTCGAATACGAATGCGTTGATTCTGCATCTCTGCCAAACTCCAAAATCTTAAAGAACGATCACAATCGGTAGACTTTAATTTCTACCCCTGCAAATTTGAGGCGCAATTATATGGATGTGACCATGTGTCGTCAACCCCAATAAACACTTATTTTAAATATATATGCCCGGAGAACGAATTAATTTTTTTTGCCCATAATAAATAACGATTTATCATTAACTTAAGCGTTTATATCAGCACCAATCTATCTAGACTTTTTCTCTGCGATATAGTCTTTTTCATTTTTTTGCTTTTTAATAGACTAAAGACTTAGCTTCTACTATATATTGACTCAATGTTGATACAAATCAAATACTCCCAGAACCACATTAATTACATGAGATCATTATGGATACTACAGAGACAACGCAGGGCACGCTAACCACTCGCGTAATGGCCATGCACGGCAATACAAATCCATCGGGTGATATATTTGGTGGCTGGGTGCTATCTCAAATGGATATCGCTGCTGGCATCTGTGCCGGACAACGTGCTCAAAGTCGTGTTGTTACCGTATCCCTAGAAAGCATGAGCTTTATCCGCCCCGTTAAAGTCGGCGATATATTAGGTGTTTATACCCACGTCATACAAATTGGCAATACATCTATGACAATCAACGTTGAAGCATGGGTAAGGCGTGACAGAATCGGCAATCGAGAAAAAGTAACTGAGGGTAACTTTAAATTTGTTGCACTTGATGATGATGGAAAACCTAAACCTATCCCGACCGAATCAGAACTTCCATCCTACGTGCTAGAAAAGATCACCACACACGAGCCCACAAGGTAGACCATGAACATTGTCCTTTATGAATCTCAAAAAACAGCCACTCTATGGATTGACGAATTAACTACTTTACTGCCCAACGCCTCTATAAATTTTTATTCAGAACAAACCATGGCAACTGCAAACTATTTTATTTGTAATAACCCGCCTGCCGACCTATTAAACAATGCCTATAAAATAAAAGGGGTGTTCTTCCTCTCGGCAGGCTTTGATTATTACTCAGCACTCAAAACAAAACAGACCTGTAAATTATTAGACGATGCACCTTGCTACCGACTAGAGGACGCCGGCATGAGTGAGCAAATGATGGACTACATCACCTATTCAACGCTTAAGTTTTTTAGGCGATTTGATCAATACGATATGCATACAAGCTGGCGCCCACTAACTCCCTATTCAAAAACTGACTTCACTATTGGCATCTTGGGAACAGGAGAGCTTGGCAGCAGAGTTACCGAGCGCCTAGTCGCTCTCGGCTTTATTGTTAATACATGGAACCGCTCAGAAAAGCGCATAATAAATGCCACTCCATTTATTGGGGCCAGCGAACTTGGCAGCTTTATTCGTGCCAGCCACTTATTAATTAATTTATTACCGCTAAACAAGCAAACAGAAGGAATTTTAAATAAGCATCTTTTCGAAAACCTAGCCAAACCATCCTACCTAATCAACGCTGCACGAGGCGGACATGTAGTCGAAGATGATTTAATAGAAGCACTGCGATCCGGAGCTTTAAGCGGAGCACAAATAGATGTTACAAAAACAGAACCCCTGCCCGATGAGAACCCCTTATTTTCACAACAAAATTGTTTTATTACACCGCATGTTGCAGCAGAGACACTTTTAAAAGAAAGCTGCGCGCAAATAAGCCACAAAATCGAACAACTAGAACTCAACAAAAATATAGGTGGGCGCATAGATTGGACTAAATAGCCTCTTCAAGTGCAACGCTATCTTGCACAGCAGCCAGACATACCAATCGAGACTCGAAACACAGGCATAAAAAAAGCCCCACCCATTAAAATAGGCGGGGCTTTTAAATTTTACAAAAAAAAATTACTTAGCGGCTTTACGCTCTTTTTCTTTAATGATAACTTCTTCAGATATTTTATTAGGACAAGGCATGTAGTGCGCGAATTCCATAGAAAATTGACCACGACCTGATGTCATCGTACGCAAAGTACCAATATAACCAAACATTTCTGACAGTGGCACGTCCGCTTTAACACGAACACCTGTGACACCAGCCTCTTGATCTTTTATCATACCACGACGCCGGTTAAGATCACCAATCACATCACCAACATGATCATCTGGAGTGTATACATCGACGTGCATAATTGGCTCAATTAGCTGCGGGCCCGCTTTTGGAATTGACTGGCGGAATGCGCCCTTTGCTGCAATTTCAAAGGCAACTGCGGATGAATCGACCGCATGATAAGAACCATCGAACAATTCAACCTCAACATCTAATACTGGGAAGCCAGCAAGAACACCTTCGCCCATCATGCCTTTAAAGCCCTTCTCAATCGCCGGGAAGAATTCTTTAGGTACATTACCACCAACAACCACTGATTTGAATGCAAAGCCAGACCCTGGCTCACCGGGTTTGATACGGTAGTCGATTTTACCAAACTGACCAGAACCACCCGATTGCTTCTTGTGGGTGTAGCTATCTTCAATTGCCTGAGTAATTGTCTCGCGGTAAGCAACCTGTGGCTGACCCACTTCCAGATCAACACCATAAGTACGCTTAAGAATATCAACTTTAATATCCAAGTGCAGCTCACCCATACCTCGAAGAATAGTCTCACCCGAATCTTCGTCAGTTTCAACGCGGAACGATGGATCTTCTGCAACCATTTTACCAATCGCAACACCCATTTTTTCTGAGCCGCCTTTATCTTTTGGCGACACGGCAATTGAGATTACAGGCTCAGGGAAGACCATTGCTTCAAGTGTACAAGGATGCTTAGGATCACAAAGAGTGTGACCTGTCTGAACATTCTTCATACCCACGATTGCAATAATATCGCCTGCTTGCGCACTACTTAATTCATTTCGCTCGTCAGCCTGCATCTCAACCATACGACCAACACGCTCAGTCTTACCCGTGAACGAGTTAAGAATGCTATCGCCTTTGTTCAATCTACCCGAGTAGATACGCACAAACGTTAACGCACCAAACCTATCATCCATAATTTTGAATGCTAAAGCACGCAAAGGCTCATCGGCAGAAACTGTCGCAAATTCTCCAGTCTCGACGCCTTCTTCGTCAGTCAAAGGCTGAGGATTTACATCTTGAGGAGCAGGTAGGTAATCAACAACAGCATCAAGTATGTTTTGCACACCTTTATTTTTAAAGGCCGAGCCACAATATGTTGGAAAGAAAACAAGGTCGCGAGTACCTTTTCGGATACAACGCTTGATCTCGTCAATCGAGGCCTCTTCACCTTCCATATAAGCCATTAACAAATCATCGTCCTGCTCAAGGGCAGTCTCGACTAACATTTCGCGATACTCTTCGACTTTCTCTACCATGTCGGCAGGAACATCTGTTACTTCAAAGTTTTCAGGTAAACCCGTGTTATCCCACACATAAGCTTTACGCTCTAGCACGTCAACAACACCGACGAAATTTTCTTCGACGCCTATTGGTAGCGTCATAATTAATGGATGCGCGCCCAACACTTTCTCAATTTGATCACAAACGCGGTAAAAGTCTGCACCCATACGGTCTAGCTTGTTAACAAAAATAATACGCGCAACTTTTGACTCATTTGCATAGCGCCAGTTAGTTTCTGACTGGGGCTCAACACCACCAGAGCCACAGAAAACACCCACGCCACCATCCAATACTTTTAATGAACGATAAACCTCAACCGTGAAGTCGACGTGTCCGGGAGTATCAATGACGTTAAAGCGGTGATCTTTCCAGAAACAGCTTACCGCTGCAGACTGAATAGTAATACCGCGCTCAGCCTCTTGTTCCATGAAGTCAGTCGTTGACTCTCCATCATGCACTTCACCAGTTTTATGGATTTTACCGGTTAGCTTAAGGATACGTTCTGTCGTAGTAGTTTTACCCGCATCAACGTGGGCGAAAATACCGATATTTCTATAGAGGGCTAGATCAGTCATGTGGTTACTCGTTCATTCACTGTTT
Organism: Cellvibrionaceae bacterium; assembly: GCA_047629215.1. Taxonomy (GTDB): domain Bacteria; phylum Pseudomonadota; class Gammaproteobacteria; order Pseudomonadales; family Cellvibrionaceae; genus CANLBN01. The sequence goes on along the minus strand of JBLHWO010000266.1, from coordinate 389 downwards.
ATATAGGTAGCATTATTCACAGCTACGTGTGACAAATTTTGCGCGCGAGTATACAGGAACTCAAGGCTTTTGTTGAGCGTTAATTAAGACTTTTTGGGGGTATTTGTTTTCACAATGCCGAATATCAAGCTCCACTCAAAACTCAAACCGAATATTAAGGATATAACAGCTGGCAGACAGGTAAAAAATCATAAAAAAGCCGAGCTGCATAACAGCTCGGCTTTAAATAATACTTATATTTCCTGAATATATAAAAGCTTACTCGACGATTTTAGCAACAACACCTGCACCAACAGTTCTACCACCTTCACGAATTGCAAAACGTAGACCGTCTTCCATCGCAATCGGGTGAATCAAGGTAACAACCATTTGCACGTTATCGCCCGGCA
>JBLHWO010000265.1:0-4827 GCA_047629215.1 Cellvibrionaceae bacterium | reverse complement strand
AACATTAAATGGCGAATGATAGAGAATCACCAAACACGCAGCAATCCCTCTTAATGATTCGAGCTTATAAAACATCTACAACCCAGCCTACTTAAGTTTATACTCATACTCTTTACCCAGAGACACACAAATCTCTCCGAGCTATTTATAAATGCGAATTCATCTTTATGTTTTGACAAAAAAAGCTGCATATCTTTTATTAACAAGAAGTGACTGGCGCTAAGTAAAGATAAGAAACCTATAATTAAGGTCTGGCTTAAACTTTTGATTGGGCAAAAAACTGCTGCTGCATTTTCCTCTTACCTCCTCTAACGCCTGTATGAACTCAACCCCATACCTAACGGTGCCTCCTGAAGTGACACATAGGCTCTAGACACCGCCCACACAAACATAATGTAAAAGGGAACAAAGCTAGCATCCGATATAGTAATAATTAAGACCATCGTCATAGAAATCAAGGCTAACACCAAGCCCTTGTGATCAAACCCCGCCACATTGCTTTTTTTAACTGCACCCTTTATCAAACTCAAAAAAATCATGAGATATAAGAATAAACCAACAAAACCGTACTTCAAAGCAACCAATAAATACAAGTTAACCACATCAACTATACCCTCACCTTGAATACTTCCTTGGAGCAATTGATTCGCTGCAAAATTACTAGACCCAAAAATAGGGTTTTCAGATATAGCGTCGAACGAGTTCAAAAATAATTGGTAGCGATAACTGAATGAACCGTCACTATCGTCTGCTTTTGACAAATCAGAAGTAAATAAATAGCTCGACGCTACCGACGCAATGATAACCCCTGCCACAGCTGCTAAAAATTTAAACGACTTATGGAGATCTACATAATAAACAACTAATACACCCACCATCACCGCCAGGATGCCACCCTTAGAGTCTGTAAACATCAATGCGCATGAATACAGTAACATCAAGATAGCCGCAGGTATAAAGCGCAAGATGCCTTTCTTCCAAAAAAAGAAGCATGTCACCATAGCCATAGAAATATAATAAGCAAAGGCTAAGGTTTGAAACATCGGCCCCCCCCCCGTTCTCACCACGCCATCTCGACTAAAAGGAGTTGCGGCTGCAGGATCAAATTCAAGATTCAGAGAATAAAGAACTTGCGCATAGAACCTCCACACTTTTATCGACTCAAAAATCGCACAAAAAGATAGAAAAGCTGCACTTATTAAAAAACCACAAAACATCCAATTTAACGACTGAGAGGTTACGACATAACGACTAATGACATAATAAGGAATACCGAAATCCACCATAACATCAAAACAGGCCCTCAACGTCGAAGTAATAGTACCCGCCCTAAAAGATATCAAGGCCGTAAAAAAGATAAAACAAAAGAAGTATACATCCGTGGAGCGAACACCACCCTCCTTGGACGGTTTAGATAATGCCTGTAAAAAAATAGGTGTAAATATTGCCAATACAAAAATTCGCAAAAATGAAAGCCCAACCAAATAATTCAAACCTGGAAAAGGAACTATGTACATTTCTAATGGAAGCACCGGCATACAAGCAACATATAAAAACGCTCTCGATTCAGGCGGCTGATCTTTTATATAAAAGGCATACATAATAATTGCTAGGGCCAAAATAGCAATATGTGTAAAAAAGGCGAGTGTTATCACAGCCACCCATAAAACTGTAATTTTAATTACTATTTTTTTACCAAATGCAAAGCTACACAGTACCGCACCAAAACCGATACAACCGATTATAATGGCATATGAAGCAAGAAAAGGACCCATAAATAACTATAAAGATTTAATAATGGCAGGTAAGGATAAAAAGTTTTTAAAATATCTAACTGCTAAACGCTGAGGATTTTGAAGAATACGATAAGCCCACTCCAGATGAAGCTTCTGAAGAAACCTTGGCGCACGCTTTTCTGCTCCCACCATAAATAAAACAGACGCTCCAACACATAAACCAACACCCCCAATTGAATCACAAGTTGAAATCTTACCAGCTAAAACCTCTTGCCTCGGGGAACCTACACTAAGAAACAGATAGTTAGCGTCAATCCTTTTAATTCTCTCGAGTAAGTCATCTACTTCTTGTTTTTTATTGATGAAACCCATAGAAGGATTAATATGATGTATATTTAATGCAGGATACAAACTTCTTAGTCTATCAATAAAAACATCTTCGACCCCAACAACCAACGCTTTATCTGAGCCAGTCAAAACCTTATCAAATAAATACTTTGTCAGACCACTACCAGTGATGACCTCTTCAACATTCTTTCCTTTAACGCGCAGCAGCTTCTGCAATATACGACTATCACATAGCGACAAGGCCGCTCGCCGGTAGATATCATGCAAGCTTTTCTCAGTAGATGGATCACAAAGTCTTGCGATATGATCGATATTAGGCGTAACCACATAGGAAAAGTGGGGAGATGCAGCCAACTCCTCAATTTTTTCAACGGCGTCTAAAAAGCTCATGTTATCAAAAAAAATATTAGAGGCTATAATTTTATTTTTCTCTTGCACAATATACTTCTCTTTAAATCCATTATTTTCTAGAAGTTTTATTCCAATCTTTACGTCGACCAGTAAAAAACTTCAAGTATACTGATGAGGACTTCAACCGAGAAATCAAACCTTTTAAAAGCTCATCAATTGATATGATATTACGCCCACCTAACAGCCATGCCATAACAATTGTCAAGCCCATTAAGCAAACAGATAACATTGGTAATATATATAAACTGACGCCAGCAAATAACGACACTAACAATGTAACGAACAGTAAAGCAACGTTTATCAACAGCATGAAAACTAAAGGCGGGACAAGCAACTCAAAACATAACAACAACAAATTAAAGTCTCGTTTTAATATAAAATTCTTAAGTAGCTGAGGAACGTATAATGAAATCATTTCCAAGTGCCCGTGTATCCACCGAGACTTCTGCCCTTCACTCACTTCTTCCGAATCTGGAAAGCGGCTCCAAACAACGGCATCAGGTAAAAACTTAGGCGAAGTGCCCGCTATTGCCAAATCAAGACCCAGCTTCATATCCTCAACAATACACCCATTTGCCAGATTAGCTTCGTAAAGCATCTTTGCAGGAAAAGCCATGCCTGTGCCCATTAAATGACATGGGCCTTTTAACTTAAGCAACCCTAATGGACGTAGCTTATTCTTAATCAACCATGCAAACTCTGAAACTTTTTGGCTTAATGTCGGAGAGTCTTTATCACTGCGCATTAAATACAAACATTGAACCGGCCTTCCTGCTACCAAGGCCTCTTCAACTAACTGATCTCTACACCCTGGTTCCACTATACAATCTGCATCAATCATTAAAATCGCATCAAAGCCCCGCTCTTTAATATGATTAACTGCAAAATCCAAGGCGTAACCCTTACCTCTCTTATGGGCATCATTACGCACAATGACCGTCGCACCAAATTTTTCTGCGAGCGCTTTGGTATTATCTGAGCAATTATCAGCAACAACAACAAGCTCATCCCTATCTCGAAGCTGTGGCAATATAGATGCAAGTGTATCACCAATCACCTTTTCCTCATTATGGGCAGGAACGACTATTACAGCTCTCGCATCTAGAGCTACTTTAGGAGTAAAAACGGTGTGGCTAGATAAACGTGTTGCTGCAAAAGACGCCAATAGAACTTCAAGAAAGAGAAAAAAAGCAAGTAAAGCAAATAATGCAGACACGACCCAAAACAACATTACGATAACATCCAACTTACCTACCCCTCATTTATTAGACCATCACCTCACACTAAGATGATGTATATCCATATTCTTCATAGACGCCGTACAGGCTGTCGTACTGACCTGCCTTATTGACATCGACTTGATTTAATACAACTCCAGTAATAGGTGCATTTACGGAGCGAAGCACCTTTATTCCCTTTGAGGCAATACCGACAGGAGTAGAATTAGACTTCACGATATATAGTACTGAATCTGCATAAGAAGACAGGATCTGCGCATCACTAACCATATGCACAGGAGCAGAGTCGATAATTATTCGATCATATTGTTTGCTGAGAGCATGCAATAGTTGCTTGAACTGCTTAGAGCCAATTAACTCAAGCGGGTTATTTGGAATTGTCCCGGAAACAATAACATCAATCTCTGAGTCAGGCAGACGATTTATACATTCTTCAACTGAAGCTTTCCCAGAGATCAGGTTAGACAAGCCCACAGTTGATGACGTTAAACCCAATGCTTTTGACATTGTGGGTCTTCGCATATCCGCATCAATGAGTAAAACTTTCTCCATCTGCCCAAGCGCTTCAGCGATATTCAATGACACCGTGGACTTCCCCTCTCCGGGGACTGATGAGGTGACTACTATGGTTTTGAATGGCTCATCCAAACTTGACAGCACAAGGCTCGTTCGAATAGTTCGCACCGCTTCCGCAAAGCCACTTTTATCGCTCTTATTAACAAATGATCTAAATGCAAAGTCACTTTTGTTGGATTTATCTAATGGCAAGAAACCCAGCATAGAGACTTTTAGCTTATTCTCCACATCATCTGAGGTTCTAACAGTTGAATCCAAAAGATCCAACAAAACAATCAAGCCTATGGCCAATGCCGCGGAAAACACAAAAGCGGCAACTACAAATTTCTTTTTATTCGGCCCTATTGGAAAAATTGGCGGGATAGCCTCATCAATGACGCGAGCTGGCGGTTCTTCCAACTTACTAGACTCATCAGACTCTTTACCACGACTTAAAAACAAATCATATAGCTGTCGATTGGTTTCAACCTCGCGCTCCAACTCTCGCAAACGCACCTCTTTGCGACTCACATTTTGTA
>JBLHWO010000264.1:0-4833 GCA_047629215.1 Cellvibrionaceae bacterium | reverse complement strand
CTATCGGCTCAAGGCCTTCCGCTTACAGCAGGTGCCTGAAGGTTATCGGAATATGACTGCTGAGTTAGAATCGATTACAGAAAAACGTAATGAGTTGGCGGCCATATTTAGTCAAGCTAAACAAGAAAAAAATGTTTTTATGTTGCTTGATGACGATCGTCAAGATTTGGTCGATATGGTTGAAAGTGGTGAGCAGAATGCAAAACTATTATCAGCTGATGGGCAAAGTACAGATGAAGAAAATGAATGGTTGCAGCGCTATCGAGGTTTATTATTGTGGTCTGCAAATTTAGATTTTGATGATAGGCTATGGAAAGTTGAAGCAGATTTAGGTGAGGTAGATGGCATATTAGCGTCAGCTGCAGCTGCAGATAATAAAATTCAAGGTTTACTTACTGATGCTCCAGATATTAAATCAGCGCGAACTAGGATTGATGCTTACTTTAGTAGAGTAGACTCTTTGTTAGCAAATAATAAAGTGGTAATGGCCTCTATTGAAAATGATGTGCGAGCACAGTTATTTGCGTCACTAGCACTGCAGCGACAGCGTGTTCAATTTTATTTGGGTGAAGCACGTCTTGCGGTTGCTCAATTGTATGATAATGAATATCTAGAGGGGTCGAAGCGGTGATCTGTTCTAGAGCCAATACTAAAAAGTTAACATTAGTGCTTGTTATCGTATCTTCGATAGCCAGCTGTTCCTATTCTGGAAAGAATAGAAAACAGTTGGTCGGTGCCACGCTATCTGATTTGCCTAGTACGTATATTGAGCCAACTCAATCTACCACCTTGGACGGTGAGGTCACATTAGATGAAGTGGAAAAGTATTATCAGCGTGCATTAGATGCATCAAAAGACCCAGGTACAAGAAGGACTATTTTAGTCCGGTTGGCCGATATTTTAATGTTGCGTAGTGAAGAAAATATGTTGGTTTCAGAAAAGTCAGGACGCTTTTTTGATGAGGCTATTGACCGCTACAGAGAACTTATTCAATTACAAAAACAGGCTATTGTTGATGGCGGCGACCCGGAGCAATACGGTAAAGAATTAGATCAAATGTTGTATCAGCTATCTAAAGCTTATGCATTAGATGGTCGAGTTGAATCTGCTGATAAAGGTTTAGAACAGCTGACGTTAGAGTATCAGGATTCTACCTATTCACCCGAAGCAAAATTCCGACGCGCCGAACAAGCATTCAGTAATGAAAATTACGAAGTCTCTGAACAACTATATAAAGAGGTGATTGATCAAGGTACATTTACCCCTTTCTATCAGAATGCGATTTATATGCGCGGTTGGTCGCAATTTAAAAATAATGAATATGATGAAGCCCTGATTGCTTTTATCAAAGTGTTGGACCATCTTTTTGGAGATGAAGCGCCGATAAAAGAGATTCCCGACAGCCAAAAAAACTTGGTTGATGATACGCTTCGCGTGATGAGCTTGTCTTTCACCTATATGAATGGCGAAAAAACCTTATCTGAAAAATTTGCTGCCGATAAAAAACGCCCTTATATTCCGAAATTATACCGCGCTCTTGGCCAGCTTTATTTTTCTAAAAAACGTTATCGCGATAGCGCTAATACGTATCGACAATATGTAATTGATAACCCCTTGTCGGATGGGGCGCCGTTATTTAGTGGTGATATTATTGATGTTTATGAGAAAGGTGATTTTCCAAGCCTGTTGATTCCGGCAAAAGAAGAGTATGTGAATAACTATGGTATTGACAGCGAGTTCTGGCAATTAAAACCTCAGTCGGTTAGGGATGCGTTATCAAAAAACCTAAAGGTGTACTTAGAGGAATTGGCAAAGTATGAACATGCCACAGGGCAACGGTTAGTTAAGGATGCAAAACAAAATAACAATATCGCTGTCGCAGCTTCAAAAGCATCGTTCTTAAAAGCAGCATCTTGGTACGATCAATTTATTCGCACTTTTCCTGAGGATAAAAGCACGGCTGGCATTTATTTCTTAATGGCGGAGGCGTTGAATGATGCGGGTGAATTTGAGCGTGCTTTTAATACTTATCGCTTGTTAGCTTATCAATATAGTTTGCCCGCTTCTCAGCAATTGAAAGGCGCTGATGCGGGTTATTCCGCGATTGTCTTAGCGCAAAAATTAGAAATGCAGGCGGGTCTGGTTAATCATCAGCCAGTTGATGTCGAGCAAGGTGCGACTCAATCGGCTAGCGCTGTATCAGCCAGTACTAAGGTCTCTGATTATCAGAAATGGCAAAATCAGGTGATCGAGCAATCCTTAGCTTTTGCCGATAAATATTCTAGTGATAAGCGCGCTGCTAGCGTTTTAAGCGCGGGAGCAGAAAAATTATTGCAAATTGGAAGGCAGCCAGAGGCTATTTTGGCGGCCAAGCGTGTGACTCAATGGCAGCCCCCAGCTGATACTGCGCTTCAGCGTACGTCTTGGCTTGTTATTGGACAAAGTGAATTTGATTTAGCAAATTATAAAGGTTCGGAAGAAGCTTATGCGCAAGCTTTAGTGTTAACGTCTGGTAATAGTCCAGACCGACAATCTATACTCGATCGTCAGGCGGCCAGTATTTATAAATATGCTGAGGGCTTGTTGGCTGAAGGCCAACAACAATCTGGAGTTGTGCAATTATTACGGGTTCAGGAAGCCGCGCCCAATAGTAGTATTGCGATAACAGCACAATATGATGCTGGTAATCAGTTGATGGCAATGAAGCGCTGGTCGCAAGCTGAAAACATTATTTTAAGATTTCGACAGAGTTACCCCTCTAATCCACTAACTAAAACGCTTTACGCAAAGTTGGTCGTTATTTATCAAGAAACTCAGCAGTGGCTGTTAGCCGGTAATGAACTAACAGCAATGGCCTCAGTGAGTGATGACCCCGTTTTACGTCGACAATCTTTGCTGTTGTCGGCAGAGCTATATGAAAAGTCAGGTCAGATAACACGAGCCATTACTAATTATAACGATTATATTAAACGCTATCCTGAGCCTTTAGAGGAAAGAATGGAGGCGATGAACAAACTGTCGCTTTTATATAAAAATCAAAACAATATAGGACAGTATGAATATTGGTTGAAGCAATTGATTGTGACTCACGATGCTGCTGGAAATCAAAAAACCGAACGTTCCTTATACCTAGCCGCAAGCGCGTTTAATTATCAAGCCCAAAAAGATTATCTTCGCTTTGTGGGTGTTCGTCTTACATTGCCATTAAAAAATAGTCTAAGGAAAAAGCAATCTGCCTTAACTGTTGCGGTTGTATCCTACCAAAAAGTCATTGACTACGGCGTAGCTGAATTTGTTACGGAAGCTAATTATTACCTAGGAGAAACCTACGTCCGCCTGAGTAGTGATGTCTTAAAATCTGAGCGTCCAAAAGGACTCAGTGCTTTAGCGAAAGATCAATACGATGTATTACTAGAAGAACAGGTTTACCCCTTTGAAGAGAAAGCGATAGAGCTACACAAGTCTAATGTGGCTCGTACAAAAAGTAATTTATATGATGAGTGGGTGAAACTTAGTTTTGCATCATTAGCTAAATTATCTCCAGGGCGATTTAATAAGCAAGAGTCTAGGCAGGTAATCAGTGAACTTTATTAATCAATCTCGCGCACGATCACTTATTTTACTTAGCTTGGTTGTAGTATTCTTATCAGCTTGCGGGTCGGCTCCTACACAGGATGGGTCTTATGGTATCGTTAATCGAAATGCCAGATTAGTCGATATTCCCGATGCGGCGCGTAGTGAATATCAGAATGTATTAAAAGCTATTAACAATAAAAACTGGTCAGAGACGCAAACTTTGCTGGAAAGTATGCAGTCCAAATACCCTAGTCTGATGAGCATTAATACCATGCTCGGATGGACTTATTGGCAGGCGGGAAAAACTAAACAAGCTGAGACTGAGCTATTGGCGGTAACTGAATCAAAGGGTCTATATAAATCAGAGGCCTATAATTACTTGGCGATTATTTACCGAGAACAGGGGGAGTTTGTTAAGGCTGAAAAATTATATCTGCAAGCGATAAAAATTTGGCCAGGCGATCCGGTCCTCCATAAAAATTTAGGTATTTTGTATGAACTTTATCTGGGCCGGTTGAATGATGCGCTAAGTTCATATAAACAAGCGCAAGCTATTAATGATAAAGATAAAGTCTTGAATACTTGGGTTAAAGACTTGGAGAGAAGAACGTAATATGAGACCTTTGCACGAAAGCCATTTTACGTTCATGCAGGTTTACCCCACAAGGGGCCACCAAGGAAAAATGCACTCAATCGGTCATTTGTTACACGCAAACTTACGCTCCGCGTGCATTTTTGCCTATTCCGAAAGTAAAATCACTTTCCGTGTAAAGGTCTCATTATGATTAAAACAACGTGTTTGCTTATATCGTTGCTAACAGTATTGTGGCCTTTTTTTGTTTCAGCTCAGCAAAATGAACTGGAAGAAATTAATCTTGGTGCTACCGTTGAGGGTAATCGTGAGTTGCCCAAAGTTTTGTATATTATCCCTTGGGCAACCCCGCCTGGTCCTGGGCAGGTAGATCCGCTAGTGCCGCACTCTGCGAATGTATTTGAGAGAACCTATTCGCCTATAGAACGTTTAGAGCAGCAACGTCGTTTACGCTATTACGAAGAGTTATCTACGCCTAGTGAGCAGTAAGTGGGGCGAAAAATGACGATGGTTGGCCTATCGCTTGAGTCTAAGCCAAATGTCTAAGCCAAATAGTAATGTTATGTTGGTCGCAAAATAGATAGATCGGTATTCTATAAACAAATTTCTCTCGGGCGGTGTTGCCGAGTTTGCGCTAAACTTAGAGAAGTTTTAGTTTAGTTAAT
>JBLHWO010000263.1:0-4834 GCA_047629215.1 Cellvibrionaceae bacterium | reverse complement strand
CATCTAGGCGGGCATCGCAACCATTTTATTTTTAAGCGATTCTTCTTTCCCGACTTATTCTGACTCTGCATCAACCTGCCGCATGATACAAGGTTTTGTTCGTTTTAGATCTTTATTTTTTGCTAAAGGTATAACTTTTGTTTCTCATCTTAGCAAAATAAAAAATAGTCAGGATGCTCTAGGCCTTGACTAACTTAAGTTCCTTGTAAATAATTCCATAGGGAGCAGGTTGATCGCGCGTTAAACAATGAGCGCACTCTACGTCATTTTGATAATAGTCGAGAGAGTGGGTAAATAGGTTAATTGAGTCGTAATTGTTATAGATTTTTTGCATGGTGCGGATTAAGTAAAAAGCAGCCAGTCAGTCTCAAGAAGAATTTCAAAAATTTTCACAGAAAATTCAATTCACCGGATTAGCGTTATGAGGACGAGAGAGATTTACATCACTAAATCGGTCAAAAGCAGCGGTTAAACCGAACGCGGGTTGGGAAATGGCATTGCTAATGAAATTAGCAATGCTGTAACTTCCAGAACTCAACTTTTTAGCGTCATCTTTGAGCGAAAAAGCTGAATAAGCGATGATTAAATCTGTGGTTTCTGACCCATTTTAGAGCTGAAAAATGGTGCTGTCGCAAACCTTTGGGCAAGCACAGGATATGGTACAAATTTAGTAAAAAAAACTACTCAAAAAAATCTTCCGTTCCTCTTTGTTAGCCTAGTTTACTATTAACTGAAATCTTCGAGTAGGTGATCGTCGTCATCCTCATACAGCTCTAATTCTTGAATGGCTTGTATAGCAATGCTGAGTAAAGAGCCATACATCCCCGTCGTATTCACTAGGACTTTTTCTATTTGCTTTTCGCGTTTCTTCCATATGCTTCGCATGGCACGTTGCTCTGAGTCTAGATCTGACTTCATCTGTGTAAAGCTTTCTACGATGGCTTCTATTTGAAGTTTAAACTCATTGCTAGTGAGGTAATCATAGAGCATGCCCATTTTGTCACCTTTATTTTCTTGAGTGACGATGGCGCTGCTAATTTGAATAAGTGATTCTCGCAATACGGTGCAAAGACCCTTGAGCTCTTCATAGCTGCATATCCAGATGCCATCTTTAAAACCCTTGCACTCCATGTCGGCCCGTAAGACCTCTGTTACCAGTACTCCAATATTAGCATTACGCTCTTGAATGTCGTGTTTAAATTTTTCTATCTAGTTGGGTTGAAAGTTTTCAGTCCGTTTACATTCATAGTAAATAGAACCTCAGTGTTGTCGGTGACGAGCGTTTACTGTTTGTATACTATCGGCTTCGCCTGGCTTCTCTTTTTCGGAGGACAAGGCTTGTCGTTGTTTCTTCAGGTTAGATGATTTAGAGGCAAGGTTCTCTTTTTCTTTGAGAAGCTCGTTGTAATACTTTTTTTCAGTTTCTCATCGACTTGATGATAAAGAGCATCGTTAACGTCAATACCATCGCCACAGCTTGGGCTGTTAATTGTTGTTTGGTCTTGTATCATTTTTAAGGGTTTACACTCATTTTATGTATAAAAATTAAGATGGAAAAATAGCCTTTCAGATTAGTAAAACTATGCTCTTCATTGACTATGTCGATAACTTTATGGGGGCATCTTAGTTTGATTTATACAAAAGCCGTTTGCTAAATATGAGAGCTAAGTGCGTTCCGCCAAGCAGTCGTAGCCGCCCATTTCAAATTCTCGGCAGATCAATGGTCGTTTATCGTAAATGCTGCAGAGCATAGTAGACCGATCCAATGCAGCACACCATCCGTCATCTAAACGAGCCATTGTCATTCCGCCCCAACTGTCCAGCTTAATATACCTTTCGGGAACACCAGTATCGGTAATAAGCATGACTTCTAAGCGGCAACAATTTGCTTTGCAGCTTGCGCAGGTTAGATTCTCGCTAGGCAAGTTCACCGCTTCAATCGTCATCTTATAATGGACCAGGTTTATACTGTTGTTTGATTTGGATGGTTCTGATTAAGGTGTTTAATCAGAGCCACTTATTTTGGCTTGTTCGATAAAGCACCTTGATGGTGTGAGAAGTTGTCACCCTTGGCGAGGCGGTCATAGAGCACTACATTTACAGTGGCGGCTAAATTCATGCAGCCTTCTGTTGGAATGTAGACAATGTCTTCGCAGAAGTCGGTTATCTCTTTTTTCAGGGTGCCGTCTTCAGGGCCAAAAATATAGAATGCTCGGGGTGGGTGCTTGTAGGTGGTCAATGACTTGGCCCCATCAATCAACTCAACAGCCACTGGCACACAGCCCAGTGGAATGGTGTCTTTTAATTCTTTGACGCTGATGAGTGGCAGTGTTTCATAGATTTTTTGGGTGTCGGTGTAGAAGGGCTTGGCGTAGTCGTAACGCTTGCCGGTATAGAACACTGAATTGATACCATAGCAACCGGCGGCGCGCATCACAGAACCGACATTTTCCGGAGACTTAGGGTTGAACAGGCCAATGCAGGCATAGCTATTTTTCATAGGGATTATATATTGATATTAATTTAATTTTGATAGTTTAAAGCAAAAAGCAAGGGTTAGGGCTTACATTTAACGCTGGTAGAGCTGGTGGGTGGAGTAACGAGTCCATGGAAGCCACACTTTTTCAGCCGGACTAAATTTTAGTAACTTATTGCGCACTAAATGATCGCACATTACTTCATCCCTGCGCCAACAGTCGCACGAGCTATAACGCTTTTAGGGGCAAAGCCTTCTAGTCAGAATACATTAACGCCAAAATAGTCCGGTGTAACACGTTTCCGATGGAAGGGGTAAATACCACAAACTTAGCAAAACTAATGCTCAGCAGTGTTGGTATGAAATTGATAAGCGGTTAGATTATTCGTGCCAGAAAGAATACGCATTAAACTTTCGTGGACTTTTACCATAAGCGCATTTTTCTAATGCATATGGAGCAGTCGCATGTAGTAAGCTCGGGTAGTCTAGTGTCAATTTCGAATTGGGCCGCCTGACAGTGGTAAGACCCTTGAAATGTTTTCATGTTATCCATATTTTTTCAGTTTACCTGAGCTTGGTCTGTGTTGGTTAGTGTGCAATACTCGGAACCTTCTCTTTAAGTCTTTTGATTAGCTCTTTATCTATTTGCTCATAATTATCTGGGATGTCCAATGAGATAACTGCTTGTTTATTAAGCGCAGGGCCAAATTTATTAGAATGTTTCTTTTTGTATGATTTTTCGATGACGAAGATGTGGCCAGCCCACTCAGTATCCTCGAGGCTTACATGGACGTCTGCATCGTTGCGGATCCCTGTAGAATAAACCCGCCAGTCCTCTACATTACTCAATATTGTTTCAGCGGTCGGGCTTCTGAGTTTATTCTTACTACAGAGGAATAGCACTTTCATCATTTATATCTCGAAGACAAAGACCACCTTGATAAGGAAAGCAGGGAGCAATGCACAGCGCGAAGTGTAGGAAATAGCTACAATTTGATACATATATTAGGGTTTTTTCAGCTAATCATTTTTCTCTAGATTGGTGACTTTAACTGAGGCCGCTTTTGTTATGGTGCTTACTTTAGTGGTAGCAATAAGTGTCTTGCTAAATCCATGGGTAGCAAAAAGTTTGTAGACAAGAGATTTCTTGTTCTTCTTTGTTTCAAGAATTAGGTCGTCTCGGTTTATGTCAGACAAGTTATATTCTTTCAATGATTCGCGCGTCGCTTTTTGAGAAATCTCATAGAACTCCGAATAAAGTGCACCCGTTATTTCTTCTTGATCTACTTTCATATTGAAACCTAATAGTATATAAACGAAGCCCAATGGCTCACTGGCATGATGGTGAGGCCGCCTCCTATTAATTAAGTATAAAAATCAGGTGTTTGTAAATCCCCAATATTTATGATTATTTTAAGAATTGATTGTCTCAGTAACGACTATTATACAGCCCTGAGGCCTGACTAATAACATTATCGAAGATCGATTCGTTCGAAGAGAGCAGGCTTCAGAGGGCACTATAATGACTGCCCTTTCAATTCACTCCATTTTTCCCTACACTAGCGCTTCTTTTGCTCTCGGGGTGCCATAGGCTGAGATACGCAACATCTTCTTTCTACTAAGTTAGCCGATAATGCGTAAACCCGTGAACCTGATCCAGTTAATATTGGCGTAGGAAATGAGTAGGAATAGGTGCCAGCCTATTTCATCTAGCTATTTAGTAGTAGCCACGTAAGCCACAATATCATTTGTTGTCTTACTCTACTTTAGTTACTCTGTATCCCCGTCAATTAACGTTATTTGACCTTTGAGGACGACAGATGAACAGTAAGCTCCCCGTAGAACCTAACCCACACTCGTTGACGCTTAAGCCTTTGCCCGCTAGCCAGAAGGTCTACATAGCCTCAGAAACACATCCCGACGTAAAAGTCCCTATGCGTGAAATCAGTTTAACTGATGGCACGTCTATTACGGTTTATGATACCTCCGGTCCTTATACTGACCCCAGTGTCGATATTGATGTTTATAAAGGCCTACAAGATGTTCGATCTGCCTGGATTGAAGCCCGCGACGATACCGAGGTTTATCAAGGTCGCGAAGTTAAGCCCATGGATAATGGCCATGACGATTCTGAAAAAGCCTTCCAGTTCTATAACGACGAGCTTCAGCGTAAGCCACGCCGAGCGAAGAAAGGTATGAATGTCTCGCAAATGCATTACGCACGTAAGGGCATTATTACCCCTGAAATGGAATACATCGCAGTCCGTGAGAATCAGGCTCGCGAAGCACTGGACAATGAGTTTACAACCGAAGAGCGCACCGAACGTTTAAAAGGCCGTTCGTGGGGCGCGAATTTAC
>JBLHWO010000262.1:0-4871 GCA_047629215.1 Cellvibrionaceae bacterium | reverse complement strand
CAGTAAAGCCCGATAACAGTACAAAAAGTTCTTTTATATACAAGATCGATAACACAGGATTTCAGCGGGCTCTTGAAGTCACTCGTGTCACTGTTGTTGAAGGGACAAGACTGTCAGCGGCATCAATCCCAGATGATACCGCTATACAAACACCAGATAGTAACGCGCAAGATGCCGGTACCTTATCAATAGCAAGTTCAGAGAACTTTTTTATCTGATCTTACTAAACACAAAAGCGATTCTCAGTTTTTTGCTTGCCCTTGTCCAGATATAAAGCATCTGAGCTATCAGAATATTCTATTAGTCGGATTGAGCGTGATGTAGGTAATTATATTACTAAAGCTGTATTCAGCCCAGATCAAGATGAAATTATAGACCTTAATGTTTTTGCTTTACGCCGTTACAAAGGGCCATATTCCTCCGAGGTTTTATTGTCATATTTATACATATATTCTAAATTTTCGAGCTCAGAACCAGAATTGTTAATTCCAAAAAAAGTAACTCATTTAGGCGTCATTAACGCTGAGAGTCGTAACATTCTAAACCAGTTAGGCGGGCTTCTTGAGAATGAAATAACTTTGTTTCCAAATGACGACTTCTTCCCTGAAACTTTTGATCAACTCACTTCGACTAAAGGGACAAACGGAATAGTCACAAAGCGTTTAGTTGATAGCATTAATAGAGATGATGATAACTGCTACCCAAAGGGCAAAAAGCTGAAAGCATTACACCAAGAACGGTATTTTTTATCCATTCCGATGTGAATTAAACTATGTCATTCACAGGCATTGTTTATTGAACTTGGAGGCAATTTTATAAATGATAATCAATCGTGGCCGCGATACTGACCTCTGCTGCATTAGTAAAAAAAGGCACTCCTCCTCAGCAGCGAGTGATGATCGGTACCTTAACAACGCTGCCGAAATTAATTAAAAATCAAGACGCTCCTGCTCCAACACTGTTAATCACCGATGGTGTGTCAGTTTATAACATCGATTACAGTGATATATTCTCGCCAACCTTGGTCAAGAGGGAATCTACTCATCAAGTAGTGATATTTGTGGCTGAATTTACAACAGAACTTTTTTTATCGAACTAAACTCCCAAACTTTCCACCTAGTGTGGCAGTCATCCCTTAATGAGATTTGTTGCCTTGGAGAGATATTTACTTTCTGAGGAGATGATCGTATTTATTATTATGTTCCATATCCGTTGTTTGTCATGAGAAATAAAAATGGGTAATTACAATATAATGGGCTTTTGCAAAAAAATGGGCTTTTGCAATGAAGCCGGCCCTAGATATAATATAAACCCAAATAATGCTTTCATCGCCCCCCCTCCACCTGGGTCAGCGCTTTGGGCTTCTGTTACTGCGGGTCGAGACTTACCTCAAGGTGCTGTTTATAAGGCGCTCTTATCCGACAGTACGAGCGAACAAACAGCTAAAACAGTTAGTCAGGCAGTAAAGCAAGCTCGGAGGCCTACACAAGTTGATATTCCCTTGGTTCAAGCAAGTGTAAGCCCTCAGTCAGGAGATACTCAGCGATCTTACATACCCTCAACAAACTTTATAAATCGCCCTATACCACTTGATGGTGACTGCCTGTTTCGAGCTATACTTACAGGGTTGAGTCAGCCAGGCGAAAACGTGTCCAGTGAACCGGTCGTGGAACTGAGAGCACGCGTCAGCACATACCTTGAAACTAATCAGCACGCGCTAGGGGCCCATCATGCTTTTGAAGGCGCTAGGGGACTCAATAACTTATGGGGTCTTCTACTTACGACAGGGCAATGGAATGAAGATGCTGGCGATCTTGTGCCACAGTTATTGGCTCAGGTATTAGGTCGTGACATCCATATTCTTGAACCAGTAGACGAAGGTCGAGCCTACACAGAGCGCGCTGTTCTTCACGCAGAGAACCTCAACCTCCCTCCAGGAAGTCAGAAGACAGGTAAACCTATTTACCTGGCTCACGTCAATAATAGGTCTCACTATGAGCACCTTGAGCCACGCAACTTACCCGAAACGACGACTTTTGCAGATACACTCAAACGACAAAAAGAATCTTTAGAGCAGGATAAAAAACCTCAGCCAAAGCTTCAACAGGCATTACCGTCTGAGCCTACTCAAAACCCTATTATTCCTGGCTCGCAACCGCTTGGAGTGTCAGCTACTAACACTAGCAGCCTAATTCCATCGCCAAAATATAGGATTCCCAATAATTCTGACCAAAACCTTAGACGTTATAGTTTTCCTGAAGCTGTTACGACAATTAAAAACGTAAGTGCCCCTAAAGCCCTTGGCTATTTGATTCCTCCTTTGGCTTCAGGCTCAGGTATTTTTGGACAAGTGAGTCCCGGTGGAACTCTGACTTACCATGTTGACACTAATAAAGAGGGAAACCACCTATCTGGCCAGGAGCTGATCCAGTCTCTAATAGATAAAATTGGGCAAACAAGTATTGCTAGAATTCAAACATTCCTTGTGAAGGCGCCAGGAATAGATAGTGATTACCGATCTTATAATCACTATCGACATAATGAAAATATGTCTCCTGTTGAAGCAGCAGCTAACACGCACGCAGGGCGATTTGCACTTCGTTCAGGCTACAGGGATGTATGCGTAATACACGACGAAATTTCAAAAGGTATTCTTATCGAATTTGCCTGGCCAGGCATGGCAGAATACTCCGACGACACAAATCTAGGTAAAATCCAAACCCAATCTAGCCAACCCAGCTTGAATTTCCCGAATACCCCTCATCTCGATCTGGGGCTAGGGGAAAAAGGTTCTGATGATTCTGATGATTCTTATGGAGGTTTATTTTTCTAAATAGTAAAAGCCTTCCTTATTTTTGCGGCGAGCTTTAATCAGACAAACTTGTTTTACTC
Organism: Cellvibrionaceae bacterium; assembly: GCA_047629215.1. Classification (GTDB taxonomy): domain Bacteria; phylum Pseudomonadota; class Gammaproteobacteria; order Pseudomonadales; family Cellvibrionaceae; genus CANLBN01. The sequence continues at coordinate 1,979 of JBLHWO010000262.1, read as the reverse complement.
ATATAACATCTAGGCTGTGGTTATCATGGCTCTTTATGTTGGGAGATGCTTGATGCAAGCAATAATGAATAAAGAATCATTCGCTAGTCATCCGGCGAGAACTTCATGGTCAAAAATTTTTCTGGATCAACTCAGCTTTGGAGAAAAAACCAGCACGTTTAAAAATAACTACTACCAACATCGCGCGGACACTACCATCGATTATTTTCATTGCAATCCTTACCCGCTATCACTGGAAACGAAAGCGGAGTGTTTTTTTGCTATTGTTTGAGCGTAGCGAGTAGCACAAAAATCGCGTAGCTTTTGTTTCCAGTACATAGCTTTGTTATGTACAAATATCGCCTCCGAACCGTCCATAATTAAGCAATAAAGCCTCAAACAACTTAGAGCTTACAGCCCAATCTGGATTATTTTTAATATATTCTTCAAATTTCTCCCGGTGATGCTCAGGAATTCAGTCATGAGCGCCTGATGAAGATTTTGCTTTATCAACTATATAATTAATAAATCCTTCGGGCCACCAAGTGGTGCGAGGGCTGATTTTACCGGTTTTAATCGCGACTCTGCTAGATCGCCTTTTATTTAGTTCACGCGACTTAACAATGCCCGATATTAAAAACGATGGCAATTTTGTGTAAATATATAGATCTTCCGAATTGCTGATGATGTCCACTGCCATAGTTCTAAGAAAAAACTATTGATATTCGAAGGCAGTGCGTTTTAAGTAGTCGATTCTATTTTACCCATATGAAATACATGCTGCTCATATTGGTATAGATTTGCAACATTACCTAACAGGTAGCTAGAAAAATGTGCTTCAGCCGCGTCAATGGACATGTTGTACTCTTCAGATTTATCCTTACTCGAATTTTTACTTCGGGTAAATGAGAGCGTTCGCCAAGAAACGGACGCGCAAAAATTCGACATCCATTGGTCATATAGTTGGCACTGCACTCTTCTTTTTCTACAAAGAGAAAATATGAAAAGTCATTAATGGATTTTGCCTGGCAATACTTATTTCCTTCCACAACACACTGTCGGCATCCTTATGATGGTTATATTTGTCGTCACCATCTCCACGGTACAGCTTATGCCAAGCAACTGAGAAAATAGTTAAAGCGAGTGGTATCCACAAGCGCGTAACCGCACATACTTTTCGGCATTCCTTAGCGACTAATTTATTAGTGAATGGCGATGACATTCGAACCATTCAAGAATTATTGGGACATTCTGATTTAAGAACGACTGAAACTTATACCCATATTATTAATCAACAGCATGCTGTTACTCGCAGCCCTGTTGATACTTTGTTATCGGGACTTGATTAGAATAGATGAAATAAATTATTAGTTAAAAAACTACCTCCTCAAGTTTTGTTAATTAATAGGCAGCGAGTTATAAGCCGAAAAAATGCAACCGATCCATGGATTAATATAAAGCAGCTTATACAATCAAGGTGCAGCGTTAGATGCTATCAGAAAGAAATTATGAATTGGGTGCCAGCGAAGCAATAGTTGATATTTAGCACCCAAGGACTTTCCTTGGTCGTGATTAAACATAGACATGTTCACGGCAAGGCATTTTATTCTTTATTGTATAACGATTAAGGCTTATCCGGTACACACTTATTTATTATTAAATGCGAACATAAAACCATTCGCGCCAAGCTATTTTCAACTCTTATTTTTTTCACACGACGCCAAAATGGCAGTGATCGAATTCACGGTTTTCGCATTTATTCGTCACTATGATCTGCCTCAATAATAATTTTTATGGAGTTTATGCTGACGGTATTAGCGCACATAAAAACTATTCTCGGCAGCGCAAAAAGCCAAGCATCTGCTTTCTTCGAAGGGGAGATAACCCTCCTCGTCATCAAACCATGTGATTTCTCGACCATCAAAATGATTTTCTTACTCTAACCGATATCTCCATACCGGAAAGCACATCGCCGCCGTCAAATGGATGCGCAACATCCA
>JBLHWO010000261.1:0-4881 GCA_047629215.1 Cellvibrionaceae bacterium | reverse complement strand
AATACCGCTAAACGCAATAAAGTGGTGACACCATTAGTATATCCTTTGCCATAGATGCCTACAGTTGCGTAGAATCCCTACCTCAATTCCGCATTATACCGATATACATGACTACACACCTAAAAACAGAGAAAAAAGAAAACATTCTTGTCAATATTGTTGTCAATATTGTTATTCCAACTCTGATTTTGTCCAATCTTAGCGGTGAGGAGCACTTAGGGGTTAAGTTGGCCATTATTGTGGCCCTAGCCTTCCCTATTGCCTATGGCTTATACGATATCAGACGCAGCGGTAAATTTAACCTTTTCTCCGCTTTAGGCATTTTTAATATTGCCATGACCGGCGGCATGGCCTTACTGGAACTACCACCTCAATATATCATAATTAAAGAAGCCGCTGTCCCCGCTATTTTTGCAATTGTGACATTAATCTCTCTTAAAACGCGCTATCCGCTAGTTAAAACCTTTCTGTATAACGATAAAATCATGCAGGTTGAGAAGGTATCTGCAGCGCTTGAAGAAAAAAACACAGAGAACGAATTTGATCAAGCACTCGCCAATGCTTCTTATCTAATGGCGCTATCTTTTATTGTGTCTTCGATTCTGAATTATATACTGGCAAAAATTTTGTTAGTGAGCGAGCCCGGGACAGAGGCATTTAATGCAGAGCTAGGTAAAATGAATGCCCTCAGTTTTCCGGTTATTGCAATACCGGCAACCATCATTATGATGTTTGCCCTATTTTACTTATTTAAAAGAATTAAAGCACTGACACAGTTGGAATTAGAAGACATCTTAAACACTAAATAAAAATTGCACCTTTAGAAGGAGTAAACCATGTGGTATGCCATTATCTGTGAAGATATTGAAGATAGCTTAGCGCTAAGAAAACAAACTCGACCTGCACATTTGGCATATTTACAGACACTGCAAGAACAAGGACGACTTTTAACCGCCGGTCCTTTTCCAGCAATAGACAATGAAGATCCAGAAGAAAATGGATTTTTAGGTTCGTTGATCATTGCTGAATTTGATTCATTAACAAATGCTACCGCTTGGGCTGAGCAAGACCCTTACAATCTCGCAGGTGTTTTTACAAGCGTCATCGTAAGGCCTTATAAAAAAGTTTTTTAAAGGAACGGGAGCTAGCTCACACATTAACCTACTTAAAATAGGTTAAATTGCCTAGTTAGTATAAAACCAACTCAAATTAACAACACCAATTCATGATCACACAGGGAGAACACGCATCAATGCTGCCTAACAGAAACTTCATCTTTACACTTTTTAGCTTTTTCATACTGTTCGTAAGCTCACAAGCCACGATTGCCGCTAGCCTGTATATATCAGACACCTTGTACGTACCCGTTCGTAAAGGACAAGGCAATCAGTTTTCTATCTTACATAAAGGTTTGCCTTCAGGCACGAAAGTGACCTTAGTAGAACGAGAGACAGAATGGACAAAAGTCACCACCGCTGGAGGCGTTACTGGCTGGGTGCGCAATCAATTTCTCGACAGGAACCCACCCGCGAAGTTACAGCTCTCATCCGCCAATATAAAAATTGCTTCATTATCAGACCAGCTAGTGGCCTTAAGAGAAGAGAAAAACACCTTAGAAACTAACTATCGAACGACACAAGAAGAGCTAAAAGAAACGGAATCAGTTGCTCAAAAAACAACTGCGGAGCTAGGCTCACTTAAAGCGATATCATCTTCAGCCGTAGAATCTCATCAACGTCTGCAAACATTAGCGCAAAAAATGCAACTATTACAAACTGAAAATGATGTACTCAAATCAGAAAACGAAAGCCTACGTCGTAGTGAAAGCACGACCTTTTTTATCTACGGCGTATTCGCTGTACTGTTAGGCGTTATCCTCGCTAGTGTGTTGCCAAAATTAAAACCATCCAAACGTAATACAGGCTGGTTAAATTAAACGTAGAGCTATTGAACCTATGATCAAGTAAAAATATTGGAATTAACGACTAGAGCTTTATGACTGATTTAAGTGTTAACGTAAATAAAATTGCATTATTGAGAAACTCGCGAGAGGGAGATTATCCTTCGGTGATTCAATTTTCTAAGCTCGCGTTTGAAAATGGCGCCGATGGCCTCACGATACATCCAAGGCCTGATCAGCGACATATTAGAGTGGACGATGTCATATTATTATCGTCGTATATTAATGAATTCAATCAGTCTAACGTCGCCCAAAAAGAATTCAACATCGAGGGCAACCCTTTCGCTGAAGCTCTCTCACTGAGTGACAACACGACTTCACCCTACCCTGGATTTATGTCCTTAATTGAACAAACTCAGCCTCATCAAGCAACGCTAGTACCCGACAACAATTCACAGCTGACGTCTGATCACGGCTTTGATTTAAAACAAGATGGGGAAAAGTTGCGGCCTATCGTTAACCAACTTAAACAATGGCACGTACGCTGCAGTATATTTATGGACCCAGACTGCAAACAAATTTCATTAGCAAAAGAATTAGGAGTGGAGCGCATAGAGCTCTATACCGGGCCCTATGCCTTGGCATATAAAGAATCAATTGCCGCAGGCGTAAAGAGCTTAAAAAAATATAAAAAAGCCAGTGACCATGCAAAGAATATTGGTTTGGAGGTTAATGCGGGGCATGACCTTAATCTTAATAACTTAAAGCAATTTCTAGCCATTGCTGATATTACTGAAGTTTCTATCGGCCACGCTTTGACTGTTGATGCTTTATTAATGGGTTACAAAAATGCAATTGCGCACTACAGTAAAACCTGTCATTTCAAATAATAATGACTCCTTACGCTTAAAGGAACCTCAGCTTAACGGAGGCGCTTCAAATACCAAGGGCTAACATAGATACCGACCCCTGACCGGCCCCTGCTATGGCCAATGCCATATTTAAAATAAAATCGTGGCCACCAATAGTCATTATAGTAGTCATCGCGATACTCTTCCCGCCACGCATACTTTTCATGAGCGTCAACAACAGGCAAAATTTGATTCTCGCCGCTCGGCAAGGTGTAAGTTTCCGTTCCCGACATTTCACCCGCAATGGTTACCCAGCGATTGCGGTAGTAACGTCCAGCCTTATAAGGCTGTTGTAATTTTGCTATAAAACGTCTTCCCAAAGCCTCTGCAGATTGCACAGGCTTACCCTTTTGGTCTAACGGATAACCCAGTATTTCCAGTTTAAGCAAACGCTTTTCTTCTGCTTTATCTGTACCACCGGCTATTTTCAATTCTTCAGATTTAACGATGCGTCCGCCCCATCTCACAGGAGACTTTATAAATCGCGAAGGCGATTGGCCCACCTCGGGCAAAGTAATATCATTACTAGGAGCTTGCGTAATAAGTTGCGCTGGTGGGGTTGATGCACAAGCGCTCAGAACCAAAATACCCAAAGACAAAAGGAGTGTTTTCCTATAAATTGCTCGCATAACGTATTACTTACTTTTTTACCTGCTTGCATATTGATATGAATACAATGAATAAACTCCACGACTCACCTGAGTATCTTCAAAAAAAATCTGCATACCGCCAATTATTGACTGTTTATGGTCGTAAACCTGCCTTAGAGGCACTGCAAGACCCTAGCCTTTCATGTTTTCGGCTACATTTGGCTGACTCTAACAAGCCCGCCCCTGTGATTCGCGAGCTAGAGCAACTAGCGAAGAACAATCAGGTAGAAATTTTATATCACGATCGACCATCACTTTCTCGCATTTCCAAAAATGGCAAACAAGATCAAGGAGTTTGTTTAGATATCCACTGCCCTGCACATCAAGACTACACCGATTTCCTAAAAAGTCACAGATCTAATTCGAGCAATCCTAACAACGGCTCCACTAAAAAGCTACGTATTCTCGCGCTAGATCGGATTACTAATCCGCAAAATATGGGAATGATTATCCGCTCTGCGTGCGCGGGTAATATTGATGGGATTCTCATTTCAGAAAAAGGTTGTGCCAAATTAGATGCCCTAGTTATTAAGGGCAGCGCTGGTACATTATTTAAAGCGCCCATATTACGCTGTGACCAGCTAGCAACTGCACTGCAAGAATCACAATCCAGAGGGGCCACCGTAGTTGGACTCACCGGACACGCAAAGCAAACACTAGCAAGCTTTGAAGAACCCGATTTTACTGTTTATATATTAGGAAATGAAACCGAAGGTATGAGCCAGACAATTGAAAATTTATGTGATAAAACCGTATTTATCCCTATGAAAAATCAGGTTGAATCATTAAACGTAGCAGTAACTGCGAGCCTATTGGCTTTTCGTGGTTCAATTTAAAGGTTGGCAAATATTACCGTACTTGAACCTAAAAAATCATAACGTTAAGAGGAATAATTATGTCATCTTATCTAATGTTTATCATAATAACTATTTCCTTGCTGACAGCCTGTAATAGTGATGAGCATGCACGTCATGTAAAAACATCTCAGTCCGACACCATTGACACATTAGTCAAACACGCCGATACAAAACGCTGGTTTAATGATGAGCAACGACAACTAGGGAAACAGGTTTTTATAACAAATTGCGCTGTATGTCATGGGAAAGAAACCGAAGGTACTACACAGTGGAAAACACCAAATAGTAATGGACAATACCCGCCACCACCATTAAATGGATCAGCGCATGCTTGGCATCATCCTTTTTCTTCCCTATTAGCGGTTGTCCGCGAGGGTGGCAGTGCCTACGGCGGCATGATGCCAGCTTGGAAAAACACCTTAAATGATAATGAGATGATCGCAGCAATTGCTTTTTTTCAAAGCTACTGGCCAGATGAAGTGTATGAACGCTGGATAGAAATTGAAAATATTTCGCGAGAGCGTTAACAATAAATACCGGACTTTGAGTCTACTGCGGCATTT
>JBLHWO010000260.1:0-4890 GCA_047629215.1 Cellvibrionaceae bacterium | reverse complement strand
ATTGTATGACCTCCTTAGGTTTTGCCGACACCAGACTACGTAAGTGGGGTGGTGGAGTCCATACATCGCTTACGCCGTATCTAGGCTTAAGCAAAGCGAGATACAGCCCACCCTACAAATAGTCTAAAGTGTTGTAGTCTTGGTGTCTGCCCGTTTTTCCATTTCCCGACAATAAAGTAAAAATCTTTTTTGCGGGTTATCATTTTTTCTTATTTCTTTATTAGGCTGGAAGAGGGTGGGTGCAATAGAAGGCTTATATTTTTTCTTGTTGATTAAATAAAAAGCCACACCTCGAGCTGAAGCTTCACTGTCATTGTAACGTTTAACCGTCATTTCGGTAAGGTCGGTTAAGATTTGGCAGATTGAATTGGAACGCGCTAAACCACCACTTATTATGATGTATTTTAATTTCTTGTTTAGCTTACAAATAATATCAATATTTATTTTACATGCGAATAGAATACTCTCAATTACTGCTAGTGTTTTTTGTTCTTCATTATAATCGTCTATATTATATTTTTTATTATTTGTAATAGTATTTGTTGATAAAAAAACAGGTGCCTGTGGGCTTAACCAATATGGCGAGCCACTCCCTGATAGTGCATTAATAAAAAGAGGTGCTATTTCATTACGATCTATTATTTGATCAATTTCAGTATAACTAAATGGGCGAGGTAACTGAGCTTGCCACCAATCGAGAGCTGTTGCTGCGGCATTGACTGTGCCCTCAATGATGGTTAGATTATTATTGTCTATCTTTTTCGGTTTGCCTTCAGGTTCGGATAGCGGAGTCTTTTCTATCGCAATCCCCGTTTTTAATAACCTGTGCGGTTTATTGTTTGTAAAGTGGGCTTGTATAAATGCTCCTGTTCCCACATTAAGAAAAATATTTTTCTTAATGTGGCTGGTTCCATAAGCGCAAGGAATAAAATTTTGGTCTCCACCTAATAGCCTAATGGGTATGGTAATGCCTGATAAGCAAAGTTCACCATAGTGATGAGAAGTAGGCGTGATTTTGGGTAAATATTTTTTTGAGATACCGTATTTTTTTAGTAATTGTACAGACCAACTGAACTGTTGGTATTCTACCAACCCTGTACGCGCAGCTAGAATTGGATCTGTTACTAAGCTTATATTGTCTTGGGTGCTAAGCGTATTTGTACGCAAGCGTTGTAAAAAATAAGCTCCCCAAGGCATAAAAATAAGATTATTTTGATCGGCGTGCTGTTTAACTACGGTATCATTATCCAATAGCCAGCGAATTTTACTGGCACCCATATGCGGGTTGTTACGTAAGCCGGTTAGTTTTTGTAATGCTTCTTGGTCAAAAGCTTGGTTTTCTAACCATCCTTCATGACGCATATCTTGCCAGCTGATCATCGTTGTCAGCGCTTTGCCGTTTTTATCGCAAGCAACAATGCTAGAGCGTTGGGCAATAAGAGCGACTGATTTTATCTTTAACGCTTTTTCGGGAGAGAGCTGTTCTATTAAACGCTCTAGCATTAAGTGTGTAGACTCTACGATGCGATCGATATCATATCCAATATGATTTTCTATCGTGTTAGGCATCGGTTCATCGACCGGTTCGCTACTGTAGGCAATGGGCTCCCCATTTTTGTTAAATACGATAGCGCGAGTACTCTTTCCGCCTTGGTCGATAACGAGAGTGTATTTAGCCATTTTATAATTACCTATTGGCGGCTCTTGGTAAAATTGAGACCTTCGCGCGAATAGAGGTTTGTTTTCAGGCAAGCCAAAAACGCACGGAAGGGGGAGTTTATATGCGATAAATGACCGATTGGGTACGTTTTTAACGCCGCATGAGGACAAAAGATTCTTCGTGAAAAGGTCTCAAATTGAGACTTCCTACTACATGTCATTGTTCACCCCAAAGGCTCGTTATGTTACATTGCACGCGGTTTAGGCTATTGAATTAAGGCCACCTCTAAAAATGCACTTTTTATGTGATAGCGGCGTCAGATCCGAACTCCCTAAGCTAACACAAAGGGGGCGTTTGTTCCGTACGGTGTTTCCTCGCTTAGAAGCGTCTACTGCTGGTGCTTACATACATAATTCACTATTTTTAGAGGTGCTCTTAAATAATTCAGTAAAAGTATAACGCTAATTATTAATAGGGGTTTTTGTGCAAGATATCATTATTGCTGGCGGTTGGTTGATGCTACCGTTGATTTTGTGTTCGATCGCGGTTATCGCGATCAGTATTGAGCGTTATTGGACCTTAAGTCCTAATAAAATTGCGCCTAAGCATCAGTTAGCCCAGGTCTGGGCATGGATCAAAAATAATCAAGTTAATGCTGAACGCTTGCGTGAGCTCAAGCAGTCTTCTGAATTAGGTAAAGTTCTGGCCGCCGGTTTGAGTAACTCACGCGCTGGTCGTGAAACCATGAAAGACAGTATTCAAGAAGCGGCTAATCAAGTTATTCATTCGATGGAGCGCTATATCGGAGCCTTAGGCACTATTGCCGCTGTTGCTCCACTATTGGGGTTGTTGGGCACTGTTTTGGGTATGATTAAGGTTTTCGTCGCTATTGAGCTCCAAGGTACTGGTAATGCAGGCGCGCTTGCGGGTGGTATATCGGAAGCTCTGATTACCACCGCTACGGGTCTTGTTGTGGCAATCCCGGCAATGATAGCTCATCGCTTTTACGTTAGGCGAATCGATAGCTTGGCTGTAATAATGGAGCAAGAAGCAGTAAAGCTAGTTGATGCTTTACACAGTGATCGCCGAGTTGATGTTAAAAATGATATTAAGTCGGTAGATTAGAGGCTGTTATGGAATTTAGACGACAAGTTCGTACCGAAGAAGGTGTTAACCTAACACCCTTAATCGATGTTGTTTTTCTGCTACTAATTTTCTTTATGGTATCAACTACTTTTACCAAAGAAACTCACCTTGCTGTTGATTTACCTGAAGCTTCGGCCGAGGCTCAGTTGGTTGAAAATGCAGGTATTGATATCGTCATCAACGCTAATGGTGATTACACCATTAATGGCAAAGCAGTTATTAATCAACAAACTCAAACATTGAGCCGAGCCTTAGAAATAGCATCGGACGGTGATAATAAGCAACCTTTAGTTATTACTGCCGACGCCAATGCATCCCACCAAGCTGTTGTGCGGGCTATGGATGTTGCGGGTAAACTGGGTTTTGCGCAGTTGCGTATCACGACAAAAGAACCGCTTGAATCTCCCTAGGTATTAATTTGACCATTCTTCCAGACAACGCCCCTGATACATCTCATCAATCAAGTAGCCAGCGCTTTTTTTTAAATTTGTGGTATCGCGCTCCAGGTAATAGGCATCCATTGTCTTATGCTTTATTGCCCGTTACGTGTTTATTTATGCTTACCGCTTCGATAAGGCGTTGGTGGTTGATACGGCAATCGATTCCATTGCCCGTTCCTGTTGTGGTGATCGGTAATATCTCGGTAGGAGGCACGGGTAAAACTCCTATAGTTATTGCCTTGGCTCAAGCCTTAACGAAAAAGGGTATCGCTGTCGGTATTATCAGCCGAGGTTTTGGCAGTCGTGCTTCCAGTTATCCGTATTCCATTACTAGCAGTACCTCGGTTGAAAAATCTGGTGATGAGGCATTGTTGATTGCCCAAGCAACTCAATGCCCCGTTGTTATTGATCGCAATCGGGTTGCAGCGGTCCATCACTTGTTGGCTTGCCATCCATCGATTCAATTAGTGCTAAGTGATGATGGCTTGCAGCACTATCGTTTACCGCGTTCTATGGAGCTTATTGTAATTGATGGTAAACGTGGCATGGGTAATGATTGGTGCTTGCCCTCAGGGCCACTCCGAGAACCGATTCAGCGCTTGAAGTCAGTAGCGTGGGTGTTTTCCAATGGAAAATTGGATAATATTAAATTAAAGAAGCGATTAGATTCTATTCAAGCAAGTAAAACTCATTTCAATAGCGAAACTATTAATTTGATGCCTTATAGGTGGAGAAATGTGGTGAGCGGTGAGCTTCGAGCATTAAGTCCCTTACCTTGGCAGGACCTTATCGATAACGACAGAGATGGTAAAAAAGGGGAGGGCAAAGGAGATGCCAAAATAAATGAGTTGCTTGCTGTCGCCGCTATTGGCAACCCGCAGCGCTTTTTTAATACACTTGAATCTTTAGGCTTAAGCGCGAATACAGGTGAGCAAATAAAAACAATGGCATTTGATGATCATCATGAATTTACTGAGGCTGATTTTATGCTGGGAAGTAAGCCAATCGTACTAATGACATCTAAAGATGCCGTTAAATGCCGTCAGTTTGCGAAACCAAATTGGTGGGCCTTAGAGGTTGAAACAGAATTGCCAAGCGCGTTTATTGATGAAGTGATGGCTTTGGTTTAGCTGACTCATGAAAATCAATCCGAAACGTTAGAAGGGTAGATAAAGCGCTTATGTTCACGGTTATTATTCCCTCGCGGTATAGTTCGACGAGATTACCGGGTAAACCCTTGGCATTAATAAATGATAAGCCTATGATTCAACATGTCGTTGAGCGGGCTCAAAAAAGTGCTGCAAAAAAAGTTATTGTTGCTACTGATGATCAGCGTATAGTTAATGCCGTTAAGCGTTTTGGTGGAGAAGTTTGCATAACCTCTGATAACCACGCGTCAGGCACTGATCGCATTCATGAGGTGAGTCAACAATATAATTTGGCCGATAGTGAAATCGTGGTTAATGTACAAGGAGACGAACCTTTAATTCCACCGAATGTTATTAATCAAGTTGCCGAAAATTTATATAATCATCCAGATGCGGCGGCGGCGACACTTAGCGAAGTAATCAATACAAAAGAGGATCTTGAAAATCCAAATATTGTTAAAGTCGTAAGTGATTTACATAGTTATGCGCTGTACTT
>JBLHWO010000259.1:0-4932 GCA_047629215.1 Cellvibrionaceae bacterium | reverse complement strand
CAACTGAAACCCCAGCCGCCTGCATCGCAATAATTTCACTGTTGCTTGCCAGCCCACCCAGACTCAAAATAGTCCCAATTAAAACGGCCAACGGCATAAATTCAATTACCTTGCCGGGTATGCGCAAGGCGACATATTGGCTGACATGCAGCATGTCGTAATAACCTCGCCCAATATCACTCAGCTCACCAATAAAGGTAAAGAACAGACTAATGCTCACCAATATCAATAAAGTCAATAAGGCACCTTGAGTAATCTGACGTAAAATGTAACGACCTAAAATCATCAGTTGGAAACTCTTCTTGGCAGCAGAGATCCGCGATTTCTTTTGACTAATAATAGAATAGTAAATGCTATAAAAACTAAATGAATCCACCAAAAATTAAGCCATAGAGGAATGTTGCCTTGTTCGAGTTGAGTTCGGCCAAAAGCCATTAGATTGAGGTAAGCAATGTAAACTAACAAAGCATAACCAATTTTCCCAAACTGTCCTTTTCTGGGTGCGATATAAGACAAAGGTACTGCCAGCAATGCCAGTACTATCAATACAAAAGGTATTGAAATTCGCCACAACAATTCCACTTTGTCTTTAACTTTGGTTGAGTGCCAAAGGGTGATTGGTGATTTTTCTCGATCACGACTTTTGTGTAAGCGGCTAACTTTTTTCCTCTCTATTAAAATTCCATGTTGTTCAAACTGTATGATTTTGGCATTCTTTTTTCCTAGTTCTAATTCTGTTCTTTCGCCTGGGCCAACCACCAAAAATAAATCGCCCGTTTCTTCATCAATTTTTTGCCGTCCCGATTTTGCTGTTTCTAAAACCAACGTGTGAGGTGTCGACTGACTGATTATAACGTTATTTAACGATAATTTGTCATCACTAATTGACTCCATAAAAAAGACATGGTTGCCGCCTTTACTTTGATTAAATTGTCCTGCCCTAATCTGGTCAAATTCATTAATATCTATGTTCTTGGTAACTATAGTCTGAGCGCTGCGTTGTACCAATGAATTCATCCAAATACTGGTAAATGCATTGAGTATGAATACGGGTAGAATTACAATGAGTATCGGTTTGTAAAATTGCCAGTAGCCCATGCCGCAGGCGTTCATAACTACAATTTCATGATCCTTATATAACCGACCAAAGGCAAACACGATGCCAAGAAAAAATCCAACCGATAACAGTAAAGAAAATATATTAACTGACTGAGCCAATAAAACGGGCCAAAGAGCTTGCTTTGGTATTTCGCCATCAGAAATATCAGCCAATAATCGGCCCAACGCATTGCTCATGAGTATAATGAAAAGTATCAGCACTGTTGCGCAGCTACTCTTCAAAATTTCCTTACCAAGATAGCGCGTAACGATATTTGGCATAAAAGATATTACAATGTTTTTAATATTAGTTAACCAAGTGAGTAATTATGCAGCTTCTTAAGATACAATTTTAAGCAATTTCCACGACGCCTAAGGGCGCCTACTATCAGTAACTCCGAGCGCAAACATTTGTATAATGACCTCAAAATATAATTCTCTACAATCCAGCCGGCCTAGCCTATGCATCCATTCAACTGTTCGCACAGTGCTAACTTGCACCTACAAAAAATTAATCCTTTTAAGAAACCTATTAATTCATTTTAACGAAGTCGAGATTTATTAGGAAATATGCCGATTGAATGAATCCCTCAGAATAATCCGTTAAAATAGCCAGTTACGACTGGTTTTTTTCTCGACTTCAAGTATCTTATCGCGTTATTAACGTCATCAACACTGGAATATTATGGAATTCAATTTAAAAACTGGTTCAGTTGAAAAGCAACGCAGCGCATGCTTAATTATTGCTGTGTCACAACCACGACAATTATCAGCAGCAGGACAAGCGGTCGACAAGGCAAGTGATGGTTTTCTGTCGCAAATTATTAGCAAAGGTGACATGGATGGAGAGGTAGGTCAGTCATTATTGTTATACAACGTACCTGGCACAGTGGCTGACCGAATTTTACTGATTGGTATTGGTGATGAGAAAAATTTAACTGAGCGATCTTTCAGTCGTGTGATCGCCAACCTGCAAAGTACGCTGGCCAATTCGGGGGCAACCGATGCTCACAGTTGCCTTAGCGATATCACTGTCGGTAGCCATGATATTGAGTGGAATATACGCCACACGGTGATGAAGCTAAGCCATGGCGAATATAAATTCGATCAAATGAAGAGCATCAAAGCTAAAAAGAAAAAAGGCTTAAAGAAATTCACTCTTCATCTATCCAGCCGCAGTGGTCTGGAAAAAGCCGAGATTGCAGTGGCTCAGGGAATCGCCATTAATGCAGGAATGGATATGGCTCGCGACCTAGGTAATTTGCCCGGCAATGTATGCACACCTAACTACATCGCCAAACAGGCAAAGCAATTAGCTAAAGGCAATAAACTGTTGACAGTCGAAGTCCTTGAAGAAGCTGATATGCGAAAACTAAAAATGGGCTCACTTTTATCCGTCGGTATGGGCAGCCGTGAACCAGCCAAACTGGTGTCACTCGAATATAAAGGCGGCAAAGCTAAAGATAAGCCTATCGTACTGGTTGGTAAAGGCGTCACATTTGATACCGGCGGCATATCATTGAAGGGCGGTGCCGGTATGGATGAAATGAAATATGACATGTGTGGTGCGGCATCCGTGCTCGGCACCATACATGCCATCGCCAAACTAAAACTAGCCGTGAATGTTGTTGGCATCGTCCCGACCACCGAAAATATGCCCGATGGCCTCGCAACCAAACCGGGTGATATTGTTACCAGCATGTCGGGGCAAACTATCGAAGTACTCAATACCGACGCCGAAGGGCGACTAATCTTATGTGATGCATTGACCTATGCCGAAAAGTTTAACCCGCGCTATGTGATTGATATCGCAACCCTTACAGGTGCTTGTATTGTTGCGTTAGGCAAGGTGCCTTCTGCGGTGCTTGGTAATGACGAAACGTTGATCAATAGCCTGATAGCCTCCGGCAAAACGATTGAAGACAAGTTATGGGAACTGCCACTGTGGGACGAATATCAAGAACAACTGGACAGTAACTTTGCTGACATCGCCAATATTGGCGGCCGAGACGCGGGTACAATTACAGCGGCCTGCTTTCTATCGCGATTCACTAAAAAGTATAAATGGGCGCATCTCGATATCGCAGGCACGGCCTGGAAATCGGGTGCAGAGAAAGGAGCAACAGGTCGTCCAGTGCCACTGTTGACTCAATTTATCCTTGATCATTGCTAAATATTGATCACTTATTATTTTAGTTAAAGCTTTATACAACTCACCATGACACGCGTCGATTTCTATCAACTCAACCCGCAACAACACAACCAGGATCGTGTTGTTTGCCAACTCTGCCAGAAGGCTTATAACAGCAATCAAAAAACCCTGTTATTAACCCAAAGCCCAGAGCAGACAGCTCACCTCGATCGACAACTATGGATATTTAAGGACGACAGTTTTATTCCGCATGATGCCCATGTTGACGGTGAATTTGATAGTTTCCTGTCTCCGATACTGATACATGACAAACCCGACCCACAAGGGGAACGTCAGCTTTTAATCAACCTATCGACATTAGTGCCTTCGTATTTTGCCCAGTTCGAACGAGTCATCCAACTAGTCACCGAAGACAACAAACAAAGCGCGCGCGAACATTACGCCTTTTATAAAGAGCGCGGTTACCCACTCAATCACCACACGCTTTAATCGACCGTGCTCAGCCCGGACTTATAACCTAAAAGCCATTACTCATGCTCGAAAACGATCACATTCCAGTTTTAACTGACTTAATCGAAAAGGGTATTAAAACCAAATTATCGGAGCCAGAGCTCGATCATAACGAAGATTTAATTTTAGAGGAAGACGACCGAGAAGAACCACAGATCGGTGTTTCCCAATTTGAGACAGAGGCGGATCCTGCACCAGCAAGAAATATTTTAACTAATGACCCTACCTTAGAACAAATTATTCGTCGCATACTAAACGAGCATATGGAACTCGCTTTGCAGGACATCAAACTCGCCATATCGAATGCTCGCGAAGACAAACGTAAAGACTACTGAGTTGAATCCAAGAGGCTTGTAACAGCAGTAACTAACTGACTTTGAATATCCTCATTTATAACTTGCCCAAGCGTCACATCAAAAATATCATAAAAACTCGACACCGATAAACTCGCTTTCAGGTCGCCAGCAAAATAAGGTGCCGAAGTTGTCGCGGCAGCTAGCACTCTCGAACCACCGCCCGCTCCAGGAGAAGTTGCCAGCATCACCATCGGTTTGTTCTGAAAAACTTTAGGATTGATGCGTGAAGCCCAGTCAAATAAATTTTTATAAGCCGCCGAGTAAGAACCATTGTGTTCCGCAAATGAAATCATAAGCGCATCACTGGTCGCTATCTTGTCGAGGAATGCTTGGGCAAGTGCGGGCTGTCCAATCTCCACCTCTTTATCCTCACTAAACAATGGCAACTCATAGTCGTTTAAATCCAGCACCTCAATATTGGCACTATCAACCAAGCCTGCAGCATAGGTTACCAACTGCTTATTAATCGATTTTTTACTACTACTGGCAGCAAATGCTAATAGGTTCATATGATTGTCCTTTATTGATTCAAAAATCTAATTGCGAAACTAGGAGTCTGTCGGACTTAGGTAATCGTAGCGAGGGAAAGTCATTTTGAGTTAAATTTTTTGATCGAATGAGGCGAATAGTGGTTCTATTCAACGAATTGGATCGAGAAATTTGGCCGAAATGGCTTTTCCGCAGTAGATTTATCCTAAGTCCGACAGGCTACTAGAGTAGAGTGTAGATGATTGCCAACTTGGTATAAACGCAATAACGTGAAAAATATTGTTTCCTTAATGGAATCAATACTAAAAATAATTTTAGCTTTATATC
>JBLHWO010000258.1:0-4933 GCA_047629215.1 Cellvibrionaceae bacterium | reverse complement strand
CTGCCGATATTGCGTTTTTTAGTGGTGGTGAACCGACGCCTGAACTGGTGTCAAATCCACCCCAGAGTTACACGGCAATGGCCCCCATTATTTTGCCAATGGCAAAGGATATAGCAAAGGACTCAGCTGACGAGTCTACATTGGCCCCAATCGTAACTGTCGAAAAAACCACAGAGCCTAAAGCGTCATCAGGGATGGCAAAAGTGGTGCCGAATAAGGGCGGCAACGGTAATAAAATCGATGTCAATAATTCACCCTCAAAAGTCATGGCAATTGTTACCCCCATTCAACCAAAAAAGGCACAGCCAGAAAGCAAAGAAATGGTTGTCTCAGCCTCAGAAAGAGCAGTAGTAGAAGCCATAGAAATTACCGAGGTAAACAATGCCTCTGCCGACACCGAAGAAGGGTGGCTGCGTGTCGAACCTGACAGCCTGACACGGGAGATTGGCCATCAACCCCAGACGGCCTCTGCCCAGCGTAATAATCTTGCCTCCGGTGTGCTTACTTATGTCAAAAGTTCGCAAGAGCTGCCAGACTCGGTGCGTAAAGACTTGCCAAAAGTAGTTTTCTCAGGCCACCTGTATTCATCTAGTCCCAAGTCCAGTATTGTCTTTATCGGTAATGGCAAACCCGTGGTGGTTGGTCAGCAGATAGAAGACGAACTCGTGTTGTATGAAATTACCGCGAGTGGTGTCATCGTGAAGTTCCGTCGATATCTGATTGAAGTAGGCGTTCTGCAAAACTGGGCGTTGAATTAATTGTGCGAAAATATCATAGACATAGAGATATTTTTTCAGACTCAACTTTTCAACGCCACGTAGGATTTTTGGGGCAATTGGCGTTTTCTAAAATATGTGCGTCTAAGTTATTGTGTCCTAGCCAATGTACACCTTCCAAATTTGACAGTAAGTTTGAAACTTCTAGTTGAGTTAAAACAACCGGTATCTTTCCCCTTCTTTTAGCACGGACAATACCGTGGGTTTCACCTAGTGGCTTATTGAGTACTTTACGGTAAAGGAAAACCAAAGCATTAAGTGCCTGACCTTGGGTTGCGATTGACTGGGAATACGCCACGATGGCATCGCCCTATTGGGATCTAGCAACACTGTGTAACGAAGGTAAGTTTACGCCCACACAGGCTGAAAAGATGCTGACTACTTATCAAACAAAGGGTCAGGCCCTCGACCTAAAAATACTGAGCGACTATCGCGACATCTTAAACGCGCTATCAGCATTTTGGATGGCTGCGCTTGTACACTAAAATTTAACATTAAAAGACAAACCAATGAGTTCTACCAATTTATATATATCAGCCGTACTGATATGGGGTTCCACCTGGTACGCGATCAAATTTCAACTAGGCACTGTCGACCCCGAAGTGTCATTAGTCTACCGTTTCGCACTGGCCGCCATTATCTTGTTGGCATTCTGTTTATGGCGACACAAGAATCTTAAGTTCAGCCTATCCGAACATCGGTTCATGGCACTGCAGGGGTTGTTTCTATTCTCCACTAACTATTTGATTTTTTATTGGGCAACCGATTTACTCACATCTGGCATCGTCGCGCTGCTGTTCTCAACCGTTATATTAATGAACATCGTCAACAGCGCGATTTTCCTCGGCAAACGTGTCAACGCCCGAGTCATAGTCGGTGCCATGTTTGGTATTGCAGGCATCGCCGCCATATTCTGGTCCGAGCTAACCATCGTCGAACGCAATGCTGATAGCTGGCATGGGTTATGGCTTTGCCTAATCGCCACATTTTTCGCATCCATCGGCAACATTCTGTCCGCCCGAAATCAAAAGAACAACCTGCCTGTCATGCAAACCAACGCTTGGGGCATGGCCTATGGCGCAATCATCATGACCATATTCGCACTGTTCAATGGAGCCGACTTCAACTACGACACATCAATCAATTACAGCCTATCGTTGGTTTATCTTAGCGTATTTGGATCAATCCTCGCTTTTGGTTGTTATCTCACCCTAATAGGACGAATCGGTGCAGACAAAGCAGCTTATTCCGCCGTCCTGTTTCCGGTGATCGCACTGGGTATTTCGACTTTGTTCGAAGGCTATCAATGGAGTGCTGAGGCGGTGTTTGGATTTTGTTTGGTTTTGTTTGGGAATTATGTGGTTTTGAGTAAGGGGGCTGTTAAAACCTAAGATCGTCAACTGCCGAATCAGGCAAAAGTGTCACTCGATCTTTTCTCCCCTCACTGTTATGGTCTTGTATTGGAAATCGATATCCTTGACCCGCAGCGGAATGCATTCCATTCACCCCAAGCCCGAACCGTATTGTAATTTAGGCATAAGAGAAAAAAGGCGGTTGGAGATTCTGGATGACCTGGCGATTTACCGCAAGATGAGTCTGGTATGTTTCAATAGGCTCGGCACCCAAATTCCTGGGGTGAGTTGACATTAAGGTAAGGTTTAGTACACTTACCTTACTGGTGTAGCAGACATGTCTTTATGATGTGACATCACGTAACCTCTTTGAGGTCGAGGCTGTGTCCGGTAATGACGTTCTGAATCCAAGATTACTTCTTGGCGTAGGCTCCCTAGATGGAGCCTTTGTTATTTCTGGCGTAAGGAAAATATCAGTCAGTGGCAAACCAAAAGCTCTTTAACCTAACTGATAATGAAGTTCAGCAGTGGAAAAGCTTTAATATTGACGGCACAGAGTATGATTTTAGCCATTTAAATGCCTGTCACTACACATTTCATCACCCTAAGCGTGATGAGCGATATACTCTATTTTTTACCTTTTCACATCATGTGTTTACTCTTGGTATTAAGAAAGAAGAAAACCTAGAATCTACGCAAATATACCCTTATCCATCAGATGAAAGAGCTTTTGATACAGTTCGCTTTAATCTATCTAAATATTTACCTCAGATCGTAGCAACCTTACCTGAACAATTCTGTTATCACGGAGGCTATAGTCGTTATTGTAGCTGTAAAATTGACCTAGAAAATGGCGCTGAGATCTATTATCAAGTTGTTTATCGAGTATGGAAAAATCGAGGTAAAATGAGATTCCATGTCGAAAGCGCATATCCATTGCAAGAAAAATTAGGCAGAGTAAAAAAAGTAGATTTTTGGGTCATTTGCCACAACCTCCTTCATGGGAAAAAACTTCCACAGCCTGCGAAGTAAGCTAACGAAGGCCAATCACTCGGGCGTCAAAACCCTCACTCCTTCTTCGTTACGGTTTTGCTTCTAGTGTTGGCAGCGTTAGTGCTACAGCTATAAACAAAATTATTACTTACGTCAGGATCTGAGCTAAATATGGGAAGAGTGCCTGTCCTTTATGCATTGTTCCCATCGTTCTTGTAAATTTACCTATTGCGATTTATCTATCAGGCGAGCATGAGGACAAATATCTACCTATTCTGTTTGCGATGATGCTTAGTTCAACAGTTTTTTACTTTGCACTTATTACCACATATTTATTTAATTTCAATTTCAAGGAATTTCTTATAGCTGTATTAGTTCTTCAGTTTTTAGTTTCAATAGTGGCTATAATTGACAGGAAAATTAAGAAAAATAAGAATGAATCCTAACAAAAACATTAAGTCCGTTCGCTTGCGCTCTCTGGGATGCTTCGCTCGTTCCTCGCTACGCACCCCTTATGTTGGCGTTAGAGCTACAGGAAAATTATGGTAGAAAAAATCGGACATGTGAAAAACCCTCTCTCAGTAATTGCCATATTTGCTGCAATAGCCGAGTTCAGTGGTACTACAGTTTTGCCATTTATTGACGCAGAACATCAGGGAACATATCTATGGTTTCTGATGCTGTTTCCGGCTCTACTGGTGTTTTCGTTTTTTCTAACATTAAATTTCAACCATCGTGTACTGTACGCCCCATCAGACTACAGAGATGAAAAACACTTCTTTGGGAAGGCGAGCCAAGACGAGGTTAAGGAAAAGGTAGAGCAGGAGGCATTACAAGAAATATCAAAAGAATCCGCTGTAAATGAGGCTCAAGCCTTTGATGAAAATGATGACTCCCCTGATGGGCCTACAGCTACAGAAGTTATTCAACCACGGATTTCAGCCGCGGAACGCGTTCAAAGCTCCCTAGACTTTGAGCGAAAAGTTCTACGCAGTTTGAAAAAAGGAGGGATCCCTTTTTCTTATAATTCGTTTAATGATGAAGTCAGCATCGTTTCTGGTAGCAGAAAGGTTTTAATAGATGGGGTAATAGAATCGGATAACGTTCACTATTTAGTTGAAGTTAAAAATGTGGTGAGGCCTTCATCACTCGTCAATGCAGTGCATCAAATAGAGAAGTATAAGTCTGCGTATGAAAGCTACCTTAGAGAAAGAAATATACATGTAGATGTGCAGCCAGTGATTGTTGTGCCCAACTCGGTAAATGTCGCAGGTGTTTTCAGAGGCATACCCATAGCTAAGTTTGATCAAGAGACAAGCAGAATTACCAACCTTAAAGATTCATATCCAGAATATGCATTTGTTGAAAGTCAGGATGAATCGGAAGGGCTTAGGAATTTGTTAATTGAATTCCACGACAGGTATTCACGTTGGGGCTTTTCACCCCTAAGAATTCAGCAATGGGGCAGTAAACAACCCGGTTTTGAAAAACTGGAGTTTTATGCGCTTGATGAAATCCGAAGCACTACGGAAAGTTTGTTGCGTCAAGGAATACTTACTGAGTTGACAAGCAAAAAAGGTAATCGACTGTACAAAATAAGCTCTAACAAACGCGTCAATTAGCAATAAAAAACAGGGTCCAATAAAAAACAGAAAAAACAGGGTCAAGTCTTGAATCGTGAATAATAGAAAAACCAAGACCTTTACTTACCGACGAACAATACAGTCCATAAAGGTGGTCTAAAACTTTTTATGTGAATTCACTATTCAAGACTTGAACATCCCGCTTATATTTTCAAGTAAAATATCATAT
>JBLHWO010000257.1:0-4958 GCA_047629215.1 Cellvibrionaceae bacterium | reverse complement strand
CTCTTGGGCGCGCAGAAAATCGTTTTTTTACAGCTCAAATGCAGCAGTCCTTAATGAGTCTGGAGCATGCCACTATGTGGGCCTTGCGAGCAGATAAAAAAGAAGATAGCGATAGCGGTAAAAAGTTATATGACCACTTAGCGGAGCAATGGGCTAAATCAAGTGATTATAAAGCGCTGATCCAGGCGGAATTTACCGATATTCTGATTAACGATCTGTCTATTGAGGACGCCCAAGGGCGATTTAATATTAACCAGCTAGGAGGAGATCGGTCAGCTGCATTTGATACGAGCAAGTCTTTCAAGGATCGCTATACCGTCAATGAAAAACGATTTATTCGCTTATTGCAAACTGTGCCTAATGGCGTTGTAGATACTTCGACGGCTGAGGCAATCACGCAGTCGGTTATGGATTGGCTTGACTCAAATGATAGTGTGACAGGTGCAGGTGGTG
The DNA here is from genome assembly GCA_047629215.1 of Cellvibrionaceae bacterium. Taxonomy (GTDB): domain Bacteria; phylum Pseudomonadota; class Gammaproteobacteria; order Pseudomonadales; family Cellvibrionaceae; genus CANLBN01. The sequence goes on along the minus strand of JBLHWO010000257.1, from coordinate 4,505 downwards.
CAGAGTCTGATTATTATTCGTCACAGGAGAAGCCTTTTAGAGCAGCAAATGATCTAATGGCCAGTGTGAGTGAATTGCGTCTGATTAGACATATGACCGAAGAAATTTATGAGTGGATTGCGCCTCTTGTAATAGCGCTGCCAGATAGCACGGCGGGTATTAATGTTAATACAGCATTGCCGCAGGTTCTACAAAGTCTAAATTCTCCCGAAGAGTCAGTGCCGATTACTGACGAGGATGCTGAGACTCTTAAAAATAGTCGGCCAGTGTTAGCGGTTCAAGATGGCGATAACAGCCCGTTAAATGCCGCCGCTGAGGTCAAGACCGATGGTTTTTCTAGCGTTGAAGAATTCTTGGGTGACAGCGGGGTAGAAACAATATTTCCTAGTAAGGAGTTGAAGCCGCCAATCGGTGGGTTGACAACAGGCAGCGAGTATTTTTTGCTGACGCTCGAAGTAGAATTAGACACTATAAAAAGACGCATGTATAGTTTGCTTAAACGGTACTCAGATCCAAAGACCAGTGCAGCCCAAATTTATGTGATAAAGCGCAGCAGTGAAGATATTTTTTAAATTCACTGTTTTAATCGATGATAGAGAGTAAAAAGCGTGGCTGAAAAACTCGTAATTGAATTATTGGAAGAAGTTGTCGAAAAAGTGTTTGACGAAGCCGTCGAGCAGGACAATGCTGGGCTTGAAGAAAGCAGTACGGTGACGCGACAGTTTCGCTGGGGTTTTATCGATGAGTTGTCGAATTGGCCTGCAGGCTCACAGCTGGGCTCTGAAGATGATTTGTTGATGACGCTGTCAAATAAAATTCAACCCGCTCTGTTGTTGGTGCCTGGCGATAAAGTGGTTAGTTTACCGCTTGCTTATAATAAAAAAGAAGCACGGCATTTTCTGAAGCTGTTGCCTTATCAGATAGAAGAGGATGTGTTGGGCTCAGTAGAGGATTTGCATTTTGCTGTCAGCGCTGACAAAGACTCGGAGGTGATTTCTGTTGCCTATGCGCAAAGGGATTGGATTTCATCTTTAATCGGCTGGATGAGTGTAAACAATATACAGGTCGAGGCCTGTATCGCTAATTTTCAAATTTTGCATGCGTCAGACGATGAGCTATTGATATGGTTTGTCGACGGGCAGGTGCTGGGTCATCGCCCAAATGGTTTAGGTTTTAGTATAGCGCAATCGTTCTCTCAGGCATTCTTAAAAGATTTGTTGCAAAACCAGCAAGAAACTGGGAGTGCTTGGTCGGTTCGCGTTTATGTTGATGATGCCGAGACTCAAGAAATTATCGAAAGTCATATTATGCCGCCGGTTGAATACAGTGTTGTGATAGGTTCACCGCCTTTAAGTTTTACGCAGTCAAATCAATTGAATTTTTGTACAGGAAAGTTTGGCAAAAAATTGCCTCTCGAAAACTGGTGGAAAGAGGCAAAGCCGGTGGCTATTGTAGCTGCGGTGGCGGTTGCCGTTTTCTTTGTTGCCAGTTTTACCGATATTTATTTAATGAAACAGCAACGTGCAGGTTATCAAGAAGAAATGTTATCGATATACCGTACGGTTGTTCCTAGGGGGCCATCTAGCGATACCGTTACTCGTTTGAAAAGAATGTTAGGTTCTACTACTAGTGCAGGTAAGCCCAGTCAGGTAGTGTATCTCTTATCTAAAGTGGCGCCGGTGTTAGATCAATTAAAAATCAATTTAACGACGCTGAATTATAGTAATCGTGAGCAATCATTGCGCATTAATATTAAAGCCGATTCTTTTAATGGTGTAGAGCAGTTTCGTCAGAGTCTAGATCAGCAAGGCGTCAAGGCTGAATTACAAAGTTCCAGTGCGTCGGGAGATGGGTTTCAGGCACGATTAAAAATTGTATTGAAGGGGGCATGAATAAATGGAAAAGGTAATCAGTTGGTGGGAAGAACATGATCAGCGTGAGCAAATAATGATTGCTGTCGGTGGCTTTATTGCAGCGCTTATTCTTTTCTTTTTGTTTGTAATCAGCCCTACTATGAATTGGCATGCACAAGAAAAGAAGCGCTTAGAGCAAGCTAAAGCAGATGTAAGCGAAGTTCAAATATTGGCTGCGCGTGTGCAAGCGAAGAAACGGTCTGGAAATGGAAAGAAAGGGGGGCAATCTCTAGCGTTAGTGATCGATAAAAGTATTCAAGAGAATGAATTGGTGATGAGAGGTTTTCAGCCCGGATCAAAAAAAGACGCACGCTTACGTTTAGAGAATGCGCCTTATCCGGCCTTAGCTCAGTGGCTTTATGACTTAGAGTATAAGCACAAAGTAAAAATAGAAGATTTGTCGTTAACTCCGTCACAGCTGGCTGGGCGGTTGATGGTGAGTCTCCGTGTTGCAGAATAAGATCTTTACGGTGGTGATCTTTCGTCCCCATGCGGCGTTTACCCCACAAGGGGGCACCGAGGAAAATCGTACTCATTCGGTCATTTATTATATATAATTTCCCTCATTATGTGCGATTTTGCCTTGTCTGAGAATAAAATATCACCACTGTATAAACTGTTATAAAAATCAAATAAAATTACAATTATATGTTCCTTTTTAAAAAACGTTATTGGCTTACCATTACACTGCTATTAACCACATTTCTAGTCGTCAAAAATTTTCCTGCTGCGTGGGTTATTTATGGTGTCCAAAAAGCAGCGCCCGGGTTACAGGTGTCTAGCGTTAATGGTTCTTTATGGGAAGGCCGAGCAGATTATAGTCAGTGGGTAGATAGGGGGCATGCCTTACCCTTAGGGCAATTAGCCTGGCGCTTAAATGGCTTGTCTCTACTAAGCTTAAATCCTTGCATTAATTTTTCTACATTAACAAGTGGGCAATCGCTTAAAGGTGATGTTTGCTATTCTTTGTTGAGCGGTAAAGCCGTCGCCAGTGATGTGGATGCTAATTTACCGGTATCCAGGATCGCTCCGTTTTTTAGTGTTGACCTTGGTGGCGATGTTGATATTTATATTCAAAAAGCTACTTGGCAGAATCAGCGTTTAGGCGAAACTGAATTAAGCCTTTTGTGGCAAAGAGCATCTTTGTTTAATGGCAATCAATGGCTTGCTCTCGGTAATATCCAAGGCCGCGCTCAAGACGATGGTAGTGGTGGTTTATCTTCACAATGGAATCACGTGGAAGATGCGCAGCAGGCTTCATCGCCTGTTGAATTAGATCTCATCGTGTCGGTGACTCAGTTGGCGCAGCCAAAGCCAGTTTTAAAGGTAAGCGGTACCATTGCCTCACGCGAACGCAACGCTTCTTCGCGTGCAGGCTTAAATCAAATGCTGCAATTCATTGGTGAGCCAGTGGGTGATGGCTCCTATCGAATCAATATAAAGGAATAGAAGTTTGTCCTTTCCTCTTGTCGGTTGCAGTTTAAATACGCGAGTGATTTTATTAGGCATATTTTTCTTGCTGAGCTTTGGTGTTAATGCCGAGTGGTTTAGTGAGCAACAAGATGCGATGGGAACCCGAATCAGCGTCACGGTTTGGCATGACGAGGCCTCTATTGCTAAAAAAGCAATCGCAGACGTGATGGCAGAAATGCAGCGTATAGATCAAACCTATAGCCCTTATATTGAAACCAGTGAGTTGTCGCGACTCAATAAAGAAGCAGCCCGAACTCCGCAAGTGGTTTCTGCTGAGATGGCCTTGTTACTCAGCACCGCCTATCGTATTAGTGAACTCACTCTGGGTGCCTTTGATATTACCTTCGCTAGCGTTGGTCATCTTTATGATTATCGTAAGCAGCAACAGCCGAGTAAGGTAAAAAGAAAACAAAAGCAAGCGGCGATAGACTATCGTTGGGTTATTTTGATAGAGGGTAAAGTCAGTTTTAAGCATCCCGATGTGATGATTGATCTCGGCGGTATTGCCAAAGGTTATGCCGCAGATCAAGCCATCGCCATTTTGAAAAAAAAGGGTATCCGCCACGCATCATTTAGCGCAGGTGGCGATAGCCGATTATTAGGTGATCGCCGTGGCAGACCTTGGCTGGTCGGCATTGAAAACCCTCGTCAGCAAGACACCATTGCGATTACCCTCCCACTCGATAATACGGCGGTATCAACGTCCGGTGACTACGAGCGATTTTTTATCGATCAACAAACAGGTGAGCGGGTTCATCATATTATAAATCCTAAGTCGGGTGCTTCCGCCAAAGGTATTTCTAGTGTCACCATATTAGGTGATAACGGCCTTCAAACTGACCCTTTGTCGACCAGTGTGTTTGTGATGGGTGTCACAAAGGGCTTGTCTTTAGTCAATCGCTTGCCAGGCATTGAGGCAATCATTATCGATTCTGAGGGTAGGGTTCGTTACAGCGATGGTTTATCCCTGCCTTCGAATTAATAGAGGAAAATTGATGATTTGTGTGCCAATTACCAGAAAAAAAATGAATACAACGATATTATTAAATAATAAAAATGCTATCCCCTCGCTTTTGCCTTGAGACCAGCCATAATTGATTGGCATTAAGTTGGACGTTT